>DATJEH010000204.1:0-25953 GCA_035496875.1 Terriglobales bacterium | reverse complement strand
ATGAACGTCTGGCTGCTGGGGTCGGCCGTGCTGCTGTTTGCTCTGGTGCCGTGCGGGATTGCGTCCTTCCGCGGCGACACCATGGAGCGCCTGGTCGGACTGGAAATGGCGGGCATGATTGTCACCTTGCTGCTGGTGATGCTGGCCGAAGGCATGGGCCGGGTAAATTTCTACGACCTGGCGCTGGCCTTGGCACTGCTCTCTTTCGGAGGCGGCCTGGTGTTTGCCCGTTTCCTGGAGCGCTGGCTATGAGCGCCGCCACGGTCGCGGTGGAGGTGCTGGTTTGGGTGGTGGTGATTACCTGCCTGTTGTGCTGCCTGGGCATTGTGGTTATGAAGGATTTTTTTGAGCGCCTGCACTACATGGCAACCGTAAGCACGGTCGCGACCGTGGCTCTGCTGGCCGCTGTGGTCATCGAACAGGGTTGGGGCCAGGCCGCCATCAAGATGAGCCTGATCGTAGTGGTGCTGTTTCTGATGAACGCCGTTTTGACGCATGCCACCGCGCGCGCTGCCCGGGTTCGGAGCAGCGGCCATTGGCAACCGGCCGAGGGCGAAAAGATCGCCGGCCTGGAGCAGGTTACGGGCAGAGGGAAAAAAGATAAGTAAGACGGCAAATATGTTTCTGCAGTTCACCATCCTCAGCTTCGTTGTGGTTACGGCCACCGCGGTCGTGCTGACGCGCGACCCCGCTAAGCAGGCCATTGGCATCAGCTTTTATGGCCTGGTGATGGCGCTGATGTTTTTCATCTTCCAGGCTCCCGACGTGGCTTTGTCGCAAATCGTGATCGGGGCGGTGGCCCTGCCCCTGATGATTCTGTTGGCGCTGACCAAAATCCGCCACCACGAGGAAGAGCAACGCACCAGGCACAAAAACGAAAAGGAAGCCGCATGAAGCGCCGGGGACGGTTGATCTTCTTTCTGCTGTCGGCTGCCGCCTTCGCCGGGGTGTATCTGTGGGGGCTGAGAGGATTGCCGGCGGTAGGCCACTATCGCGGCCCTTACGGCGACGTGCTCAACCGCGTGGCCACCTATGAGCGGCACGTCACCGATATCGTGACCGCCGTGAACTTCGATTATCGCGGCTTCGATACCTTGGGCGAGGAATTCATCCTGTTCATGTCGGTGATCGGGGGAAGCGTTCTGCTCCGCCGACAGCGGGAGGAAGAAAAAGGTGAGCACAGAGATGACAATCTCGCCGATGAAAGCCCGGAGCGCCAGGCGCCGCAACCAAGCGACGCCGTTCGGGTGCTGACGCTCGGCCTGGTGGGGCCGCTGGTCGTGTTTGGTCTCTACATCGTGGCTCACGGGCAACTCACACCTGGCGGTGGATTCCAAGGCGGCGTGATCCTGGCCACCGCGCCCCTGCTGGTTTACCTGGCCGGCGATCTGAAGAAGTTCAAGCAGATCACCTCCCATACGCTGGTGGAGGTGGGAGAAGCGGTGGGCGCCGGAGGATATCTGGGGATTGGGTTGGCCGGCCTGATTATGGGCGGCGCTTACCTGCGCAATGTGGCAGCTCTGGGTCAAACCGGGAACATCAATTCCGGCGGCACCATTGCCCTGATTAACCTGGCCACCGGCCTGGAGGTAGCCGCCGGCTTTGTGCTCCTGTTGTATGCGTTTCTGGAACAGACCTTGGAAATCCGGCTGCGAGGCGAGAAGTGAGCTTTTTCCCTTATGTGGTCGCCGCCTGGCTGTTTGTCATTGGGCTTTACGGCATTGTCACCAGCCGCAATTTTGTGCATCTGGTGATCTGCCTGGCGGTGCTGCAGTCCTCCACCTATGTGCTGCTGCTCTCCATCGGCTATCGCGCCGGCGGCACCGCTCCCGTCTTTGCCGGAGTGCCGGTGGGCACGCCGGCTGTGGATCCGGTGGTACAGGCGCTCATGCTCACCGATATCGTGGTGGAAGCCACCGTAGTGGCTCTGCTGCTCGCACTCGCCCTGCAATTGCAGAAACACGCCGACACCCTCGACCCCGACAAACTGAAGGCGCTGGAAGGCTGAATGTCTCTCCTCGCACCTTTGCCGGTGGTCATTCCCTTGTCCACCGCCGCAATTCTTGCCGCCCTGAACAAATTCTTCTCCCGCCGCTGGTCCGAGGGTTTATCAATCCTGGCCACCATTGCCACCGGGGTTATCTGCGGAGAACTGCTGTTGCAGTCGCGCATGCAGCCGGTAATCCACTGGTTCGGTGGATGGACGCCGCGTGCGGGCGTGGCCCTGGGCATCTCCTTTGTTATAGATCCCATCGGCGCCGGCGCGGCAGCTTTTACCAGCCTGCTGGTGCTGGCAGCCCTGGTATTTTCTGTTCACTACTTCGAAACCGTAGGCACCCTGTTCCACGTGCTCATGCTGGGATTTTTGGGGGCCATGTGCGGCTTCGCCCTGACCGGCGACCTTTTCAACCTGTTCGTGTTCTTCGAATTGATGAGCGCCTCTGGTTTTGCCCTTTGCGGGTACAAGGTGGAAGAACCGGAGTCCATGCAGGGAGCCCTGAATTTTGCCATCACCAACACCGTGGGCGCGTTTCTGGTGCTCAGCGGCATTGGCCTGCTCTACGGGCGCACCGGCGCGCTCAACATGGCGCAGATCGGCCGCACCCTGGGTGCCAGCCCGGACGGACTGATAATTACAGCCTTTGTTTTCATCATGGCCGGATTTTTCATCAAGGCCGCTGTGATCCCCTTTCATTTCTGGCTGGCGGACGCGCACGCGGTGGCGCCCACGCCGGTTTGCGTGCTTTTTTCCGGCATCATGGTGGAACTGGGCATATATGCGGTGGCCCGCATTTACTGGGTCATATTCGACGGCCCTTTCACAACTCACCGCTGGGCCTTGCGCGAACTGCTGCTGGCCGTGGGGGCCATAACCGCCGTGGCCGGCGCGGTCATGTGCTTCGCGCAGCGCCACATCAAGCGCCTGCTGGCATTTTCCACCATCAGCCATGTGGGCCTGCTGACCATCGGTTTCGGACTTCTCAAAGCAGGAGCGCTGGCCGGGGTGGCGCTGTATGTAGTGGGACATGGAATGATAAAGGCAGCTCTGTTTCTGGTGGCGGGCCTCCTGCTGCACCGTTATGGCGGGGTTGATGAACTGGAGCTCCGCGGACGCGGACGCGAACTGCGCGCCACCAGCATTGTTTTTCTGTTGGGCGGCCTTGGGCTTGCCGCCATGCCGGGGTTCGCCACCTTTGTCGGCGAGTCCGCCATCATGGATGCGGCTCGCTCCATGGGCCAAGGCTGGTTACGCGCGATCTTCTTCTTTTCCGCGGCGCTCACCGCCGGGGCGGTATTGCGGGTTTGGGGACGCGTGTTTCGCGGCATGGGGAAGGGTAAACAGGCGCAGGCCGCTGGCGCCAAACATATTCAAGAGAACCGCGAGACCAGAGGAGCCGGGCACAACATCCCCGCTGTCATGTTCGCCCCGGCCGCCACTCTGGTGCTGCTGGCCGTTCTGGTCGGCTTGGCGCCCGGGGCTCACCACGCTGCCCGCACCGCCGCATTGCTTCTGCAGGACCGCACCGCCTATCAGGCGCGCGTTCTGGAAAGTGCCTGGATCCCCGTCGTTTCTGCCGGGCAGGAACACGCGCCCATGGGAGCGGGATTGGCCTGGTCGTTTGCCGCCACTGCCGCGGCCCTGGGTCTGGCATGGCTGTCGCTCTCCCGCTACTGGCCAGGCAAAAACGCACTCACGCGGCCGCTGACGGGGGCGGTGTACAGGTTGCGCGCCATCCACAGCGGACACATCGGCGATTACGTGGCTTTTCTTACCTTCGGGGTGGCGGCTTACGGCGTGATCCTGGCGTTTCTGATTGAACTCCGCTAACAGCAACCTGCAGCGCCGCGTGTTGCAACTGTGGCCAGCTGAGCTCAAGCTTCTTAAGGTAACCTCAGGCGTGCGCCCCCGCATCCCAATTGCAAGTCCACAGGAGGCATGCAATGGCGAGAAAATCCAGGGTGCTAACCGACCATGATGAGATCCGCAATTGGGCGGAAGAACGCGACGCACAGCCGTCCTGCGTGCGCGGCACAGGCAGCGAGGAGGATGTAGGGATGATCCGCCTCGATTTCCCAGGCTACAGCGGGGAAACTTCGCTGGAGTCCATCGAATGGGACGAGTGGTTCCAGAAGTTCGACGACAACAATTTGGCGCTGCTGGTGGAAGAGCAAACAGCGCAAGGCGAACAGAGCAACTTCAACAAAATCATAGGACGTGAAACTGCGGCTGCCCGGGCACAGGGGCGGAAAACATCGCGGCGCGCGGCAAGCGCGGAAAAAAGGGGAGGAGTTCGCGCCATCAACCGCAAGCGGCCGGCGCGCGCCAGAAGCAAGCGTTCGCGATCGGCCGCTGTGCGGGACGCCGCTTCGCGCTCCTCACGCTCGCGTTCAAAACGTTCCACCAGCGCCCGCGGAGAAAGCAGCCGCACCCGCAGCTCACGCTCGCGCTCCTCACGGACCACCGCCAGCAAAAAGCGGGTGCAAAGCGCTCGTGGCAACTCCCGTTCCCGTTCGCGGCGGCGCGCGGCATAACCTTGCTGCTTCAAGGTAAAGGCGAACCCGATCCTCCTTTGCCACCGGGGCAGCAGCCGCCTGCTCCGGTGGAAGAGCCTCCTCACTCCCCCCAGTCTGATCCCCCGGCGCCCGTCCGCGAGCCCGGCCCCACTCCGCCCAAGCGCATGCAGCTCCGCTATCCTCGGACTAACGTCCGGCCTTCCACGAAGGCAGACAAGGGTACCGGATGACCTGGAGAAATTCTCGATTTCTCCGTGCCTCTGTGTCTCTGTGGCGGGTTTTGAGTTCTGGAAAGAGCTACTCGATCTGTACCAGCCCGCCGGGTTCGGGGATGGCAGCGGGTGTAGCGGGGCGTTGCGGAGCGCGCCACTTGTCAAGGTAGGCCACCTGGTGCACGCAGGAAACGGTGCAGTGCGGCGCGCAAGATTTCTCGGTCAGATACTCGCGGCGGATATCTTCCACCGTGTACTCCATCAGCGGCGTGGCGGGATACCCGCGTTGCTGAGAACAGTAGTGCACCAGCCCGTCCTCGCAGACGTACAGGTAGCGGGCTCCGGCGCGGCAGCGCCATTCGTTGGGACGCCCGTCGGCAATATTGTCCTGGAAGAAGTTGATGCGGGCGTAGCTGCCCTTCTCCATGGCCTTCATCTGGCGGTAGACTTCGCGCTCCTGCGCGCCCAGCGGCTGCAATTGGCCGTCGCCGTCGTGAATAATGCCGACCGTCGAGGTGAAGCCGAGTTCCACGGCACGCCGGCCCACGGCCAGCGCGTCTTCGGGATTCCGGATGCCGCCGCCCACCACGGAATTGATGTTCACATGAAAATCGGCGTGCTCCGCCAGCAACTGCAGTTTCTTGTCCAGCACCTTCAGGCTTTTCTTGGAAACTTCGTCGGGCAGGACGTTATCGATTGAGATCTGCAGGTGCTCCAGCCCGGCGCGGTTCAGCCGCTGAATGCGTTCCGCGGTGAGCAGATAGCCGTTGGTGATCAGGCCGGCGATTATGCGGTGCCGGCGTACGCGGCCGATGATGTCGTCCAGTTGCGGGTGCAGCAGCGGTTCGCCGCCGCTGATGCATACCACCGTTGTGCCCAGTGCCGCCAGTTTGTCCACCCGCTGGAACATGGTTTCCAGAGGTACGGGCTGGGAAAAATCGTCGTACTCATTGCAGTATTTGCAGGCTAGATTGCAGCGGCGAATCGGAATGACGTGTGCCAGAATGGGATGATCGGTGTCACTAAGACCCTTAAAAATCATCTTCCATTCGCGACTTCGGCGATGAAACTGCAACAGTCGCCTTCTGGCCAGCACAGGAATGGTCGGCATACGTATTCGAATGTTCAAGTAAACCACATCCCCTGAGTAACTTGCATGGTTCTGCAGCGTGCAGCCGCTTTTTAGGGGTAAATGGTAATTTCCCGGGCTGGGGCAGTGCGCCCGTCCTGAGCCTTAAAAGTTCCCTCACGGGCGACGTCTTCCACAAGACGTCCCACTAGTTCACAACTTGTACACAGAAACTTTGCCGCCGGGTATTGCGCCCGCAAGGCGGCTGGTGCACAGTCAAATCAGGCTCTATGAAGGCTTCTCTGGATGTCTGCCCGGTCTGCGAAGGCACGGGCTGGAAAAGCGTTGCGACGGGCAAAGAGCGGCGGGTCGCGCGCTGCGATTGCACCTTGCGTGCGCGCAATGACCGACTGCTGGCCCAAGCCCGCATTCCCAAGCGCTACGAACACTGCGAGCTCTCCAACTTCGACTTTGAGGGCCCGCACAAGTCGCTGCTGCCGGCAAGAATGGCGGCTTACAAGTTCGTGGAGGAATACCCGGTGGACAGCACCGGGCTGCTGCTGATCGGGCCCATCGGAGTGGGCAAGACGCACCTGGCCGTGGGCATCATCAAGGAATTAATCCTCAGCAAGGGCATCGCCTGCCTGTTCTATGACTACCGCGAGCTGCTGAAGGAAATTCAGAATTCCTATAACAGTTCCGTGCAGGCCACGGAGCTGGAGGTGCTGCGTCCGGTTTTCGAGAGCGAGGTCCTGGCCCTGGATGAACTGGGAGCGGTTAAGCCGACGGAATGGGTTTGGGACACGGTGAGTCTCATCCTGAACACCCGCTACAACAACAACAAGACCACCATTATTACCACTAACTTCGACGACAAGCCCGCCGGGGTGCTGGCCGGGCCGCGCGCCGCTGCTCGGGAAGAAACCCTGGGCGACCGCATTGGTGAACGCATGCGCTCCCGCTTGCACGAAATGTGCCGCATAGTGAAATTGGAAGGCGAAGACTTCCGACAGAAATTCCGCAGCGCCAGCTTCAGGTGAAATCCGTTTTCCACCACAGAGGACACAGAGAGCACAGAGAACTTCTTCTTCATTGTTTCAGGCTTCAGGCGGATGTTGTTGTCGGAAGCCCGAAGCCAGGACGGTCCGCGCTCCAGGAATCAACCATTAATTTTTCTCCGTGTCCTCTGTGTCCTCTGTGGTTAAACCAGATCTGCGGTGATAATGGGTAAATGCTGGCCCAGCGCCTCGAGTTCGTTCCTGAACGGGATGCGGAGATCTTTGCTTCCGTGCCGGGGGCGGCTGCCGTGTTCCTGCTGCGCGGCACGGAGGCCGGCTCCGAGCCTTACGTCAGCAAGACCGCCAATCTCAGACGCCGCCTGCTGCGGTTGCTGGGAGCCACAGCAGAGCGCACCCGCCGCCTGAACCTGCGCGACCGCGTAAGCCGCATCGAGTACACGCTCACCGGCTCAGACTTCGAATCGGGTTTCCTCCTCTACCAACTGCTGCGCGCCGTCTTCCCACAAACCTATGCCGCGCGCCTGCGCTTACGCCCCGCTCCTCTGGTCAAACTGCACCTGGAAAATGAGTACCCCCGGGCCTCCATCACCACGCGCCTGGGCCGGTTGAACGGGCGCTCGTCCTTCTATGGGCCCTTCCCTTCCCGCGCCGCCGCGGAGAAGTTTGCCAGCGACTCGCTGGATTTTTTTAAAATGCGGCGCTGCGTGGACGACCTTCATCCCGACCCCGCTTTCCCGGGCTGCATCTATTCCGAGATGAAAATGTGCCTGGCACCCTGCTTCAAAGGCTGCACCGACGAGGAGTACTCGGCGGAAGTGGCGCGGGTGCAGCAGTACCTCGACTCGCGCGGGCAGTCGCTGGCCCGGGAACTGGCAGCCGAGCGCGAGCAGGCGTCCGCCAGCCTGGAATTTGAGAACGCGGCGGCGGTCCATACCCGCCTGGAGAAGCTCACGCCGGTTCTGAGCCAATTGCCGGAAATCGTGCACCGGCTGGACCGGCTTTCCGGGCTGATAATCCAGCGCGCCGCCACAGGAAGCGCGGTGGCCCTCTTTCCGGTGCGGGCCGGCGTCATTTCCGGCCCGGTTGTCCTGGCGGTGCAGCCC
This sequence comes from Terriglobales bacterium, assembly GCA_035496875.1. Taxonomy (GTDB): domain Bacteria; phylum Acidobacteriota; class Terriglobia; order Terriglobales; family Acidobacteriaceae; genus JAICWP01. The sequence continues at coordinate 18,035 of DATJEH010000204.1, read as the reverse complement.
ACGGCCGAGCAGGCGGCCAAATCGCGTTCCATGGAATCGCGCGTTCAGCAGGCGCTGGCGGAACCTATGGCAGCCGGATCTGCTTCAGTACAGGAACGAATGGAGCACTTGGCCATCCTCAAAAGGTGGTATTACCGCAGCAGCCGGGCGGGAGAAATTTTCTTTGCTGATGACAAAGGCGCGCTCCCCATGCGCCGCCTGGTGCGCGGCATTGGGCGCGTATTTAACGGCGAGCGGCCGGAAACTGCTGCGCTGGCCCCGCAATCAGCTTCCCAACTACTCCCGATGGAGGATCCATCATGAAGCAAGACACAAACGAGCCGGCTGTGCGCCAGCACCTTCTTGATCTGCTGAAGGGTGGAAATGCGCACCTGAAGTTTGAAGAGGTGGTAAAGGACTTTCCCGAGGGACTGCGCGGCAAAAAACCGGAAGGGCAGCCCCACACCGCGTGGCGGCTGCTGGAGCACATGCGCATAGCGCAGTGGGACATCCTGGAATTCAGCCGCAACCCCAAACATGATTCACCGGAGTTTCCGGAGGGTTACTGGCCGCAAAGCGACGCCCCGCCCGGCGCCGCCGCCTGGGAGAAGAGCGTCAAGCAGTTTCGCGCCGACTTGAAAGCCATGCAGGATCTTGTGGCCGCTCCCAAGACGGACCTCTACGCCCGCATTTCCTGGGGCGACGGCCAGACCATCCTGCGCGAGGCACTGCTGGTGGCCGATCACAATGCCTATCACCTGGGCGAGTTGCTCATGGTCAGGCGCCTGCTGGGGGCATGGAAGAGTTAGACCTCGCAGTTGATAGCTACAGTAGTTGGCAGGGGAGACTCCAGCAACTACCAGCTACCAACTACTGGCTACCGGCATAGCCAGCTACTTTCCTCCCGTAAGCGCCTTCAGGAAGAGATAGTAGAACTGCACTCCGTTGTAATACGACTGCACCCCCAAGCGCTCGTCCCTGCCGTGGGCCCTCACATCATCCATATCAATGGCGGTTCCGGAAATGCCGAAGGTGGCCAGGCCGGCGGCATTGGTGTAAATCCCGTCGGAAGCGCCGGTGGACATGGTGGGAATGACGGGCGCGCCCGGCCACATTTGCGCTGCCACTCTCTCCAGCGGCTGCATGACGTCGGGACGCAGCTTTACCGGGGTGTAGCCCAGTTTTTCGGGAGCGCGGTCCATCACCGTGCCGTCGTTCGCCACGTAACGTACTTCGACCTTGGGATCGGCAAAAATTTTGACCAGTTCCTGCCGCACCTCCTCGCGCGAGTGCCCGGGCAGAATGCGGCAATTAACGTTCGCGGTGGCGGTCTGGGGCAGGGCGTTGTTGGCGTGCCCCGCGTCCAGGCGCGTGGCCACGCAGGTAGTACGCATGGTGGCGTTGAAAATCGTGTCCTGGGAGAGGCGGGCGATGGCGGCCTGGTCTGGCGGCGTATTCAGGATGGCCTTCATGTCGGCTGCGCGCTGGCCGTGCTCAATGGTGGACATGCGCTCAAAATAGCCGTGCGTCACCGCGTTCAGCTCGAAGGGAAATTGGTACTTCTGCAGGCGTGCCAGCGCATCCGTAATGTGGTAAATGGCGTTGTCGGGCACGGGCAGCGAGCTGTGGCCGCCGGGATTGGTCGTCTTGAGTTGGTAATCGCCATAAAGCTTTTCGCTGCCGTCCATGGAGACGAACAGCGGCTTGCCGTTCACCGTGTTCACGCCGCCCCCGTCGGAGTTGAGAACGTACTCGGCGTTAACCAGGTCGCGGTGATTCTTGATCAGCCAGTCCACGCCATTGTGGTTGCCGCCTTCTTCGTCGGCGGTGAGAGCAAGAATCAGGTCGCGGTCAGGCTTGTACCCTTCGCGCTTAAGGCGGATGAAGTCCGCCACCCAGATGGCGTCATCGCTCTTCATGTCCTGGGTGCCGCGGCCGTAAAAATAGCCGCCCTTCTCGATGAATTTGAAGGGATCAGTGGTCCAGTCGGAGCGGCGGGCCTCCACCACGTCGAGGTGCCCAATCATCAGGATGGGCTTCTGCTGGCCGGTCCCGCGATAGCGCGCCACCATGTTGCCATGGCGCTGGTCGGGGCTGAGCACCACCACATCACTCGCGGGAAAGCCGGCGTCGCGCAGGCGCTTGGCCATGGCTTGAGCCGCCACCGTCGTGCTGCCCACAGACTCGGTGGTGTTGATGTCAATCAATTGCTGGAAAATGTCGCGCGCCAGCTGCTTATCGCTGTTGTCGAGCTGCGCCTGGGAGTAGGAAATGGTGAAGAGAATAATTACCGACAGAGCTAACCAGCAACGGGACTTTGGCATGAACCCTCCGGGGAATGGGAACACGGAAGGGGCATTGTACAAGACAACAGCAATCAGCATTCCCCAGTCGGCATTTAGGGCCACGAACATCCCGCCCGTGTCCCACCTTGTATTCTGGCCTGATCAGGAACCCGGTTGTCCTGCGATTGGCCGCAGCAGGCAGCTCCTACTGTCCTTCCGTACACCGTCCTATGGAACCATTGCGTTTTGACGTACCGCCGGCAGGGGCTCAGAATCGCTTTAGCTTATCGCCATAAATTGCGGCGCCGGAGCCGATATGCTCGCCCTCCTCGCTCTCGTTTACCAGATTGTGCCGTTCCTGCGGTGTTCGCATCGTTTCTCGTGGCCGCAAACCGGAGCTGACGGGCAGGACTACCAGGTCTGCCTGCGTTGCGGCGCCCGTTACCGCTATGACTGGAATTCCATGCGCCAGGTAGGAAAGGCAAAAGTACAGTCGGGTGCCTGGAACTAGTCCCGCACGCGGGGGTAGAGTTCACGCCTATCCGCGCGCGTCCCATACATCCGAGTTCCATCGCTCAGGAGGCGAGCAGGTCTATCCCCTTGCTTGCGGTTCACCTGCCCTTTTGCCCTCGCGGTCTGACCTGCTATCTGACCATCCTCAGGTTCGCCAGCTTCAGCGTCTTGCCCGAAACTTCCGCTTCCGCTTGCATCCAGTCGTCGAAATCGTGGCCGTCCTGGCAACCACGCAATTGGAACAGTTCTAACGCGCGTTGGCGAATGCGCTCATCCCTGTCTACGGTGGAGGTCGTTTCCCTCTTAGTCTGAGGTTTTGCAATGGCCATGACGATCTCTCCTTGATTGCTTCCGCATCGCGCCTGCGCTTGCGGGGGTTTGGCAAGCGCGCGAGAGAGAGATGATGAGCTGGTGATTAGCGCTTACCTGTTTGCACCCTAACACGACTGTGGTGCGGGTTCAGTGACCGCGGCCGGCTGTAGCAACGCCTAATTTCCATTTCAGGCCCAAACTGGCACAAGGCCGAACCCGGGGGCGCGAAGGACACGGCGGCAGTGCGAGCCTGTTCCGCGCGCGCTTGGCAACCAGAATTATCCCTGGTTCCAGCGCGATAAAAATTGGGACAAGCTGCGCAAGATTCCGAGTACCAGCAGATCATGGCGCAAGTCCGCCGGCAATGGGAGCAATACACGGAGGAATTCGGACCAGGCTAAGGCTTAGGATTTGGCGCGTTTTTTAGAGATTACACCGCCGCAGTCACTTGCCCTCGCCGTCGCCGTTGGTGCCCGCCACCACATCCACCACCACCTGCCGTCGCTGCGCCCGTTCCGCCACCATGCTCTGCAGAACCCGGGCGCGGTTCGCCGCCGCCGTGATGGGCACCAGGCGCACAATGCTGCGGCCGCTCGCTTCCAACTCGAACCGGAACCAGTCCGTGCGGTAGAGCCGCCCGGAGCAGAAGAATGTGGCTGAGGCCGCAATCGTGCCGCGAAATTCCTGGCTGCCCAGTGCCAGAAGCTTGTGCCCCACCTCCTGCATCCAGCTGCGCCCGCCCACCAGGGGATGGTTGAGAGCGAACTTGGCGAAAGGCACCGCGTCATGAATCTTGCGGATCTGCACCAACTGCAGCAGCACGGAGCTTTTGGCCAGGTTGGTGATGATGATCGAGGCTTCTTCTTCGGAACCTCGCTCGATGTGAATGTGCAGCTCGGGCGCCCACTCGCGTTCAAACTGCTCCCGCGCCAGATCCAGGCTCTTGTCGGTGGCGGCGGCATAGCGCAAAGTCGCGCGCGCCAGGATTACGGTGACAAGAGTGGTGACGATGGTCGCCAGCAGGGGAACAAAGCTGAGGGCCGTCTGCAGCGACGGACGGCCAAGGCCGCTAATCCAGGCAATCCAGTGCATATATGGAAGTGGCGCTCACTCTGGCGGGAGGGATGCGGACTAACCTTGGTTGGGTAACCATTTCCCGGTTACCCCATGCCCACACGGGAAGAGACGCCAGCACTCGAGCCGCACTGCTGAGTTAGCCAAAGTCTGCTCGTCACGGCAAATACGGGAGGTACAGCAGCTTTGGTAATCTCCGCCTTCCGGTTAACATGGCGGAGACAACTTGCTTGCCAGCTCACCGGCTGGCTGCGAAACCTAATTACGCCAGTTAGCCACAGAGCTAACCAGCCAGGAAGCCACCATGCAAACCAGCACAAAGCAGGTGCGCAGCATAGATCGGGCGCGGCTGAAGGCGCTCATGCAGCGGGAGCAGGAGCGGTTCGCGGCTGAGCATCCCCGGTCGCGGGAACTCCACCAGCGGGCCACCCATTCGTTGCTCAGCGGCGTGCCCATGAACTGGATGGTGAAGTGGGCGGGCGCCTTTCCCGTGTTCGTGAAGCAGGCGCGCGGCGCGCACTTTACCGACGTGGACGGGCGCGAATACGTGGACCTCTGCCTGGGCGACACCGGAGCCATGACCGGCCACTCTCCGGAAGCGGCGGTGCACGCCATGATCGAGCAGGCACGCCGGGGCATCACCTTCATGCTGCCTACCGAGGAGGCCATCTGGGTGGGCGAAGAGCTGAAGCGCCGCTTTGGGCTGCCTTACTGGCAGTTCTGCCTGACCGCCACCGACGCCAACCGGTTTTCCATTCGCGTGGCGCGCGAGGTCACACAGCGCCGCCTGGTGCTGGTGTTCAACTACTGCTATCACGGCACCGTGGACGAGTCGTTCATTACCATAAAGGACGGCGTCCCCGGACCGCGGCGCGGCAACATCGGCCCGCCGGTGAATCCCACCGAAACCACTCGCGTGGTCGAGTTCAACGATGTTGAGGGCTTGGAAAAGGCGCTGGCCACGCGGGAAATCGCCTGTGTGCTGGCCGAGCCGGCGCTGACCAACGTGGGAATTGTGCACCCCGAGCCGGGGTTTCATGAGGCGCTGCGCGAACTGACGCGCAAGTACGGCACCCTGCTCATCATTGATGAAACCCACACCATCTGCACCGGGCCGGGCGGCTATACCCGGGAGTACGCCCTGGAACCCGACTTTTTTGTTCTGGGCAAGCCCATTGCCAGCGGGCTACCCTCAGCGACCTATGGCTTTACCGCCGAAGTGGGCGAGCGCATCCTCAGGCGCATCCGCTTGGAAGACTGCGACACCGGCGGAATTGGCGGCACTCTGGCCGGCAACGCGCTATCGCTGGCCGCCATGCGGGCCACGCTGGAGCGGGTCCTCACCCCCGCCGCCTTTGAACACATGATCCCCTTGGCCGAGCGCTTCACCAGGGGCGTGGAGCAGGCGATTCAAGCCGCCGAACTGCCTTGGCATGTCACGCGTCTAGGTTGCCGGGCGGAGTATCTGTTCACCGACAAGCGTCCGCGTAATGGCGCCGAGGCTGCCGCGGCCATGGATTTCGAACTGGAGCGCTTCATGCACCTGTACGCGCTGAACCGGGGCATCTTGCTGACGCCCTTTCACAACATGGCCCTCATGTCGCCCGCCACCAGCGCCGACGATGTGGACCAGCACACGGCGGCATTTCGCGAAGCGGTGGGGGAGGTGGCGGGGTAGCCTTTTAATTTACGCTGTCATGTTGAGCGAGGGCGCATGCCCGAGCCGAAACACCCACGCGTAGTTAGAATTGCCAATCTGCCCAAGGGAGTTCTAGCGAGTGGTTACGGATTCACCCCCAAAATATGCCGCCGCAAAAAGCGAGAAATGGAGCTTTAACGATCTCGGCAATCGCATCCCTTGCCCATTTCTGGGTTTGTGGTTGCTAAATCATGAACTTACGGAAGGGCTGTTGCGCCTCCTAATTTGCGGGTAAAATGGGGACGCATCGTAGTTAGTACAGGCGCCACCCACCGGGTGTGGGGGTGCACTGGAGGACGAAATGAGCATCACGCCTATCGGGCAGCCCTGCCCGAAAATTACTACTGCTTCCCTGCACGAAAAAAAACTCCACCACGAACCCATAACCTGCCTTACGGCTTATGACTATCCCAGCGCCCGCTTGGTGGATGAAGCCGGAATAGATGTAATCCTGGTGGGCGATTCCCTGGCCCAGGTCATGCTGGGCTACGAAAGCACCCTCCCGGTCACGATGGACGATATGCTGCATCACACGCGCGCGGTGCGGCGGGCTGTGAAGCATGCTCTCCTCATCGCCGACATGCCCTACGGCTCCTATCACGTGGATGAAAAAGAGGCGCTGCGCAACGCGGCCCGCCTGGTGAAGGAAGGCGGGGCGGAGGCGGTGAAGATCGAAGGCGGCGAAAGGCGCGCCGAGCTGATTCGCCGGGTGATTGAAGCCGAAATCCCCGTAGCCGGACACATCGGCCTGACTCCTCAATCGGTCAACGTGATGGGGGGCTACAAGGTGCAAGGCAAGACTCTGGCCGCTATCGAACAACTGATGCGCGACGCAGTGGCATTAGACAAAGCCGGCGTTGCTTGTCTCTACCTGGAAGGCATTCCGCGCGAAGTCGCAGCCATGATCACGGCCGAGGTGGAAACGCCCACCATCGGCATTGGCGCCGGGCCGGAATGCGATGGCCAGGTGCTGGTGTTCCACGACCTGCTGGGATTGACCTTTGGCACACCCGCCAAGTTCGTGCGCCGCTATGCCGACGTCTCTGCGGTTATTACAGACGCGGTGCAGGCCTACCGCGACGACGTGGTGGCTGGGCGCTATCCCTCGGATAGCGAGTCCTATCATCTGCCGCGCGACACCCAGTCGGCCTTCGAAACCATCGCCGAGCGAAAGCGGGCCATGCGCAGATAACAAGCTGGCTGGCTTTCTGGCTGACTGGCTAACTAGCTGTTACGATTTTGGCTCCAAGCCAGGCAGCTAGACAGCCAGTCAGCTTTCCATGAGAGTCCTCCACACCATTGACGAAATGCGCGCCGCCTGCCGCGAGGTGCGGCGGGCGGGCAAGCGCCTGGGCCTGGTGCCCACCATGGGCGCGCTCCATGCCGGACACCTCTCGCTGGTGCGGGCAGCGCGCGCCCTTTGCGACGTGGTTGCCGTCTCCATTTTCGTCAACCCCCTTCAGTTCGGCCCCAAAGAAGACTTCAGCCGCTATCCGCGCGACCTGGAACACGACCGTGAGTTGCTGAACCACGAACGGGTGGACCTGGTCTTCGCGCCCAATGCCGATGAAATGTACGGGCGCGACCGCAGCACCGACGTGACTGTGGAAATGCTGAGCGAGAGATTGTGCGGCCGCTCCCGCCCCGGCCATTTTCGCGGGGTGACCACGGTGGTCGCCAAGCTGTTCCATATTGTCGAGCCGGACACAGCCTTCTTCGGGCAGAAGGACGCGGCCCAGGCGGCCATCATCCGCCAGATGGTGCGCGACCTGAATTTCGACATTCAGATTGTTGTCGCCCCGACCGTGCGCGAGCCCGACGGGCTGGCGCTGAGCTCGCGCAATGCCTACTTGACGCCGCAACAGCGCACACAGGCCCCGGTGCTTTATCGCGCCCTGATGAGGGTGCAAACCCTGGCCGACCGCGGCGAGCGGCGAGCCGCCGAACTGATTCGCGCCGGCGAAGAAGTCGTTCGCGAAGAGCCGGAAGTCAAGCTGGAATATCTGGAAGTGGTGAATCCGGACACGCTGCAGCCGGTGGCCGATGTGAGCGGTGGCGCATTGGTCGCGGTGGCGGCCGTGATCGGCGCCACCCGCCTGATTGACAATGTTCTTCTCACCGGCAGCGGGCAGGCCCAGGGACCGGCACTTACGAACTAAGTCCTTCCTGGTGCGTTCAACTTTTCTTATCTGTCATGTTGAGCGAGCGCGAACGCCACCAACTCCGCTCCGGATGACATTTGTAAACGCGGCTACTTCGCCGATTGCGCTACTTCCGCCTGCACCCCGCCCAGGTCGCGCACGATCTCGCCCACGAACGTTTTGGCGTCGCCAAACAGCATCAGCGTTTTGCTCATGTAGTAGAGCGGATTATCAATGCCGGCGAAGCCCGGGCTCATGCCGCGCTTGATAACCATCACGATGTTCGCCTTGTCCACATCCAGAATAGGCATTCCGTAAATGGGACTGGAGGGATCGGTGCGCGCGGCGGGATTGGTCACGTCGTTGGCGCCGATCACCAGGGCGACATCGGTCTGGGGAAAGTCCCCGTTGATGTCCTCCATGTCCGCCAGGCGGTCGTAGGGAATATCGGCTTCGGCCAGCAACACGTTCATATGGCCGGGCATGCGGCCGGCAACGGGATGTATGGCAAAGCGCACATCCACGCCGCGGCGGGTGAGCGAATCGTACAGTTCGCGCACCTTATGCTGCGCCTGCGCCACCGCCATGCCGTAGCCGGGAACGATCACCACTTTGTTCACCGACATCAGAATTGACGCCGCATCCTCGGCGCTCACGCTCTTCACTGGCTTGCTCTCTTCTTTTCCGCCGGCAGCCACCTGCACCTGGCCAAACGCGCCGAACAGCACATTGGTGAAGGAGCGGTTCATGGCCTTCGACATGATCACGGAAAGAATGAATCCCGAAGAACCGTCAAGCGCGCCGGCAATGATGAGCAACCGGCTATCGAGCACAAAGCCCATGGCCGCTGCCGAGAGTCCGGCGTAGGAATTGAGCAGCGAGATCACCGTGGGCATGTCCGCGCCCCCGATGGGAATCACCATGAACACGCCAAACACCAGGGGAATGCCGACCATGGCCGGAAAAAGTTGCTTCGCCCCAGGGTGCAGAATCAGGTAAATGCCAATGGCGACGGCAATGGCCAGCAGCCCGAGGTTCACGATGTTCTGCCCGCGGTAGGTGATAGGCCGCTGCGGCAGCACTTCCTGCAGCTTGCCGGCGGCCATCAGGCTTCCGGTGAAAGTCAACGAGCCCAGAATCACTTCGCAGCACAGCACCGCCATCATGAAGTGGGGCACGTTGGGACTGCGCAGGTAGAACTCGGCGGTGCCCACCAGGGTGACGCAGAACGCCCCAAAGGCGTGGCTGAGTGCGGTCCGCTGCGGCACCGCGGTCATTTTCACCAAGCCCAGGGGAATGCCGATGATGGTGCCGATGACCAGCGCAATGGCAATCCATTTGTAGTCAATGATGCCGCGATGCAGCAGGGTGCCCGCGATGGCCAGCACCATGCCGATTTCGCCCGCCCATACCCCGCGCCGCGCCGTGCCCGGAGAGCTCATCCACTTCAGCGAGAGAATGAACAGGGCGCTGGCGATCAGGTAGATGATTTCGATAAAAGGCTGAGTGGTCATGGCTTCTTCGCCGGATGGCTGGATTTGAACATCCTGAGCATGCGGTCGGTGATCAGGAATCCGCCCACCACGTTGCTCATGGCGGCAATCACGGCCAGCGTCCCCAGCAAAGCGGAGAAGTTGGTCTTATGTTCACCGACCAGGATGATGGCGCCCACCACGGCGATGGCGTCCAACGCGTTGGTCAGCGACATCAGCGGAGTGTGCAGCAGGGGCGAGATGCGCCGGATCACTTCGAATCCGATGAATCCCGCCAGCATAAAGATGAACAGGGAATTAATGAGAGTCGAGGTCAATGTAGCCTCCAAAACCGAATGCTTACGCCGAGGGATAAGCTCGCACCAACGCTCATGAGGCGCTGTGGGAAACCAGTTGCGGCAGGGAAAAGAACTCGCGTACGCGCTGGTTGACAATTTCCCCGCCCTGGGTGACGAGGGTGTCGCGGATGATTTCATCCTCCACATTGAGTTGAAGCTTGCCATCCTTCACCAGGTATTGCAGGAATGCGGTAAGGTTGCGGGCGTACATCTGGCTGGCGTGGTAGGGAACGCCGCTGGCGAAGTTGATGGCGCCGATGATGGTCACGCCGTGCTCGATCACGTTTTCACCGGTGCGCGTGAGCTCACAGTTGCCGCCGCGCTCGGCCGCCAGGTCAACAATGACCGAGCCTGGCGCCATGCCTTCCACCATCTCGGCCGTCACCAGCACCGGCGACTTCTTGCCGGGAATGACCGCGGCGGTGATCACAATGTCGCTCTCGCGCACTACCCGGCCCAGCAGTTCGCGCTGGCGCTGATAGAAAGTCTCATCCTGGGCGCGAGCGTAGCCGCGCTCATCCTGGGCATCCTTGGCTTCCACCGGCAACTCCACAAACCGGCCACCCAGGCTCTGTACCTGCTCCTTGGCGGCGGGCCGCAGGTCGTATGCCGAGGTCACGGCGCCCAGCCGACGGGCGGTGGCGATGGCCTGCAAGCCCGCGACTCCGGCGCCGATCACCAGCACCCGCGCCGGGGTAATCGTGCCCGCGGCGGTCGTCAACATGGGGAACATCCGGGGCAGGCGGTCGGCGGCCACCAGCACCGCCTTGTACCCGCAAATCGTGCCCATGGACGAGAGCGCGTCCATGCTTTGCGCCCGCGTGGTGCGCGGAATCAATTCCACGCTGAACGAGGTCACGCCGCGGTCGGCGATCTGCTGCAGCACTTCTACCGAGCCCAGCGGACGCAGAAAGCCCATGAGCACCTGGTTCTTGCGCATCAGCGGCAGGTCGGCACTGCCGGTTACGTCATTCGACCCGTAGCACAAGATTTGCGCGATGATGCCGGATTCGCTGAAGACGGCGGCGCGCTGGGGAACGATCCTGGCGCCCTTTTCCGCGTACTGCGCATCGGGATAGCCGGCCTGCTCCCCGGCGCCGCTTTCCACCACCACCTGGAACCCTGCTTTGATAAGAATGGGGACGACCAGCGGTACCAATGCTACCCGCCGTTCCCCAGGGTAGCTCTCCTTCGCAACGCCAATAATCACGAAGCCTTGTTTCCTTCCTGCAGGTCATCAAGGACTGCTATTCAGTTTAACGAAAAAGAAGGATTGCTGCCCAGGGCTTCACGGTGCGCTTTTTATGCGCGCCGCTTCTGTCGCGGCTGCAGCCGGCAGTAACGCTTGATCAGCTTTCTCTGCTCGTCAGTAAGGGAAGTAAAGCGCAGGCCGTAGTGGCCGCTGTTGTGGGTTGCTACGGCTTCCACCCAGATGGGTTGGGTGGCAGTGGGAAGGCGAATCTCCAGGGAGACCGCCTGGCCTACCGGCAAGCCTTGCAGGTTGCTGACGCTGAGCCCGCCTTCAGAAATGCCATCCGCCAGAGCCCGCACCGACGCAATCTCTTGTTCCGCTACCAGGCTGATCACCAGCGGCACTTCCGCCTCGAACCGGGGAAAGGTCCGGCGATCAGGGGCACGGGAAAACCACGCCATACCACCTCCGTCCAAATCCTGGCTCAATCAGGCCGGTTGTGCCAGCGCCTCTTTCACCCGTTGCAGGAGTTCTTCCACCGCAATCGGCTTGGGAAGCAGTTCGCAATCCAGGCCGGCCGGGACCTGCATCATGTAATCGCCGGCCTCGGGATCGCTGGACATCAGCAACATTCTGCAACCCGGCAGACGCCGGCGCAAGTCCCTCACCGTGTCAACCCCGGAACCGTCGGGCAGGTTCAATTCGATAAGCGCCAAGTCGGGGGCCACGCCGGCGCACACTTGCAGGGCCTCCGCCCGGGTGGCCACGGCCGTGCAATTATAGCCGCTGTCGCGAAGCACCCACATCAGCGTGGTGCCCACTGCGGCTGTGTCGTCAACCACCAGAACTGTCGCTTTGCGGCGGGCTTTGATCATCGCGTCTCCATCCGCCGGGGGCGATGCGGACAGCTGAAGCATGGCGCGCGCCATAACCTTTCGCCATGACCTCAATCACGGGCTGCTGTGATTTCAGGCTGCCGTATAATTCCGGGCAGGAACTCCCACAAGAATTGTCATGCGCAATGCGCGGCCCAACTGGGCAGAAGTGTCGCTGGGGGCGTTGCGGCGCAATTTCCGCGCTTTGCGCCGTCTGGCGGGCGCGGGAGTTGAAGTCTGCGCCGTGGTCAAGGCCGATGCCTATGGTCACGGAGCTCGGGAATGCGCCCTCGCGCTCCAGGCGGAAGGCGCGCCCTGGTTCGGCGTGACTTCCACCGCCGGCGGTCTTCACCTGCGCCAGGCCGGCATCCGCGGCCGCATTCTGCTCATGACCGGCTTCTGGCAGGGCGATGAGCCGGAAATCGTTCATCACCGGCTCACTCCGGCGGTCTGGGAACCCTGGCACCTCGAACGCTTACGGCAGGCCGCCGCGAAGGCCGGCCCTGCGCCGCTCCCTGTGCACCTGAAAGTGGATACCGGCATGGCACGTCTGGGCGTGAGCCTGGCCGAGTTGCCGGCAATCCTTGCCCAGTTGCGAGCGGCCAGCCATCTGGGGCTCGAAGGCGTGTTCACTCACCTGGCCTCCGCCGAGGTGGCTGGCGCCGCCGACGTAATGCGGCAGCTGGAGTGCTTCGAGCAGGCGATTGCCTGCGTGCGGCAGGCCGGCTTTTCTCCGAAATATTTCCACGCCGCCAACAGCGCCGCCATGGTCAGCTTTCCCCAGGCACGCAAAAACCTGGTGCGCCCCGGTATTTCGCTTTACGGCTACTACCTGCCGTTCAGCGGCGATTTTTCCATCCAGCCGCCGCCCGTGGAACCGGTGCTCTCCTGGAAGACGCGGGTCATCTCGCTGCGGGAACACGCGGCGGGCAGCGCGCTTGGCTACAACGGCACTTACGTGACCAGCCGCCCTTCGCGCATCGCCGTGCTTCCGCTGGGCTATGCCGACGGCCTCAGCCGGCGGCTCTCCTCGCGCGGAAAGGTGATACTGCGCGGCGCCTTGGCGCCCATGGTGGGCCGCGTCTCCATGGACATCACTCTGGTGGATGCAACCGATATACCGGGCGTACAGATTGGGGACGAGGTGATTCTGATTGGCGCCAGCGGCGGAGTCCGCCTCAGCGCCTGGGATCACGCCAATGCCGCCGACACCATTCCCTATGAAGTGCTGTGCAACATCTCCAAGCGCGTGCCCAGGAAATATGTGGAGTAGTGGATGTTGAAAAATGAAGATTGACTACGCCGGTGGAGCCCTTTCTGATGGTCTGAGAGCTGAGAGCTGACAGCTTCTTCGACTCCCGTCCACGGGCTGATTGCTGACTGCTGAGTGCTGACTGCTGTACCTTAGACTTCGTGCCCCATCCCTACGCCCAATGGATGTACTCCTGGGAAACGCGGCTCAGCGCCCGCGACAACAATCGCGTGGTGCGCCCGCTGGACTGGGGAGTGGAGTGGACCCAGAACTGGCCCTGCCGGAACGGCGGCGCACAAAATGATCCAGAGCAGCTGGTAGGCGAACTCAACCGCCACATCCTGGCGCGCAGCGATGAATTCTTCTCCTACCGCGCCCCCGGCGATTTTCGCTTGGAGTGCCAGTCGCCCTCAGCTCCCGGCCCTCGGCCGGCTACTTTCCTGCGCTTCACCTCGCCGGTAGTCACCCCCTACCCCGGGAACAACACTGTTCACGCGCGCTGGTTCCCGGCGAGGGGCGATCGCGCGGTGGTGGTGTTGCCGCAATGGAACGCCGATTCGGAGAGCCACAACGCCCTGTGCCGCATTTTCAATTTTCTGGGCGTGGCCGCGCTGCGCCTCAGCCTTCCCTACCACGACCTGCGCAAGCCCCCGGAAATTGAACGCGCCGACTACGCGGTTTCCTCTAACATCGGCCGCACCATGGATGCTGCGCGCCAGGCCGTGATTGATGCCCGCTGCTGCCTGGACTGGCTGCAGGCTGAGGGCTATGGCCGGTTCGGAATTGTGGGCACCAGCCTGGGTTCCTGTTACGCCTTTATTGCCGCCGCCCACGAGCCCCGCCTGAGCGCCTGCGCCTTCAACCACGCCTCCACTTATTTTGCCGATGTGGTCTGGACCGGCCAGTCTACGCGCCACATCCGCGCCGGCATTGACCGCCAGATTGACCTCGAACGTCTGCGCCAGGCCTGGCTGGCCATCAGCCCCATGTCTTACTTCGATAACTTCGAACGCTATCCCAAGCGCTCGCTGGTGGTTTATGCGAAGTACGATCTGACCTTCCTGCCGGAATTCTCGCTTCAGTTCATCGCTGAGTGCCGGCGCCGCGGTCTGCGGCACCAGGTTTCGGTTTTACCCTGCGGACATTACAGTTGCGGCGAGTTTCCCTTCAAATATCTGGACGCATTCTACCTGGCGAAATTCGTGCGCAATGCGCTTTAAACCTGGCCAGGCTTCACTCCCCTGCGCAGCGCTGCTGCCGCTGCCCGGTCCGCGTCCGTCTTAAGTCTCTGAACCTTATTGCGGACGGATTCCGCGTAAATCTGTGGCCTGAGAAGCCGCCCCCAGCCGCGCGGTTGAGCCGGTTGATTATCATGCGGCCGGTTTGCTCCGCTTCCGTCCTGCGGCCTCAGCCTGCGCTCGGCGGCTCTCCACTTTTTCCTGTTCTTTGCTGATCTCCACCCGCTCTTTCTTCAGGTCCAGCCGCAGGTGGCTGTAAAGACTCATGTACTGATTGGCTACCCAGACCAGGGCAAAGCCGCCGATTATGTATCCTCGCCAGTCCTGGTAAAGCAACTTGTAGCCGGTGACACCCACGAAGAAGGCGGCCACGTAATGACTAAAGCAGTATTCGCAGGTGAACAAGTAGAAGAACTTGCGGCGTAGAAAACTGCGCCCATCGCGGCTCTGCTCCAGGCAGTAGTCGCGCGGTTCGCTGAATATCTCCTCGTGGGTTACGGTCCAGGCAATGCAAGCGACGGCAAGCGCCATCACGAAAAGCCACACCACCTGGGTTCCGAGGGCCACCTTGGTTCGATGCGCCTTCGAGGTCGAATTCTGCCGGGCGGGTGATCTTCCCTACTTAAGCCTCCGTGTCTCTGGGGCGGGTTCTCACCTTTTCCACTACACGCACAACCTCGTTCTCCTGAAAAAGCCTGATGCCGGCAATTCCAGCGGCGCCCGCCTCCAGGCAGGCGGCCGTATTCTCCAGGGTGACGCCTCCCAGGGCCAGCACCGGCATGCTGCCGGCAGGCACCGCGGCCTCGATGGCGCGCGTCGGCACCTTTCCGCACACCGCCCGCAGCGCGGCAAGCCCCTGTCCGGGTGTGCCCAACTTTTCAAATACGGGGCCGAAAACCGCAAAATCGGCGCCATGCGACTCCGCCAGGCGCACTTCCGCCAGCGCATGGCAGGAAACTCCAATCACCGGGGCGTGCACGCCGGCCGTGCTGAAGATAACCCGCGCCTCGCTGGCGGCCATGTCGTCGGAGCGCAGGTGCACACCGTCGGCACCCGCCGCAATCGCGATATCCACGCGCGAATTCACCAGCAGCCGGGTGCGCCTTGGGCCGGCATTTTCCCGCACCAGGCGCCCCGCCTCAGCAGCCAGGGCTTCCAGTTCGCGCGCCGGCAAGTCTTTCTCACGCAGTTGGATTAGATCCACTCCCGCGCGGCTGGCCTCCGCTACCTTGGCCAGCAGCCGCGCCCGCTGCTCCGGCAGGCTTCCCGCGAACTGCCGCCGGTCCGTGATGTAGCAGAAAACCAAGTTCTCACCGCCGCGACGCCGAGTTCGCCGAAAATTATGGGGTTGATTAGTTCCGATTACTGACAAAACACGTTAGTTGTGCCCAATCCAATCAGTAATCCGACGTGAAGTCCTGGATTTTTTCCGCGCTCTCTGCCTCGGCGGGGATTGGCTTTACAAATCGTCAATCGGCAATCGTCAATTGCCCTTCTTCTTCCTCCACAGCCGCCCCAGAAGATAGACGTAGTGCAACCCGGTACCCAGGCTGGCCTTGCTCTCTCCGCCCTGGCGCGTTCCGAAAACGAAAGGAACTTCGGCGGCCGACCCGATTTTGCCACGCACCAGAATTTCCAGCAGCAACTTGAAGCCGTGCCGTTGCAGTTCCAGCCCCGCCAGGCAGCGCCGCCGCACCAGGAAAAAACCCGAGAGCGGATCTTTCACCCGGATGGGGCCCCTTTGCAGCGGCTTGGCCACCAGGATCCCCAGCTCGGAAATGGCACGCCGCAGCGGGTTCCACCCCGGCATGCTTCCGGCTTCGGCATAGCGGCTGGCGACTACCAGGTCATAACCGGCCTGCATCTTCTCCCACATTTTCGGCAGCAGCTCCGGCGGGTGCTGCAGGTCGGCGTCAATAACCCCCACCACCTCCGCTTGGCTGTGCTTCCACCCATCGCTGATGGCGCCCGCCAATCCGTGCTCGCCGCGGCGCACCAGCAGGCGCACTCGGCCATCCTGGCCGGATACCTGCTGCACAATGTTTTCCGTGCCGTCCTGGCTGTCGTCGTCCACTACAATAAGTTCATAGGGCACGCCCAAGGGGTCCAGGCTGGCGCGTACCCGCTCCAGCACCCGGCCGATGTTGGCCGCTTCGTGCAACGTCGGGACCACCAGGGCGAGGCTCGCCGGGGCATGGCTGCCGGAGGCAGCCGGCGGGGCGCCGGTCTCAGTTAGCACTTTTTCCATGGGGCGGAACTGTTGGGCCTGGCTCCAGTGTGGCTCACCGGCGCTCCGGATTCAAGCCGCTGAAGGTATGTGCACCCAGGTGCGGCGAGTGACAACCCCAGCCAGCCAAGCCTGGTGTAGCCTGAAGCTTAAACGCCCCGGGTATCATCCATAAAGAAAAGAAACCACGTGGCTGACCCTCAAAAACCGTCTCTGGTGCTGGACGAAATCTTTCGTTTCGCCTACGACACCTTCTGCAGCAACAAGGTACGCTTCCTGCTCACTGCCCTGGGCATGATGATTGGCACCGCCTCCCTCATTCTGGTAGTGACCATCGGCATGACCGGCAAACAATATTTTCTCCGCCAGATCCAGGGCATCGGCTCCAACCTGGTCTGGGCGGAATACGAGGGCGGCAGCCAGCGCGTCAATGCGGAACCACCTGACCCCCTCACCGTCAACGATATGCAGGCGGTTCAGGAGCAAGTGCCGGGCATAGTCGCCGCCACCCCGGTGGTCAACCTCAATGACCGCATTCCCATCGGCGGCGGCAAGGAACGCGAAATCCTCATTCTCGGAGTGAACCCCGAATACCGCTTCATCCGCAATATCAACGTGGTGGCCGGCCGCTTCTTCGACAACGAAGATGCCCAGGCGCGCAACAAGGTAGCTATTCTGGAGGAAAAGCTAGCTAACCGGCTCTATGGCTCGCAGGATTTTGCCATCGGTCAAACCATGAAGCTCAGCGGTCTGCCCTTCACCGTGGTAGGCACTTTTAAGGAGGGAGTGGAGACCTTTGGCCAGACCGAAATTACCCAGGACACCATCCTCATCCCTTACACCGTCAGCCGCTACTTCACCGAAAACGGGAGCACGGTCAAACAGATTTACTTCAGCGTCGCCGACATGGCTGATGTGCCCCGGGTCACCGAGCAGGCGCACAAGGTCATTCAGTCCCGCCATCGCCCGGAATCGGTGTATGGGCTCAGCAATCTGACCCAGGTGCTTACTCTGGCCGCCAAGACCGCCAATGCCCTCACCCTGGTTTTGCTGCTGACCGCCATGGTGGTGCTGCTGGTCAGCGGCATCGGCATTATGAACATCATGCTGGCCACGGTCAGCGCCCGTATCCGCGAGATCGGCATCCGCATGGCGGTGGGTGCCACCCGCTCCGAGATCCGCTTTCAATTCCTGGTGGAAGCCATCATGATCTCCCTCGGCGGCGGCATCTTCGGCATCATGATCGGCTTAGCCGTTCCCTTTTCCGTCCGCTTCCTCACCGATTACCGGCTGCCCATCTCCGGCTGGTCCGCGGTTATAGCCCTGGCAGTCTCCACCTTTGTCGGTGTGCTCTTCGGCACCGTGCCCGCCGCCCGCGCCGCCCAGCTCGACCCGGTCGAGAGCCTCCGCCACGAAT
>DATJEH010000203.1:0-12938 GCA_035496875.1 Terriglobales bacterium | reverse complement strand
TCACCGTTTTTGCCGGTTGTTACCAGCTCTACATTAATGCCGTACTTAAAGTCGTGATGCTTGCCGATTTCGGCGGCCTCCGCCTGCCAGCCCGGGCCGAATTCCTTTACGAAAACCACGAAGTGTGGGTTTCCCATGGAGACGGGAATGCCTCGCATTTCGCCGAAAGCCAGCTTGATGGAGAATTCGTCGCCCACCTGGGGCTCTCCCATGTCGGTCTCAAATTCGAATTCCACGCCATTGCGGTGCACCAGGGTGCAGGTCTTAACCCCGGCGCCGGTGCGGACAATGACGTTTTCTTTGCCCTGCTCGGAGGTCAGGTAGGCAGCTACGCAGCGGGTGCCATTGCCGGAAATTTCGGCTTCCGAGCCATCGGCATTGAAGAGACGGGCACGGATGTCGGCGTCGGTGGCGGGAAACAGCCATTCCACACCGTCAGCGCCGATGCCCTGGTGGCGGTCGCACATGCGGCGGCTGATGGCCGACAAGTCGGGGCGAGCGTGCAGGCCGTCCACGATGATGAAGTCGTTGCCGCAGGCGCTGGCCTTGACAAAGGGAATGGCGGGCAGGGCAGAGGTTTGAGAGTTCATTCGCCCTCAGCCGGTCCCAGGGAGTTGACGCTGCGCAGCAGGGTGGACTGGCGCAGGCGATTGAGCAGCAACTGTTGCTCCTGGTGGCGCGCGTCCACGGAGAATTGCACGCGGGAGAGGCCGTCGATTTTGGCCATCTGAACCGAGGTCATACCCAGGTGTTCATCCTGCAGAATGCGGTTGAGTTCGGCGACCACGGTTTCCGCACTTTCACCCACAACTTCATAGTTCATCAGCAGGGACTTGAGTTCGAAGCGGGCCTCCATTTGCCCCAGGGTGTAGAGGGCAAGCAGCGCGATCAGAGTCGCCAGGACGGCGGGCAAGTAGAGTCCACCGCCCACGGCCATGCCAATGGCCGCGACTACAAAAATCGTGGCGGCGGTGGTCAGTCCGACCACCGAGCCGCGTGAATGGAGGATAGAGCCGGCGCCGATGAAGCCGATGCCGGGAATAATTTGCGCGGCAATACGGGTGTGGTCGCCCGGGTACTCGCTGGCCAATTCAAAGGAGAGGATGGTGAACAGGGCCGAGCCCAGGCACATGAACATGTTGGTGCGCAGGCCGGCGGGCTTGTGTTTGATCTCGCGCTCCAGGCCGACCACGCCTCCCAGGATGGCGGCCAGCAGGAGGCGGACAACAGTCTGCCCCACCACGGGCGGAAAGCCCATCTTGGAGACGAAGATGCGGTAGAGGTCGTCCATGGGCAGCGAGGTTTGGCTGGATTTTAGCATTAGGCTGAAGCGGGATGAGACACAAAGGGTGGCGGGAGAGGTAACCGTGGCGCTGAGAGATGATTTGTGGCGCAGGCGCCCCCGTCCGTGATCGGTAATTGAGCAATTTGTAATTTGAGACGAAAGGTTTAATCCGCGATCATCCGCGTTAGTCCGCCACGAAAGACGCTCCACCCTCGGCAAACTCGATTACACATTCTCACCGCCCGGGCAGCGGCGGCATGCTGGGATAGGGCGGATGGGTACCATAGATGGTGGCTGCGGGCTGGCCGACCGTGTGAATGACCAGCAGGGCGGGATAGTGATGGGCCTCGGCTGATTTCGTAACCTCGTCCTCATCAAAGCCGATAGCGTAATCGGCATGCCTGGCGGGATCGGCTAAAGCTCGCTTCCACATGCCTTCCTCGCCCCAAATCTCAGGATCGCCGTGATTGCCTTCGTGGATGACGCGGCTGAGGTGAATGCCGGCATCCTGCAGCGCTCCCACATGCCCGCCGATGTACATGAGCAAGGTTGAGTTGGGCGGCAGCAGGCCCAGATACTGGGCCAGGCTGCGCTCAAAGGCTACCCGTGTGTGGGCATTGGCGACAGCTTCCTGCAGGCAGATGGGCCGGTCGTGCCAGGCGAAGCCATAGCTGGCGCCGACGAAAGCGAAGGCCGCTGCTGCGGCGAGGATTTGCCAGCGTCGCCGCGAAATGCGTTGCAGCACGCACCAGAGCACCACCGCTAAAAAGACGGCGAATGCGGGCAAGAGCTGAAGTCCATAGCGAACGTTGTAAAAAGAGAAAGGCCACCACACGGGCATGAAAATGGGCACGCCACCGTAGGCGATGGATAGAGCGTAGAAGGGCAAGGGGGCCAGCAAGAGCAGCCAGGCGCTGAGCCGCCGTAAATAGACGAGCAGGAGCACCACTGCGGCGGCGGCCAGCGCCAGCCAGGGCTTCTCCAACGGGCCTTCGGTCTGGTTCAGTTCCGCGGATTTCACAAAGTAGATGGCCGCTGTACTCAGGCTGTGGTAGCCGGGATGGCGTGCTTCGCCTGGCTTGGAGGTGCGCTGCTCGATGCCGCGGGCGGAGTAAGGCCCGCGGGCAAAGTCCAGGGGATCGCCATAAATGGCGGCGTTGTAGCTGAACCAGAAGGCGGGAACTGCCACCATGAGGGCAGTAAAGATGAGCACAGGGCGGCGCAAGGAAGGTTCAGAATCCCGTGGTGCGGCCACGGAGTGCGGCGGACGCAGCAGCAAGACAAGAATTCCTACGCAGAATACACTCGCCGCAAACCATCCGTCGTAGCGGGTCATCATGCCCAAGGCCAGACAAACACCGCACCAGATCAGCGACCGGCCCGCTTTGGCACGCTGAGCCAAATCATGCGAGTAGCGCTGGCGGACAAAATCAGCCAGGAAAACCACTGCCCAGATAAAGAGCGCGAGGTACAGCGACTCGGTCATGGCCGTAGCCTGCATGTACAGCAGGTTGGGATTGGCGGCATAAACGGCGGCTGCGAACCAGGGTGCTATGCGGAGAGGCCAGGCTGGCGCCGCCTCGGAGGGCGGCCCCGGCAGGCCGTCGCGAACCAGGCGGAAAATGCCAATCACGCCGGCGACGTAGGCGATCATGGAAGGCCATGAGCCACCGAAGCCGGTTTGCCAAGACCAGTCAGACAACAGGAAGGGAATCATGAGCAGGTGCGGCAGCGGCAGCCACACGGTACCCAACTGCTTCAAGCCGGGCGTGCGCGAGTCGAAAACGCGGCGGGCGATATTGATGTGCGCCACCGAGTCGCCATAGAGCAGCACCTGGTTGTGCCGAAAATACCAGAGGAACACGATAAGCGAGACAAAACCGGCGATGTAGCCGACCAGAATGATGGTGCGCAAGCGCGGATCAGGCGCAGAGGCGAGAGTGCGGCGTGCGGCCATTATTCCAGGTGAGTGAGCTCGCGAAAAATCTGGAAGCGGGCGTCAATCTCCTCGCGCGTGAGGTTCTGCAGCCGCTCGGTGCCAAAGCGCTCCACGGCGAACGAGCCCATCACACTGCCGTAAAACATGGCCCGCTTGAGGACTTCGCGGTTGAGTTCGCCCTGGGAAGCGATGTAGCCCATGAAGCCGCCGGCGAAGGAATCCCCCGCCCCGGTAGGGTCCACAACTTCTTCGATGGGAAGCGCGGGGGCGCGAAAGGGATGGTGCCCGAGGCCGAAGGCGCCTTCGCGGAAAAAGATAGTAGCGCCGTACTCGCCATGCTTCATAACCAGGGCCTGGGGCCCCATGGCCAGCACTTTCTGTGCGGCACGCGGCAAGTTGGTCTCGCCGGCCAGCGACTTGGCTTCGGCGTCGTTAATGATGAGCGCATCCATGAGCTTGAGCGTCTCCAGCAGTTCCGCATGGGTGTTGTTGATCCAGTAATTCATGGTGTCACCCCCAACCAGGCGGGCGCCCTTCATCTGGCGGCGCACGCTGGCCTGCAGCGTGGGGTCAATGTTGCCCAAAAAGAGGAACTCGGAATCACGGTAGTTGCGAGGCAGTTCGGGATCGAAGTTGGCAAAGACATTCAGTTCGGTAGCGCGGGTTTTGGCTTCATTGACGTTAGCGCCATATTCGCCCGACCAGAAGAAAGTCTTGCCCGCGGTACGCTGCACCCCGGAGATGTCAACTGCATGGCTGCGAAGGACATTCTCGTGCTCGGCGGTGAAGTCGTCGCCCACCACGCCCACCACACGCACGTCGGTGAAGTAACTGGCTGCCAGCCCGAAATAAGTGGCCGTGCCGCCCAGCAGGCGTTCCTTGGTGCCGTAGCCGCTGGTGACGGTGTCGAAAGCAATGGAACCGACCGCAACAATACTCATTTAAGCATTGGCTCCCTGGTCCAGGTATTTGCCGAGAATCAGCTTGAGCTTTTCGCGAGTGGCGGGCGGAATTTTATCGCGCTCGGTAAGAATGGCGTGCCGCAGCGCCGCCCCGCATTTGCACGAGCGTTTGCCGGGGGTGGCGGCCACGGCTTCGCGAATCATCTTGCAGGCGTTTTCCGCGTTCTTGAGCAGGACGGCGACCACCTGCTCCACGGTGACGGAGTCGTGCTGTGGATGCCAGCAGTCGTAGTCGGTGACCATGGCGGCGGTTACGTAGCAGATCTCAGCCTCGCGGGCGAGCTTGGCTTCCTGCAGGTTGGTCATGCCGATCACGTCCATGCCCCAGCCGCGGTAAACATTGGACTCGGCTCGGGTGGAGAACTGCGGACCCTCCATGCAGAGGTAGGTGCCTCCGCGCTTACCCACCACGCCGGCTTCGCCGCAGGCGGATTCGAGCACGCGTGACATCTCCGGGCAAACGGGATCGGCCAGGGCCACATGGGCAACGACACCCTCTCCGAAAAAGGTATCCACGCGGTGGTGGGTGCGGTCGAAGAACTGGTCAGGAATGACGAACTCGGTGGGCTTGTGCTCCTCCTTGAGCGAACCAACCGCGGACACGGAAATGATGCGCTCCGCCCCCAACTGGCGAAAACCATAGATATTGGCCCGGAAATTGATCTCGCTGGGCAGAATACGGTGCCCGCGGCCGTGGCGGGCGAGGAAAGCCACGAGCTTGCCTTCCAGCTTACCGGTGACGTAAGCGTCCGAAGGGTCACCGAACGGAGTCTGCAAACGGATCTCCCGGACCTCCGTCAGGCCGGGCATGGAGTAAAGACCGCTGCCGCCAATGATGCCGATTTGGACTTCCGCCAAGTTCCCTCCCCGCGGGATAAGGCAAACAGCGGATTATAAATTATGGGCCAGGGGCAGCCCTGGCGGGAGCTGGCGAGCCACACGGGAGCTCGGCAAGAGCAGGGTTAAGGACCGGCAAAAGGCTCAAAAGCAGAGGGTTGTGCCCCGGCCTATTTGGCCCGCAAAGTGCTCCCGGCGCGGGTTAGAGCGGCCGGCAATTGGCAGCCCACCCGAGAATAGCACCTGTCATCTTACGTACCGTCTCAATTCCTAGTTGGCATCCCTAGGAAGTACCGTTTCCAGCGCCTGGTGACAGGGCGGGGGCGCCCAACAGGGGCGAAAGGGATTGGGACTGGATTGGAGGATTAGGAGAGCCATGAAACCGATTTTAGGAGTGCTGGTCATCCTGGCCATGGTGGCCCTGGTGCCAGCGCTGTACGCGCAAGAAGAACACGGTGAAGTAGGAGTATATGGCGACTTCACCCGCCTGTCGCCGGCGGGCAATACCAATTTCGTCGGCCTCGGCGGACGCCTGGGGTTCAACGTCAATGATCACCTGCAGTTTGAAGGCGATATCGGGTACGATTTCGCCAAAAACTTTACCACCACCAGCAACAACGGTCTGAACACCTCGTTCGGAAGCTCTGACCTGCGACTGTTGCGAGGCCTGTTCGGACCAAAAATCCAAACCGGGGTGGGGCCAGCCAGGGCTTACCTGGTATTGAAAGGCGGTTTCCTCAACTTCGGCGTATCTCGCAAGGGGGCGACCACAGGGTTTGTCAACTCCTTTGGCGGCGTACTGAACGGCGACACTAACGGCGCGTTTTATCCTGGAGCGGGCGTGGAATTCTTCATCGGTCACGTCTTCGGGCTGCGCGCCGAGGTTGGCGACCTGATGTATTTCGACAATGGCGCCAATCACAACCTGAACGTGACCTTCGGGCCCACTTTCCGGTTCTAGGGCGTCGCCTCGAGGAAGTCATTGGCATAAAGTCAAGCATGGCGCCTCCGCCCTGGAGGCGCCGCTTTTTTTTCAACATTTCCCGCCCTCCCAGGGCCGCGCGCGTGCTACCATCGCCGCCGTCGGCGCTCCCCCCTCCGCCGCTCCAGGGTGCTCATGGCCAACCTGGTATTGCGTTCCATACTGCACTCCTTCCCAAGAAGAATTGTGCTGTTGCCACCGGTCCTCCTGGCAGTCTTGGCGGCTATCCCTCTTCGAGTCCAATGCCAGAGCGGCGACGAGGTCCACATTAGTCCCGCCACAAAGCCCGCCCCGAAGACTACAGCGCCGGGCGGCACGGCAGGCGATATTGCTTTGAACGTCCACAGTAAGCCTTTCCGCGCCGATGTGGATCTGGTGCTGGTGCCTGTGACTGTGACGGATTACCTGAACCGGCCAGTGGTGGGAATGACCAAGGCGGACTTCTCCCTGTATGAAGATGGCAGCCGGCAACAGGTCCGCTCCTTCTGGTGCGACGATTCCCCGATTTCCGTGGGCGTGATCCTGGACCTGAGCAAAAGTATGAGCAACAAGCTGGACGTGGCGCGGGAGGCGCTGGGGAAGTTTTTCGATTTGGGTAACCCGGAGGACGATTATTTCGTGATCACGTTCGCCGACCGGCCCACGGTTCTGGCGGATTCGACCCAATCCATTGGTTCCATCCGAGGCCGGCTGGCCAACGCCGTGGCCGGTGGTCACACTGCCCTGCTGGACGCCATTTACATGGGAGAGGCCAAGTTGCAGCAGGCACGTTATAAGCGCCGCGCACTATTAATTATTTCCGACGGCGGCGACAACCGGAGCCGGTTTACCGGCAGCGAATTAAAAAGCATGGTCGAGGAAGAGGCCGCAACCATCTATGCCATCGGCCTTTTCGACAAAGTGTTCAAAACGCCGGAGGAGTGGGCGGGCAAACGTCTGCTGACCGAGATTACCGAGGCCACGGGCGGGCGCACCATCACGCTGAACAATCCCAAAAATTTGCCCCAGGCTGCCTCCGAAATCAGCGTGGAAATGCGCAACCAGTACATCCTTGGCTATCGGTCAAACAACCTGGCGCACAACGGCAAATGGCGCAAGATCAAGGTGCGAGTGAGCCTACCGGCGCGCACCGCCCAGCTGCAGGTTTACTCGAAGAGCGGTTATAGGGCGCCGGTGGAGTGAACCACCAAGGAA
The DNA here is from genome assembly GCA_035496875.1 of Terriglobales bacterium. Classification (GTDB taxonomy): domain Bacteria; phylum Acidobacteriota; class Terriglobia; order Terriglobales; family Acidobacteriaceae; genus JAICWP01. The sequence continues at coordinate 5,739 of DATJEH010000203.1, read as the reverse complement.
AACGCGGCTACGACTCATACACCCATTTGCCGCCCACCATGGTGCGCTCCACAGGAATGCTCAGGAGCGAGGCGGGAGCGGCGCGGAAGGGATCGCGGCCGAGCACGATCAGGTCCGCGAGCTTGCCGGGCGCGATTGTGCCCTTGATGTTCTCCTCAAAGGAAGCGTAGGCGCCGTTGACGGTGCCGCAGCGGATGGCTTCCTCAACCGTGATGCGCTGGTTCCCTCCCCACATCTTTCCCTTCATGTCGGTGCGGGTCACCTGCGATTGCAGCCACATCATGGGATCAGAGGGGCTGGCAGTGTAGTCGGAGGAGTCGGTGGGACGCAGGCCGGCATCGAGGAAGCTGCGCATAGGAAACATGTGCGTGAGGCGCTCCTCGCCATAAAAGTGCATGACATCGCCGTGGAAATACACGTAGCAGGAAAAGGGCGCGGGTATGACGTTGAGCGCCTTCATGCGGCTAATAAGTGAATCGTTCAGCAGGGTGCAGTGCTCGATGCGATAACGAGGATCGCGGCGGGGCATCTCACGCTGCACTTGCTCGTAGACACCTAGAATTTCATCAATGGCCAAGTCGCCGTTGGCGTGGGTACCGAGCTGCCAGCCGGCGGCGTGGGCCTTGCGAGAATTCTCGTACAGGTCCTCCCTGCTGGTCACTTGCAGTCCGCGATAATTACCCATGCCGATGTAGGGCTGGGAAAGCCAGGCGGTGCGCTCAGAGATGGAGCCGTCGGCGTATTGCTTGATAGCGCCCAGACGCACCCACTCGTCGCCGAAGCCGGTGTGCAGTCCGGCAGCGATCATTCTGTCCAGCGCGCGCACCGTAACGTGCGAGTAAATGCGCAGGCGCAGTTCGCCGGCATCGCGCGCATCCTGATAGCCCTGCAGGTCCTCGGGGGTGGCATCGGCGTCGCAGGCTGAAGTAACGCCCTTGCTGGTCATCATCTGCGAGATGAGCTTGGCGCCGGCACGGTAATCATCGCGCGTGGGCTTATAGGCGATCAGCTTCTCAAAAACGGCAGTGGCGCGGTCGCCAACATGGCCGGTCAGCTGCCCGGCGCTGTCGTGTTCGAAGCGTCCGCCGGGCGGGTCGGGAGTCTTCTCATCCACGCCCGCCAGTTTGAGAGCCATCGAGTTTACGAACACGGTGTGGCCGCCGCGATGCCGCACCAGGACAGGATGATCGGGGACAGTGGCATCCAGGTCCTGGCGCGAAAGAGGGCGTGGAGTTTTGCCGTCGTCATAAAGAAAACCGAGCACCCACTGGCCGGCGGGAGTTTTGCCGGCCCGCTGGCGCAGTGCGGACTGAATGGCGAGGATAGAGTCCTTGTCGCAGGCCACCATGCGCAGATGCTCAACCCCGGATTCGACAGGATGGGAATGGGCATCGTTGAAGCCGGGGAGTACGGCCTTGCCGCCCAAGTCAATTTTGCGGCTGCGCCCGGCAGCAAGATGGAGAACGTCATCATTCGAACCCACAGCGAGGAAGCGGCCTCCGGAGATGGCCACCGCCTGGGCGCGCGGCAGTAGCGGGTCCACGGTCCAGAGGTTGCCGTTGTAAAGAATGAGTTCAGGTTCGGTGCGTGCGAGCGGCAAGAGGGCAAAGGCGCCCAAGCCGGCAAGGAAGTCGCGGCGAGTGGTCATGGGAGTTCGCGAGCACTGTAGATGTTTGAGAAGAGAAGATCAACTGGAACGTGCTCCACTTCAAAAGGCAGGGGTCCTTCGTCGCGCTCACCGCGCAAGCGCGGCTCGCGCTTCCTCAGGATGACATTATGTATTACCCGTCAAACATCCGCGTCAATCAGCGGCGAAGAAGTTTCTACGGCTAGCGTAGAGCGCTGGCTGGCAACGGTTCAGGCTCGGCGTTGCCGTCGGCGCGCGGGTCGGAAGCGCCGTACTTGATGCCGGTTTTGCTGTTGAAGAGCACGGCCTGGCCGCGTCCCATGTTGGAGGAGTAGTCGCCGCGCACGCGCAGATCGTGGCCCCTCTGACGCAACTGCTGCAGCACTCCAGGCTTGACCCGCGATTCAATGGGAATGGTGCAGTCAACCTTCTCGCCGTTTACGGTGAAGCGCGGCGCGGAGAGTGCGGCCTGGATGTTCATGCCGTAATCCGCGACGTTAGAAACAAACTGGGCGTGGGCTACGGGCTGGTTGGAGCCGCCCATGATGCCGAAACCAATGTGGACGTCGCCGCGCTGCATGAACGCAGGAATGATGGTATGGAAGGGACGCTTGTGGGGGGCGAGCGCGTCCGGATCCCTGGGGTCAAGACGAAAAAGACCGCCGCGGTCCTGAAGAAAGAATCCCATGTTCTCGACTGCGATTCCGGAGCCGAAGAAATCGTAATTGCTCTGGATCAACGACACGATGTTGCCGTCCTTATCCACGGCGGAGAGATAGGTGGTATCGCTGGAGGGAGGCTTGCCGGCTTCGACATCGCAGTTGGCTTTGTCGGGGTGGATGAGCTTGGCGCGCTCGGCCGCATACTCCTTCGAGATCAGCCCCTGCACGGGAATTTTGGCGAAGCGTGGGTCGCCGTTATAGCGGTAAAGGTCGGCGTAGGCGAGCTTCATGGCCTCGATTTTCTTGTGCAGTTCGACCACGCCTTCCGGGCCGGCGGAATCGGGCTGGAAGTTGGACATGATATTCAGCATTTCCAGAGCGGCCATACCCTGGCCGTTGGGCGGCAGCTCGTAAACCCGCCAGCCACGATAGTCAATAGAGATGGGGTCCACCCACTCGGCCTTGAACTGCGCCAGGTCGTCAGCCTGCATGGTGCCGCCCGCATCGGAGGAGGTTTTGAGGATGGCTTGGGCGATCGGGCCGCGGTAGAAGGCGGCGGCACCCTGGTCAGCAACAAGGCGCAGAGCGTTAGCCACATCGGGATTGGAGAAAACCTGCCCAACTTCTGGAGCCTTGCCGTTGGGCAGGAAGATGCGGCGGGCTTCGTCATTTTGAAAATCAGATGCGCCGCGGCGCCAGTAGCCATGCACCAACTCGGCCACTGGGTAGCCATGCTCAGCGTAATAGATCGCGGGTCCGAACAGCTCCTTCCAGGGCAGGCGGCCGAAGCGTTGATGAGCTTCGCTCCAGCCTTCAACCGCTCCAGGAACGGTCACACTGTTGATGCCGTGCTGCGGCATGGAGGTGACGCCGTGCTGCTTCAGATATTCGATGGTGAGACCGCGCGGCGCCCAGCCGCTGGAGTTCAGGCCGTAGAGCTTGCCGGTTTTGGCATCCCAGTAGATGAGGAAGAGGTCCCCGCCTATACCGTTCATCATGGGCTCGGTGACACCCAGAACGGCGTTGGCGGCAATGGCGGCGTCCACTGCCGAGCCTCCGTGAGCCAGAATCTGCGCGCCGGCTTGGGAGGCCAGGTACTGGCTGGTGGCCACGATGCCGCGGTCAGTAATGACCATGGAGCGGCCATAAGAGCGGTCCTGAGCAACGCCTTCGAATGCCATAGCCAGTATCAGCGCGAACAGCAGGATGCAGCGCACCATTGTGCCTCGCAAACCGCGAAAGTGGGAAGCTTGCGAATGTACACCGGGAAAGGCGGTGGGGACAACTCGGGATGCTTCACCACAGAGGACACAGAGAGCACAGAGGAAGATCGAAAAATTAATGCTGTGGTTTGGTGCTGCAGGCTGCCTCTGCTTCAAAGCACGTTGTAGCGCACGCGAGATCTCCTTGCACAAGCTCAGGGCAGGCTTTCGGCCTAAGGCCTCCAGCATGACGCCTTTCTGCGGAAGGCATGCTGGCGGCGGGACGCCGGCGTCACTCGCCGACGCCTGGCGAGGGCGCCCCCGGCCACAAAAGACCTGAAGTACGTGGTAGCATTTCGCGGTTATGAGACAGACTCTGAGTGCAGTGCTGGCGGCGGTTGTGCTGTGCGGTTTAGCAATGGCGGCGAACGCGCCCGCTCCTGATTTCAAGCTGGAACCATTGGGGGCTGGGATATGGGCGGCCATCGGCAACGACGGCGGCAAAGCCGGCGCCAACGCTGGATTTGTAGTGGGCGACGACGGAGTTGCGGTTATTGACACCTTCGAAGATCCGGGAGCGGCCAAAGACCTGCTGGCCGAGATTCGCAAAATCACGCCACTGCCGATCCGCTTTGTGATCAACACCCATTACCACCTCGACCATGTGAACGGTAATGACGTGTTTGCCGCGGCGGGAGCGACTATTCTGGCCCAGCGCAACGTCCACAACTGGGAGCGCACCGAGAATCTGAAGTGGTGGGGCGATAAGATCAAGCCCGAGGTGAAGGCGCGAGTGCAGTCACTGAAGCTTCCGGATGTGGTCTACGACAGCGGCGTGGACCTTTACCTGGGCTCGCGAAAACTCGGAGTGCGCTCTTATCCCGGGCATACCGGCGGGGACTCGATCGTTTATATCCACGATGCCGGGGTGGTGTTCTGCGGCGACCTGTTCTGGAACCACCACATTCCCAACCTGATTGATGCCACTACCAAAGCATGGGTGCCAACGCTGAACGCGCTGATGGGATATGGAGCGGGCAAGTTCGTGCCCGGGCATGGCGAACCCGGAACGGCGCTGGAGGTGAAGGCGTTCCAGCAATACCTGGGGGATTTGCGCGCGGCTGTGGCACAGGCGCAGTCCGCGGGCAGGAGCGGGGACGCGCTGGTGCAGGCGGTGCTGCCGCAGATGCAGGCGAAGTACGCAGACTGGGGATTCTTCAAGGAGTTTGCCAAGTCCAACATTGAGCAGACGTCACAGGAACTGGCGGGCACAAAGCGTTTGCCCAAACCGGCGGAGAGCGCGGCAGCAAACAAGCCGCAGGTACCCTACCTGCCGTTGCGGGTGCAGGTGGGGGAGAAAGCGCCGGATTTCGCATTGCCCAGCGCCAGCAGCGGAACGGTGAGGCTCTCCGCCCTGCAGGGACGCGCCGTGCTGCTCGATTTCTATGAAGGTTTCTGGTGACCGTACTGCATGATGGAACTCGGTGAGTTCACAAAACATTACAAAGAATTCCAGGCGGCGAACACAGAAATTGTTGCCATCAGCACGGACCCGGTGGGGGAAGCACGCTGGATCAGGGAGAAGGTAGGAACGCCGTTCCCTGTTTTATCCGATGCCAAGCGAGTCGTGATGGAGTTGTATGGGACGAAGTTTCTTTCCACCTACCAATCGCCCGACGGCGGCCCGTACAACCACGCGACTTTGATCCTGGTGGACAGGAACGGGAATCATTCGCTGGATCTACCGCAACGCGGATTACCGCGTGCGGGCCACCGTGGCTGATGACCTGGAGCACATTAGACGATTGCACTTCGGGGACCAGGAGAAGGCGAAATGACAAGACGGGAACTAAGCAAGGCATTGGGTCTGGCGGCACTTTCCGTAGCTGGACTAAGCGAGCTTGTGCAGTCGCGGACGGCGTCCACCATTGCGAAGGGCGGAGATTCAATTGGCGTTAAGCGACTGTTCGAGCAGGCGGTGCCTGACATTGGAGGCAAGGAAGTGCGTTTGGTCCTGCTTACTGTGGAGCCGGGGGGCACCTCGCAACCGCATCGGCACACCGGCCCTGTGTTCGCGTACGTGCTGGAGGGAACAGTGCAAAACCAGGTGGATCCCGAACCGCTCAAGACGTATCACGCTGGAGACATATTCTACGAGCCCACCATGCATGTGCATCGCGCCCTGACCAACCTGAGCAAGACCACGGCGGCAAAGATACTCGTGTTTGAGATTGGGGAGAAGGGGAAG
>DATJEH010000202.1:0-14317 GCA_035496875.1 Terriglobales bacterium | reverse complement strand
CTTGCCGAAGGGGAGGCGCGGGTCGAAGGATCTTGCGTTTGCCCGTGCTCTTCTTGCAGTTGGGTGCTGTTCTCTCGCGGTGGTTTACGCGTTCCCAAAGCTCGCCGCCGCCGCTTCCGCGCTGGCATGAACCGCGATCATGTTGTGCACGTTGGTCAATTTCAGAACATCTTCCACCAGGCCTTTGGCTCCGGCCAGGCGCAGTTCTCCGCCGCTCTGCTTGAGCAGACCGCACACCATCATGATGATGCCCACGCCGGTGCTATCCACCCGGCTCACGTTGCTGAGGTCGAGCACGACTTTCTTTTCCTTGTCGCGCACCAGCGCCGTTCCCATCCACTCCAGGTGCTGGGCGTCGCGCCCTAGAATGATTCTGCCTGCCAGTTCCAGAACGATTACATCGGGTGGAATGCGCTTGGAATGGATTTCGAGCATTGGCCTCTCCTTTCGTGCAGGACTAACGAGGCGCACGAAAGTTTGCCCTTTGCCGTCGCGCGTGTCAACGGCTTTCACTGGCCACTGATCACTGAATCTGGATTACGCTTTCCGGCGAGGCGGCCTTGATTTCGCCCACCCTGCCGACTACTGTGCGGGCGAATTCGTAGAGCGACTTGGCGTGCGGGCCTTCTTCGCCGGCCAGCACCGCCGGCAAGCCGGTGTCGCCCGCCTTGCGGATTTCAGGATCGAGTTCCACTCGTCCCAGGAAGGGAATGTCGAACTGCCTGGCCGTACGCTCCCCGCCGCCCTTGGAGAAGATGTCAATTTCCTCGTGGCAGTGCGGGCACACAAAGAAGCTCATGTTCTCCACCAGGCCCACGATATCCACTTTCACCTGGCGGAACATTTCGATGGCCTTGCGCGCATCCTGAAGGGAAACGTCCGAGGGCGTGGAAACCACGATAGCTCCCGTCAGGGGTACGGTCTGAATCAGAGACAGAGCTACGTCGCCGGTTCCGGGAGGAAGGTCCACCACCAGGTAGTCGAGTTGTCCCCACTCCACCTGCCCAAGAAATTGCCGCACAATGGAGTGCAGCATGGGACCTCGCCAGATCAGCGGCCGGTCGCCGGGATTGAGGAAGCCGACCGAAATCACCTTGAGCCCATAGCGCTCCAGCGGCTCGATGCGGTTTTCGCCAATCACCCTCGGCGTGGCGTTGGCCCCCAGCATGAGCGGAACGTTGGGACCGTAAACGTCGGCATCCAGCAACCCCACTTTGTGCCCAAGTTTGGCCAGCGCCACCGCCAGGTTCACCGCCAGCGTGGTCTTGCCTACGCCGCCCTTGCCGGAGCCAACCGCAACGATGGAATCTACTCCAGGAATAGGTTGCGGCCCGGGTGCCGGTTGTCCGGGTCGAGGCGGCATGTGCGAACTCACGGAAGTCCCTCCAGTAGCGGCAAACGCCGCCAGCTAAACTTCAATTATACGCCGCCAATCACAAGGGCTTGTGACAGGCGGGCACTCAGAGTCAGGTCAGCACTCAGCATTCAGCCAGCCGAGGCTCTTTCAGGAGCTAAGTAGCTGGCTGGCTCAATCCTGCTCGTGACGCGGCGGTATCTTCCTGGCCGAGAATTCAAAAGGCTGTGGAAGCGGCGCCACGACAATGTCCTTCGAGGGGATGGAGGCTGACTGCTGATTCGCTGACGGCTGCTTTTCCCGTTGCCCCCGCGCCTCGCCTCGCCCATAATGTGAAGCTCCCCCTCACACCCCATGCCCGCGTCCCGCAAACCCGCTGTTTCGTCTTCGCAACTGGGGCTGTTCTCCGCCGCTCCTGCCCCGGCCCTTGCCCCTGTTCTTGAGCTCAATCCCCGCCAGCGTGAGGCCGTGGAGCACGTTGTCGGGCCCATGCTGGTGGTGGCGGGCGCCGGCACCGGAAAAACGACGGTCCTCACCCAGCGCCTTGCCCGGTTGATCCGCGAGGGGCACGCCCGGGCGGACGAGATTCTGGCGGTCACCTACACCGACAACGCTGCTGACGAACTCAAGCAGCGCGTGCGGCGGGAACTGGGGCCGGGCGCCGCTTCCGGCCTCCAGGCCACCACCTTTCACGCTTTCTGCTACCGCATCCTCCAGGACTGCGGCCAAGCTTTCCGGGTGCTGGAGCCACAGGACCTTTGGATTTACCTGCGCCGCCGTCTTCCCGAGTTGCAGCTCAAGTACTACACCCGTGCGGTTCACCCGGCGCAATTCCTCGACGCACTGCTCGATTTTTTCGACAACTGCCACGACGAGCTCAAATCGGCCGCCGACTACGAAAATTACGTTCAGGAACTTGACGCCGGCAAGCACCCGCTGCCCCGAGTCACCCGCAGCAAGGATGCGGACAAGCTCACCCGCGACGACGTGCTCGCCCGCTGCCGCGAAATCGCGCGCGTGTTTCGCAAAGTGGAGGACATGCTGGCTGCCGACAACCTCGGCACCTTCTCCCACATGATTCTGCGGGCCATGCAGGTGCTGAAGTCCGACCCGAAAACCCTGCAGTCCGAGCAAAAGCGATCCCGCTTTCTCCTGATTGATGAGTTCCAGGATTCCAACCTCGCCCAGATCGAGTTGGCACAGCTGCTGGCCGGCAAAGAGCGCAATATTTTTGCCGTGGGCGACCCCGACCAGGCCATCTATCGCTTCCGGGGCGCCTCCAGCGCGGCCTTTGAAGAGTTTGTCGCCCGCTTTCCTGAGACCAGGGCGGTGGTTCTGGACTACAACCAGCGTTCCACTTCCGCAATTCTCAACTGCGCCGGCGCGCTGATTGCGCAGAATCCCTCCGTGATCTGCTGCATCGGCCAAAAAGAAAGCTTTCAGCGCCAGCCCCTGTCGTCCGAGCGCGAGCGCCGGGCCAAAACAGAAGGCAACCCTATCGCGCCCGAGCCCGTGACCCTGGTCATGGTGGGCGGCAATGGAGATGAAGCCGGCGATATTGCCGAGCAGGTGGCCACCATCCTGCGCGCTCCCGCCACCCCCACCGGCAAACCCCGGCCGCGCTGCGCCGTTCTTTACCGCTCTCACCTGCACCGGGAGGAGGTAGTGAAGGAACTCGCCCTTCGCGGCATCCCTTTTCGCGTGGAGGGTCTGGACGCGCTGGAAACCTGCGAGGTGCGCGATCTGCTTGCCTGTATGAGCGTGCTGCCCGCTCCCCTGGATAATGCCGCCTTGTTCCGCGTGGCCGCATTGCCCATCTTCGGCCTGGATGGCGAAGCTGTCCGTGAAGCTTTGCGTGCCGGCGGTAAACGGCCGGACCTGGTTGCCGTGCTCGCCGGCGTGCGCGGCGGCAAATTGGTTCTGAAAACCGTGGAGAACGCCCGCGCTGAGCTTGCGGCCGCCAATTGGAAAGCTGCCCGCGCTTTGGCCATCGCCATCAAACGTTTCGGCATTGACCCGAGCGCCCCGCCGGTCGCCGCTTTTCGCGAATTCGTGGAGAAGTGGAGTGCCAAGCCCATTACCGCCACCGGAGAGCTGCAGGAGTTTCTGGAATACATGGGGTATTTTCCGCAAGCCGGCGGCGTGGTCGCCTTCCAGCAGCCTCCGCCCCAGGATCCGGCCAACACGGTGCAGCTCATGACCGTGCACGGCGCCAAGGGCCTGGAATTCGACCACGTCTTTGTCATCCGCGCCAACAACAATTCCTTTCCCACCAACTATCGCGAAAAGCTTTTTGCCATGCCCGCCGCCATGCGCGACCCCCGCTGCCTGGCCAAAAGCGACAGCTCCGACCTGCATCGCGAGGAGGAGCGCCGCCTGTTCTATGTGGCCATGACCCGCGCCCGCGACTCGCTGACTATTTACGCCCGTCTCGGCAAAGGTAAGAATCCGCGGCCCACCGCCTTTGTGCGCGATCTGATAGACGCGCATGTGCAGCCGCCCGGCTGGCGCCAGCGCGACCCGCGCCTTCGCATTGCCGCACAGGCCGCAGTTGTCGGCGCCACTGGCCTGGGTAGCTGGATGCTGCTGCCGCCCTCGCCCCGCGCCCTCGCTGGGCCGCTCAGCGCCAGTTCGATCGAGATGTATGAAGCCTGCCCTCTCAAATTCAAAATCTACAAAGACTGGAACATTCCCGGCGATATCTCTGCGTCCTTGCAGTTCGGCTCCGCCATGCACTCCGCGCTCGGCGATTACTTTGAAGCCCTGCGGGTGGGCCGCCCGCGCACGCACGAACAGTTGCTGGAAATTTTCGAACGGGCCCTGGCGGAGCTTCCTTTTGACGACCAGCACCAGCGCGAGCTCTACCGCAAGCAGGGAAGGGAACAGCTGACCGCCTTCTATGAAAGCTGCGCCGCTGTTCCTGTTCCGCAGGTCCTCTCCACCGAAAAGACCTTCCAGTTCTCCGTCCAGGGCATGCTGGTGAAGGGCCGCATTGACCGGGTTGACCGAATTGACGGCCAGCGCGTCGCCATCGTGGACTACAAGACCGGCACCCCCAAAACCGACATTGACGCCCGCCGCAGCCTGCAGCTCTCCATCTATGCTCTGGCCGCACGCGAACTCTGGGGGTACGTGCCCGAACGCCTGCTGTTCTACAACCTGGAAACCTCCGACGAAGTTTCCACCACCCGCGACGAAAAGGAACTGCGCGCCGCCCAGGAGCGAATCGCCGAGGTGGCCTGCAAGATGGCCGCCGGCGAATTTGACCCGACTCCTGGCTTCCACTGCCGCTCCTGCCAGTTCCGCGCCCTGTGCCCGGCCACCGAAGAGCAGTTGTACACCGTCGAACTGGCCGCCGCCTCTCCCGGATAGAGCGCTTTTCGCCAAACCCGTGAGCGCGAATTTTCGTGTAAATTCAACTATTGGCCTCGCCGCCCAACTCGCTGCCTGAATCTCCTTCACCACAGTTTTCTCCCTCGCCAGGCCCACCGCCCGCGGAGAACCCGCCCTGGACCGGCTGGGATGTGGTGCGCATTACCGTGGTAGGTATTGTTGTCATTGCCGTGTTCGGCATCGCATCATTGTGGATCGCCGCCTCGAGCGGCCTGTTTCGCGGCATGCCGGCGGCGCAATTGGCTCGCGACCCGCTGCTCATTATTCCTGCCCAGTTCGCCGCTTACATGGTGCTCGTGTTTTTTATGTATGCCGTGGTGCGACGCGAGCGCGGCTACAGGTTCTTGCCCGCCGTGCACTGGAATTGGCCGGATAGCACCTGGATCGGCTTCCTGGCCCTGGGCGCCATCGTCGCCATCGCCGGCCAGTTGCTTTCCGCCCTTTTGCCCATTCCCAAGTCCCTGCCCATTGACCAGTTCTTCCACAGTCCGGCCGACGCCTGGATGATGGCCATCTTCGGCGTCGCCGTGGCCCCCTTCGTGGAGGAGATGTTTTTCCGCGGCTTTCTCTATCCCGTGCTGGCGCGCCGGCTGGGAGTGGGCGCGGGCATCGTACTCACTGCCATTCCTTTCGCTCTTCTCCATTCCGCACAACTGGGCAACGCCTGGGGGCCTCTGGTGGTGTTGTTCGTGGTTGGCGTGGTGCTCACCGGGGTGCGCGCCCTTACCAAGTCGGTGGCCTCCAGCACGCTGGTGCACATCGGCTACAACCTGACCCTGTTTGGTCTCCTGTTCGTGGCCAGCGGCCACTTCCAGCACCTGGAGAGGGTCGGAGGCTAGCTGGAAAGCCCTCGCGCCTGCCCAGCAACCGTGCTCGCCTCCAGCAGCTTCACCAGCGCATGCAGCGTCTGATTCACTGGCGTGGGCACGCCCAGCTCCTTTCCCCGGCGCGTAATGTAGCCGTTCAGCGAATCAATTTCGGTGGGCTTGCCACGAACGATGTCCTGGGCAGTCGAGGAGGTGGCCCTGGACATGGCGTCTCCCAGCTTCGAACCTGCCGCCTGCATATCCACATCATTCATGGGGACCCCGGCCGCGCGCGCCACGGCTACCGCTTCCATAATCGCCTGCCTCATTACCTGGTGCACCGGCGGGTTGTGAGCGATGGCCCCATAATTGGCCCGGGCCAGAGCGGAGATAGCGTTGTACGCGCAATTCAGCACCATCTTCGTCCACTGCTCCACTTCAATCTGCTTGGAAAGCCGGCAGGGCACGCTCGCGCGCTCGAACAGCCGGGCAATGGTTTGCAGTTCGGCTAAGCGCGCCGGCTCCACTCCCAGTATCAGATCGCCCCGCCCCGAGTGCTTCACCCGCGCGGGCGAGGTCATCTCCGCCGCCACATAAACCACGGCGCGGATGGCTTCAATCCCGCTGGCGGAGCGGATACGCTCCACGTTATCCACCCCGTTCTGCAGGCTGATGACCAGCGCTCCCGGAGCCAGATGCGGCCGCAGGTCCTGGGCAGCGCTCTCGGTATCCACGGTTTTTACGCAGAAGAGAACCACGTCGGCACTTTTTACAACCCTCACCTCCTCCGATGCTGTTACCGGCACTTGGCCCTGGAAGTGCACCGCGTCAATGAACAGGCCCTCGCGCTGGATGGCCTCCGTCCGCGCCTGCCGCGCAATCAGGGTCACCCTTGTTCCGGCGCGCGCCAACATGCCGCCGAAATAACAGCCCACTGCGCCTGCTCCCAGCACCGCAACCTGTGGTTGTTCGCGCATCGCCTGCTCCGCTCCTGGGCCCGGCCGTCCCGTCTGTTCCGGCCGGCTTTCCTGCAAACTTTTTGCCGTGCTATGGTAAAGGTTTATGTCATCTGAGCGCGCCCAACTTTTGCAGGTGCTGGCCGAGAAGTCCTTCCGCCTGGGCCAGTTTAAGCTTTCCTCCGGCGGCACCAGCGATTACTACATTGATTGCCGCACTACTACCCTGGATGCGCAGGGCGCGCGTCTTACTGGCGAGGTGTTCTGGCAGGAGATTCAAGCCCGCGCTTGGCGCCCGCAAGCCATTGGCGGCCTGACCATGGGCGCCGATCCCATCGTCAGCGCAGTGGCTGTGGTCAGCGGCCAGTTGCACGGTTTTCTGGTGCGCAAGGCGGAAAAGCAGCACGGCACTGGGCAGCGCATCGAAGGCTTCCGCCAGAAGGGCGCGCGGGTGGTGATTGTGGACGACGTGTGCACCACCGGCGCTTCCACCATTCAGGCCATCGAAGCGGCGCGCGAGTTCGGTTTCGAAGTCGCCGGCGTGATGTGCCTGGTAGAGCGCGAGGAGGCCGGCGGGCGAGCCAATGTGGAAAAAGCGGCTGCCCCCGCGTCCTTTGTGGCCCTGTTCACGGCCAATGACGTACGCCGCGAGCACCTGAAGCTCAATGCGGTAGCTAGTAGCTAGAAGCTAGTAGGCAACTGACAACCGAGAACTGAGAACCGACAACTGAGAACCGACAACTGAGAACCGACGACTGATGATCAAGACCCTCGAATGGACCGACGAAGGCGTGCGCTTCATTGACCAGCGCAAGCTGCCCACCGAAGAGACCTACGTCACCTGCTCCACCTATGAAGAGGTCGCCGACGCCATCCGCGACATGGTCGTTCGCGGCGCGCCCGCCATCGGTGTTGCCGCCGCCATGGGCATCGCCCTGGGCGTGCGCGACGCCGAAGCCGGCCACGTTTCCGAGTTGCGCCGCGCCTTCGATCAGATTTGCGAAATCATGGGCGAGACCCGCCCCACCGCCGTCAACCTGTTCTGGGCCATCCGTCGGATGCAGGGAAAATTTGAGGCCTGCTCCGAGTTGCCCGTGGACCAGCTTCGTCAGGCGCTGATCACCGAGGCGCAGCGTATGTACGTGGAAGATATCGCCGCCAATGAGGCCATGGGCCGCCACGGCGCCACCCTCATGCCCCCGAGCGGCGGCGTGCTTACCCACTGCAATGCCGGCGCCCTCGCCACCTGTGGTTACGGTACCGCCCTGGGCGTGATCCGTGCGGCGGTGGAGGCGGGCAAAAAGCTCCAGGTCTATGCTGATGAGACCCGGCCCTTCCTGCAGGGTTCGCGCCTTACCGCCTGGGAACTGATGAAAGACGGCATTCCCACCACCGTCATCTCCGACAATATGGCCGGCGCCATGATGAAGCAGGGCAAGATTGGCGCGGTGGTGGTGGGCGCTGACCGCATCGCCGCCAACGGCGACGTGGCCAACAAAATCGGCACCTACACTGTGGCCGTGCTGGCCAAGGAACATGGCATTCCCTTTTATGTGGCCGCGCCCTTCTCCACCGTGGACCTGGAGACCCCGGACGGCAGCAAAATTCCCATCGAGCAGCGCTCCACCCGCGAGGTCACCCACATCGCCGGCAAGGCCATTGCGCCCGAGGGGGTGAGGGTGGAGAACCCGGCCTTCGACGTGACCCCCGCCAAGTACGTGGCTGCCATCATTACCGAGCGCGGCGTGGCACGGGCGCCCTATGACCAATCCCTCCGCCGCCTGGGCGAAACCGTCGCCGCCGAATAAATCCCCCAGAGTTCATCCCGAGCGAGCGTGAACCGATCCCGCTTTGCGGGAGAGGCGAACTGCGAGTCGAGGGACCTTGCGTCTTCTCTAATCACGGAACTTTTCCCATCACCCTGCGTATCATCAATCAGGAGGACTTACGCCATGCTCACCTTCCTACTCTGGTGCTTGCTGTTCGTGCTGTGCTGGCCCCTGGCCCTTCTGGCGCTCATCCTCTATCCCTTCGTCTGGCTGATACTGTTGCCCTTCCGTCTAGTGGGCATTGCCGTTGAGGGAGTGCTGGGCTTCCTTTGGGCCCTCTTTACACTTCCCATGCGCCTGCTCAGCCCGCGGCGAGCGTAAACCGGTTTCCCGATTTGGAACCGAACCCGACTTTTCTGCATCCAATGTCCAGCCATTCAGAAAATTAAAATGTCGGTGGTTGGGGGGTCAAAGTGTCTGTAAATACCAGAAAAAAAGAAGGCGAAACAGTTTCCAGGCGGCGTAAGAAGCGGCTTCCGATTGAACCAGTCCCGAGTCAGGCGGCGGTGCAGCCGCCCGCGCCTCAGCAGCCTAGCCGCGATTTCGAACGCGAGCTGCAGGACCACTTTGCGGCGGAAGCCCGCAGAAAAGTGGAAGAGGCGGCCGAGAACATCTTTGGTTCCGTGCTCGCCCGCCATGGCTGGGTCCGCAACGAGCACGGCCAGGTGGAATATGTTGGCGGCGAAGGCGCTTGAAGAGGAACGCATTGTCTAACGATTTCTAGCTAGCCCGGCAATTCGCCGGGCTTTTTGTTTACTCATTTTAAGTATCATTTACACGATATTTTTCAAGCAGAGGTCCCATTCGTTGGTGCATGTTCCTTCGGATGTTCCCGGCTTGCGGATTTCTCTCGCCAATTTCCCTCTGACCGGCATAATGAAAAAATGGCTCCTGCTTTCCCTGAAGAACGCTGGCTTCCGAAGTCCGTCCTCTGTTTGCGCGACTATAACCGCGGTAAGTTTCTGCGAGATATCGTAGCCGGAATCACCGTCGGCCTCGTGGCTCTGCCCCTGGCCATGGCCTTTGCCATTGCCTCGGGCCTGACCCCCCAGGCGGGTATTTACTGCGCGGTCGTAACCGGTTTGCTCATTTCGCTTCTGGGTGGATCCAAGACCCAGATCGGCGGTCCCACCGGCGCCTTCGTGGTGGTTGTGGCCGGCATTGTCGCCGTCCACGGCGTGGACGGCCTGTTCATGTGCACCGTGATGGCTGGTGTCCTGCTGGTGATTATGGGCATCACCAAGCTGGGTTCGGCCATCAAGTTCATTCCCCGCCCGGTCGTGCTTGGTTTCACCAACGGCATTGCCATCCTTATTGCCAGCACCCAGGTAAAGGACTTCTTCGGTTTGCACCTGGATAAGGTTCCAGGGGTCTTCTGGTTGCGCATGGAGGCGCTGGCCGCCAGCTTCCATACCCTCTCCTACACCGCCACTGCTCTGGCTGCAGGAACGCTGCTGCTCATGCTGATGTGCCGTCTCATCTCCAACCGCATCCCTGGTCCGATCGTCGCCCTGGTGTTGGCAACGGCGGCTGTAGTCATCTTCAAGCTGCCGGTGGAAACCATCGGCAGCCGCTTCGGCGGCATTCCCAGTGGTCTGCCGCAT
This sequence comes from Terriglobales bacterium, assembly GCA_035496875.1. GTDB lineage: Bacteria > Acidobacteriota > Terriglobia > Terriglobales > Acidobacteriaceae > JAICWP01. The sequence goes on along the minus strand of DATJEH010000202.1, from coordinate 4,375 downwards.
TTGGCCATGCCCAAGTTTCGCGCCGATCTCATTCACGGCTTGCTCGGCCCGGCATTTACCGTGGCCATATTAGGCGCCATCGAATCCCTGATGTCGGCAGTGGTCTCTGACCGCATGAGCAACGACCATCACAATCCCAATATGGAACTCATCGGTCAGGGCGTAGCCAATATCGTTTCCCCCATGTTCGGCGGCTTGCCCGCCACCGGCGCCATTGCCCGTACCGCCACCAGCATCCGTTCCGGTGCGCAATCGCCCGTAGCCGGCATGATTCACTCCGCCACCCTGCTGTGCGTGCTGCTGTTTGCCGCGCCTCTGGTCAGCTATGTGCCTCTGGCCGCGCTGGCCGGAATTCTCATGATGGTTTGCTACAACATGGGCGAGTGGCACGAGATTCCGCAACTGCTCAAGCTCACCAAGACCGACATCAGCGTGTGGCTGGTCACCCTCAGTCTCACTGTCTTTGCCGACCTCACCGTGGCCGTGGAAGCGGGCATGATTCTCGCGGCGCTGCTCTTCATCAGCCGCGTGGCCTCCACCACTACCGTTTCGCAAGTCACCGACGATTACGTCGAGGACGGCCGGGTCCACATTCTGCAGGACAAGGACATTCCCTATTACGCCACCATCTTCCGCATCCACGGGCCCTTTCTGTTCGGCGCTACCGACAAAATTTCCGTGGTGACGGAGAAGATTCACAACCTTCCGCCCGTAGTCATCTTGCGCTTGCGTAACATGACCGCGCTCGACGCCACCGGCCTGTTTGCTCTCGAAGAAGTGGCCAGGGAACTGCACGCCGCCGGGCGCACTCTCATCCTGTGCGGCGCGCGCGAGCAGCCTTCTAAGCTCCTTCATCAGGCGGAATTTGAGGAAGTGGTGGGTGCGGATAACATCTGCGAAAACGTGCAGGCCGCCTTGCGCCGCGCCGAGGCGGTTTACCAGAAGCGTGAGGCCCGGGCTGCTGTCGCCAGCAGAAATTAACCCAGGTAACGGCTTCCATAGAGGCAGAAACTGCTTTCAGGAGCTTTCGCCGGATAGGGTTGCGGAGGCACAAAAGGCTGCTGCGAGGGGCTGGCAACAGGGCACGTGCTTGGCACCTCGCCGGCCGTTTGAAATCGCTGAGCAAGAGATGCTTGCGAGATGGAAACCGGGCAGAGCAAACACAGAAGGCACATCAACATATGGCCTCCGCCTGGTGCTTGATTCTATTCCCGAAGCTATCTCCTCACAAAGCGTTACGCACGCGCCGGATCTGGCTTTTCGCTCTTTACTCCCAGCTCCGCCAAGGCCTTCTCCGCCTTGGCCGCGTCAAACTTCTTTTCCCGCGCCAGAGCCGCCAATGCCGCCGCCACAATGGACTCGGCGTTGACCTCGAAGTGCCGCCGCAGGTGCTCGCGGTTATCGCTGCGCCCGAAGCCGTCCGTGCCCAGCGACACCAGTCGCCCGCCCAGCCAGGGCGCCAGTTGGTCGGGAACAATTTTCATGTAATCGGTGGCCGCCACAATCGGACCGTCGTTGCCCTCCAAAGCGGTCACAATGTACGGCCGTTTCGGCTGCTTGGAGGGATGCAGCCGGTTCCACCGTTCGGTGGCCAGCGCCTCCCGTCGCAGTTCGTTATAGCTGGTGGCGCTCCACACATTGGCCGCCACTCCGTACTTTTCCGCCAGAATGCCATGCGCGCGCAGCGCCTCATTCAGAATGGGACCGCTGCCAAACAACTGCACCACCGCCTTGCCCGAGCCGGCTTGCTTGAGGCGGTAAATGCCCCGCAGAATGCCCTCGCGGACGCCTTCCTCCATCGCCGGCATGGCGTAGTCTTCGTTGTACATAGTGATGTAGTAGAAGCGGTCCTCGTGCTCCTGGTACATGCGCCGCAGGCCGTCCTGGACGATGACCGCGGTCTCGTAGGCGAAGGCGGGATCGTAGCTGGCGCAGGTCGGCACCGTGCTCGCCAGCACGTGGCTGTGGCCGTCCTGGTGTTGCAGGCCCTCTCCTGAAAGCGTGGTGCGTCCGGCGGTGCCGCCCATCAGAAAGCCCTTGCCCCGGGAATCCGCGAACGCCCATATCAGGTCGCCAATGCGCTGGAACCCGAACATGGAGTAATAAGTGAAGAACGGAACCATGGGCACGCCGTAATTGGAGTAGGCGCCTCCGGCAGCGGTAAACGATGCCATCGAACCCGCCTCCGTGATTCCCTCTTCCAGGATCTGCCCGTCCTTCTCCTCGCGGTAGTAGAGCAGCATGTCCTGGTCGTGCGGGTTGTAGAGCTGGCCCTGGCTGGCGTAAATGCCCACCTGCCGGATGATGGATTCCATGCCGAAGGTGCGGCCTTCGTCGGGAACGATGGGCACCACCAGCTTTCCGATCGTCGGATGCTTCAGCAGGTGGCGCAACAGGCTGACGAACGCCATGGTAGTGGAAACAGCGCGCCCCTTCGAGCCCTCCAGCCACTCCTGGAAGTACTCCAGCGGCGGCGCTTCAAATTTGAAGGTGGGATGCGCCTCCCGCGTGGGCATGTAGCCGCCCAGGGCCTGCCGCCGCTCCTTCAAGTATTGGATCTCCTCGCTGTCTTCCGGCGGCCGGTAGAGCGCCCCTTCCTTCGCCGCCTTCTCCGGGATGGGTATCTCGAAGCGGGCGCGGAACGCCGCCAGCGCCGCGTCACTCAGCTTCTTCTCCTGATGCGTGGCGTTGCGTGCCTGCGCCGATCCCAGCCCATAACCCTTTACCGTCTTGGCCAGAATCACCGTGGGCGCGCCTTGGTGCTGCACCGCCTTGTAATAGGCGTTGTAGACCTTTTGCGGATCCAGCCCGCCGCGCGGCAGTCGGAAAATTTGCTCATCCGTCATGTCCGCCACCAGGGCCAGCGTTTCCGGGTACTTCCCAAAGAATTCCTTGCGGATGAAGGCGCCGTCCTTAGCCTTGAAGGCCTGGTACTCCCCGTCTACGCACTCTTCCATGCGCTTCAGCAGCAGCCCGCTGTGATCGCGCGCCAGCAGCTTGTCCCAGGGCGAACCCCAGATCACCTTTATCACGTTCCAGCCGGCGCCCCGGAAAGCCGCTACCAGTTCGTTGATGATCTTTCCATTCCCGCGAACCGGGCCGTCCAGCCGCTGCAAATTGCAGTTGATGACGAAAATCAGGTTATCCAGGTGTTCCCGCGAGCCCAGCGTCAGCGAGCCCATGGTCTCTGGTTCGTCCGTCTCCCCGTCTCCTACGAACGCCCACACCTTGCGCGGCGTCTTGGCAATGATGCCCCGGTTTTCCAGGTAGCGCATGAACCGGGCCTGGTAAATCGCGTTAATCGGCCCAATGCCCATTGAAACCGTGGGAAAACGCCAGAAGCTCGGCATCAGCCACGGATGCGGGTAGGAGGGAAGGCCCGGAGTATCCCGCAATTCGTGGCGGAAGTTCTCCAGGTCTTTTTCGCTGAGCCGTCCTTCCAAAAACGCCCGCGCGTAAACTCCAGGCGAGGCGTGGCCCTGGAAATAAATCAGGTCGCCGGGCTGGTCGCCGTAGCTGGCATGAAAAAAGTGGTTGCAGCCCACTTCCAGCAGCGTAGCCAGGGAGGAATAGGTGGAAATGTGACCGCCAATGCCCGGGTCTTTCTTATTCTGCCGGTGCACCATGGCCATGGCATTCCAGCGGATCAGGCTCTTAATCCGGCGCTCCAGCTCCCGGTCCCCGGGATAGGGAACCTCGTCTTCGGCCGGGATGGTGTTCACGTAGGGCGTATTGAGCTGCACCGGCATGTTCACGCCTGCCTGTTGCGCCCGCCTCGTCAGGGCGCTCAGCAGCTCCGCCGCCTGGGATGGCCCCTCCTGGGCCAATAGCTGCTCAAATGCCTCTATCCATTCGCTGACTTCTTCGTTCTCCGTTCGTACTGGGACTGTTCTCGCATTCATATGTATCTAGTATGCCAATTCTGGCCGCCTTCTGCACAGTGCCCTAAGTCATTCCCGGTGCATGCCCCTCAATCTCGTATCTTCCTCAGCCTGTCATCCCGAGCGAGGGCGCATGCCCGAGTCGAGTGACCCCGCGCCTGCTTGCCCCTGAACCGCTGTGCCTGGGAGTTCTCCCGAAAAGAAGCCCTGCGTGATTCCGAGCAGAATCGCTCTTCAACCCTTATCCTAATCCGGCCAAGGAGATTTCCTATGCCCTGTGATCCCGAAGTTCTGAAGCAGGTTTCTCTTTTTGCGCTCCTGGACTCAGAGGAGGCCGCGGTCCTGGCCGCGCAGGTCGAACTGAAAACATTCTCCCCGCGTCAGCGAATTTACAAGCGGGGCGACCCCGGCGACCGCGGCTACGTGATGGTGTCGGGAAGAGTGCGCGTCAGCACTGTGGACGAAGATCACCAGGAAGTGGTTGTGGACGAACC
>DATJEH010000201.1:0-10422 GCA_035496875.1 Terriglobales bacterium | reverse complement strand
CGGGCAAAAATAAATCCCAGGTAGCTGGCGCCCTCGGGCAGGGGCACGAGCTGTTGGCGAACCTTGGCGGTGATCTCGATGGCTTCCACTCCGGGCGTACGCTCCGCTTCCTCAATATTCTCCACCGCCTCCAGGAAGCCGGCCTGCGCTATGGGAATCATCATCACCCCGCTGGCTTGGGATTCGCGTGCTGGTTCCACCTTCTCTCCCAGCGCATGGCGCAGGATCAGTTCCTCCAGTGTCATGCCATTCTGGAAAAGCAAGCTGCGGGCGCACAGTCCGCCAATGGGCCGTGCGGCCACCTCCAGAACCCACACGCCGGTGGAGTTCAGCCGCACCTCCGCGTGCACTGGCCCCTGCCGCAGGTCCAGGGCCTTAACCGCCTGCTGTAAAACGTCACGAATCTGCCCTTGGGCCTTCACGGGCAGCCGCGAAGGCGTGACGTAGATGGTTTCCTCAAAAAACGGTCCCACCAGCGGATCAGGCTTGTCGAAAAGCGCCAGCACCCGCAGTCGGCCACCCTCCACCAGTCCTTCGAGCGCGAACTCGGCTCCCTCTATGTACTCTTCCACCTGAATAAAGTCGGCGGCGGGATCGCGCAGCACACCCACGTCGGGGGCGGCTAGCAGCTTACGAATGCGACCAAACGCGCCCACAAATTCCCCGCCGTCATTGGCGCGAATAACGCCCCGGCTGCCGGAAAGCGTCAGCGGCTTGAGCACACAGGGAAAGGAGATGGCGGGCAGGAGTTGTTGCGGCTCAGAGTTGCGGGCAAAGCGCTGGAAGGCAGGAACGTTGAGTCCGGCGCGTCGCAGGCACTCACGGGAGCGGTACTTGTCGCGGCAGATGTCGGCGGCCCGCGGTGAGGGTCCGGGCAGTCCCAGCGCCTGTGCTGCGCGCGCGGCTGTGGGAGCGGGCAGGTCGCCGATGGCGACCACGGCATCAAGGCGATGGCCCCCCGCGTACTCCACAACCTTGGCGGCGGAAACCTCCGGTTCTTCGAAGCGCATAGCCAGCGCGCCGTCGCGCCAGGGATCCTCCAGCACGTGGCAGCGGTCCGTGCCAAATACCACCGTGGTACCCAGTTGTTGGGCAGCCGAGACAAAGGCCCGCGCCTGGTATCCCGTGGTGGTGCAGAGCAGCAGAACGGTTTTGCCGGCATGCGGCGACATGAGCGTTTGGTGTGTTTCCCAGGAAGCGGCTGCAGCCCAGTAGCAGTCGGTCTCAGCTATCAACTGTTAGCTATCAGCCATCAGCAATCACTCGCAACCCACAGCTTCTCCGGAGCCCCAGGCCGGGAAATTTTTAGCAAATCTCCACAAACCTGCTCTTTCATCCCTGCATCCTACGAACTTGCCGACACTCAGGTCCGCTGTGCGAATGTGTGCTCAGGGAATTGTATGTTAGCTAAATGCGCCAATCCGTCTTGCCACGCTCCCTTTCTCTACCTGCGGGAAGGCAAGTTGTACCAGATGCAGGTTGGGGCGGAAGTGCCCCGGAGCGCGCCCGAACCCAATGACCAACCCGAGTTGGCGGCAGATCGCAAGAGCGCTCGCCGGCTGGAGTTTTTCTGGCTGTGCGGCCGCTGCGCCCAACGAATGACTCTGGCTTTCACCCGTGGTCAAGGAGTTGTGGTGGTGCCCGTCGGCCGCCAGAGCGCGGCAGCTTCTTAAGCCTGATCCACTACGCATTCCGGTGCTTCGCGCGAGTACTGCCCGGTCAGCGAGTACCAGCGGACGCGCAGAGTTTCCATCCCCATATGCAAGCCATCTTTGAGATAACTGATTTTGGTGCGGTCATCGTGCGCCCACTTCACCGCCACCTCGCGCACCGGCAGTCCGAACTTGCGGGCCAGGAACAGCAGTTCGGGGTCGAAGCCCCAGCGTTCGATTTTTTGCCGTGGGAATAAAGTCTGAGCCGCGCGCGCCGTGAAAGCCTTGAACCCGCACTGGGTGTCCTTGAACTTCAGGCCCAGCAGCGCCCGTAAATGCAAATTGAACACTCTGCCGAAAAGCTGGCGATAGAAGGGCTGGCGTTCGGTCTGCAGTTCGCTGCGCAGCCAGCGTGAGCCAATGGCCACTTCGGCGCCTTGCGCCAGCGCCGCGAAAAGCTTGCTGGCTTCTTCGATGGGCGAAGACAAATCGGCGTCGCTGAACAGCAGCAGGTCGCCGCGTGCTTCCAGAATGCCGTGGCGCACGCTGTAGCCCTTGCCCCGGTTGCCGGGGTTCTGCAACAGGCGGACCGCAGGGTGGCGCTGGGCGTAACCGCGAACTATGGCCGGGGTCTCATCGCGTGATCCGTCATCCACCACGATTACTTCCGCGTTCCAGCCCTGCTGCCCGATATAAGCCAGCACTTTGTCCAGCGTGGCGGTGATGCGCTGGCCCTCGTTGTAGGCTGGAATGACAATGCTGTACTTCGGTGGTTGGTTCAGAGTGCTCGCCATGCTGGCCGCCAGAAAAATCTCTGCGCCTCGTTCGATGGTACTGCTGCGATGGCGATTGCGAAACCCACGCCCAGGCATGAATGCATAGATGTCAGGAAATCGAGAGGTGCTGCCGCACTTACGCTACTTGTGCCTGCGCGGCCAGCATTTTGAAGAATTCGTCCACCATATCGCCGTCCCACAACCCCGCGCGGGCTTCTTCCCGCATGGTTTTGGCGGCCAGTTCATGGGTTAAAGCGGGCTTGTAAGGCCGTTCAGTACGCAGCGCATCGTAAACATCCACCACCTGCAGAATGCGGGAGAGGATGGGGATTTGTCGTCCCGCCAAGCCATCGGGATATCCCGTGCCGTTCCAGTGCTCGTGATGATGGCGGATGATGGGAAGCACTAAGCGCAGCGATTTCAGTGGTTTGCAGATGTTCTCCCCGGTAATGGGGTGTCTCTTCATGATCTCCCATTCTTCCGGAGAAAGATTGGCCCCCTTCTTCAAAATTTCGTCGGGGACGATGATTTTGCCCAGGTCATGCAGGTAACCTCCGCGGCGCAGGGCGACCACGGAAGCCTCGTCCAGGCCCATGCGGCGTCCCAGGTCGCCGGCATAGCGGGCCAGGCGTTCGCAATGGCCCTCGGTATACGGATCGCGAGCTTCCACGCTCAATCCCAAGGTGCAAAGCACCGCCTCGGCGTTTTCCAGTTCGTCGGTAAACTCCTTCAGCTTGAGCAGGGACTTCACTCGAGCAAAAAGCTCCTCCGGAAAAATGGGCTTGTTCAGGAAGTCGTCGGCCCCCGCCTCAATGCCCCGCACTTTGTCTTCGCGGTCGGTGAGCCCGGTAATCATGACCACTGGAATCAGCCGGGTAGCGGCGTCGTCTTTGAGCTCGCGGCAAAGCTCATAGCCGGACTTGCCTGGCATTACGACGTCCAGCAGGATCAGGTCGGGATGATGCTGGCGGATTTTCTGTTCCGCTTGCTCCACCTGTAGAGCAACCACCACCTCGTAGCCTCTGCCGGTCAGTAACTCTCTCATTAATAAAGCATTATCCGCATTGTCGTCCACCACCAAAATGGTGGCAATACGCCGCGGCAGGAGTTCAGGCATCTCCCCCTGGGAGGAGGAGAGCAGCAGATTGGTTGCATCCAGAGGCGGGGAGAACCTCATAACTAGGACCCTACTGACCCTCGCATTGTAAGGCTTAGCCGGCATGCTTGCCAAACGCCAAGTAACGCAGGCGGTGCTTGCCTGGGTACATCTCCGGGATTAGGCTGAGCACATGGGCCGAGTAGCGCGTTGTGTTCTCGTACTGTTGTTGGCGGCTTCGCCTGTTTTCGCCCGGCGCCACCAGATCACCTGGGGTAAGTGGCTGCCCGTCAAGTGGTTCGTTGGACCCACCGACGACAAGGTGCAGCCCATGAATGTGCGCGCCCTGTACGTAGACGGCGAGGTCAAAAACTTCACCCTGGGCCAGGCATACGATGTGACCGACCGGCTGTTTGTGGTTCGCCGCGCCTACCGCCTGAACGACCAGCTTCCCGAGGACGCCAATAAGGTCCCGCACTGGAAGTGGCAGCGTGGCGGGTGGCTGCTGGTGGACCGGGGCAGCGGCCGGGTTTCCGAGCTCAAGCTGCCCGACTTCGACCCCTTTTATTCCGTAGCCAGTTGGTACCGCGACTATGTGGCTTATTGCGGGATCTCCGATGACGGCGAAAAGGTGTTCGCCGTGGTGGCCCAGCTGGGCCGCAAGAAGGCGCTCATCCGCCAGGACTTAGGCGCGGCCGCCAACTCCAGCACTCCGGATTCAGAATGTCCGGCTCCAGCCTGGCAACGTAATCCCCCTCGCGTCACCTTCCAGCCGCGCAGCGGCAAGCCTCTGAACTTCACCATCCCGGGGCATGGGCCGGCGACGCCTGGAAATTAGCTGTCAAGGAAGCCGCAGGCCCTTATCTGAAAGATTACAAAAGGACGCCCACGAAGCTACGCCGTGGTGCGCGCGTGCTCGTAGGCGTGGGCCACGCGAAGAATAACGCCTTCGTCGAAGTGTTTGCCCAGTACCTGCAGGCCGACGGGCAGCCCCTCGCGAGTTTCGCCGCAGGGCACGGAAATGCCGGGAACGCCGACCAGGTCGGCCACCACGGTGAAGATATCGGCCAGGTACATGGCCAGGGGGTCGTCCACCTTTTCGCCGAGCTTGAAAGCGGCGGTGGGACTGGTCGGCGTCACGATGGCGTCCACTTTTTCGAAGGCCTGCTCAAAATCACGGGCCAGGAGGGTGCGCACCTTCTGCGCCTTCAGGTAGTAGGCGTCGTAGTAGCCGGCGCTTAGAGCGTAGGTGCCCAGCATAATGCGGCGCTTCACCTCGGCGCCAAAACCCTGGTCGCGGGTGCGGCGATACATCTCGGCGAGCGTGCCCGCCTGTGGAGCGCGATATCCGTAGCGCACACCGTCGTAGCGCGCCAGGTTGGAGGAAGCCTCGGCGGTGGCAATCAGGTAATAGGCGGGAATAGCGTACTCGGTGTGGGGCAGCGAGATGGGCACAACTTCGCAGCCACACTTTTGCGCCAAGGTCTGAATCGCAGCTTCCACGACAGACCGCACTTCGGCATCAAGACCTTCGCCGAAATACTCGCGCGGCACGCCCAAGCGCAGTCCTTTTACCGGCCGCCCAATTTCCTGGGCGTAGTCAGGCACCGGGACCTCGGCCGAAGTGGAGTCCATGGGGTCGCGCCCGGCGATGGTGCGCAGCAGCAAGGCGGCGTCCTTGACTGTCTTGGTCAGCGGGCCAATGTGGTCGAGCGAGGAGGCAAAGGCGATCAAGCCGTAGCGGGAAACCCGTCCGTAGGTGGGCATCAGGCCGACCACGCCGCAGAAGGAAGCCGGCTGGCGAATGGAGCCGCCGGTATCGGAGCCCAGCGCCGCCACCGCCGTCCCCGCCGCCACGGCCGCCGCCGAACCCCCGGAGGAGCCTCCCGGCACCCGGCTGTGGTCGCGCGGATTGCGTACCGGGCCATAGGCGGAATTCTCGTTGGAGGAGCCCATGGCGAATTCGTCGCAGTTGGTCTTGCCCAGCAGCACCGCTCCCGCGGCTTCCAGCCTGGCCACCGCGGTACAGTCGTAGGCGGGCACGAAGTTGCCCAGGATCTTCGAGCCCGCGGTGGTGCGTACCCCCTGGGTGACCATCACGTCCTTGATGGCGAGCGGGACTCCTCCCAGCGCGGGCAGAGGCTCGCCCTTGTCAACCAGCGAATCCATGCGTGCCGCCTGGGCTAAGGCCCGTTCCTTCGAAACGTTCAGGTAGGCGTGGATCGCTCCATCCTCCTTCTCAATTTTCCGAAGGAAGCTTTCTGCCAGCGCGGTGGCAGTCACCTGCCGCTCCTGCACGGCAGTGCGGGCGGATTCGACGGTCAATAGCTTGAGGTCCAAGGAGTCGCTCGCTTGGCTCCGAGCTTCTAGCTTCTGGCTAGGAGCTAGTGGCTAGAAGCTTTTCATCTTTCAATCACTTTCGGCACTCGGAAGAACACGCCATCCGTATCCGGCGCGTTCTTCAGGGCCTCCTGCTGCGGCAAGGATGGGCGCAGTCCATGCAACACGTCGTCGCGGTAGGCGTAGATGAACCGCGCCGTGCCGGTCTTGCTCTGATCCACGCCGTAGCGCTCGGAAACCTGGGCCATGGGCGGCACCTCCGCCGTGTCCAGTCGGTTGAGCCGGTCCACGTACTCCAGGATAGAGTTCAGGTCCTTGAGCATGTGGGCGCGTTCTTCAGGGGTGAGCTCCAGGTTCGCCAGTTCGGCGACGTGCAACACGTCGGATTCGGTGACTTTCATGGTGTTTGTAGGGGCGTAATTTGAATTAGGTTTCAAAGTTTCAAGGTTTCGCAGGTCTCAATCGCGGCGTTACCTTACGCGAAACCTTGAAACCTGGGAAACCTTGAAACCCATCTGCCGGGCGGCGGCGCTTACGATTGCGCCCTGGGACGCATCTCTTCCGGGAGCACGAAATTGATGCGGCGAACGTTATGGCTGGTGAACTGGTTTACCGCCGCCAGGTATTGTGGGGCCAACCCCAGCAACTGGCTTCGCCAGGCGGCGTCGGGCACTTGTACCCGCAACACCCCATCGTTGATGTCTATGGCCTGGGTCTTATCGGCCACCGCGGTACCGCAAACCAGCGGCCAAGCCAGCACCGCCGCTTCCTCCGCCGGGGCGCGGCGTAACGTATCAGCAACAATCTTCTGCAGGCCGGATCGAGCGTGTTCCATGTTGACCTCGCTGGGTTAGGAAAAGGTTTGCCCTTCACTTGCGCTCAGGGCAGGCTCACGCAACTCGAATGGCTGGGCGAGAACGGGAACTCGCCACTTAGGCGAATGGGGCGTGTTGCCGCCACAGTTCGTCTTACTGCTGACCTTTAATCTCCCGATTGTAACACTGGGTCCGCAAACTGAGGCTCGGCTTTCAGGCCCGCCGCCGTGACCCCAGGGACTTTCCACCAGGTGGCGAGCCTGCTATGGCGATATCATCGTGCTATCGCATGCTTACCGTTAGGCCAAGCTACACAAACAAAAAGGCTTGACCCTGCTTCATCTCGGGTGTAGGTTGAGCCAGCATCGGTTAAAAGCCATGCCCCGGGTACTCTCCGTATCCTACGATGAGGCGCTACTCAGCAGCCGCGAGCTGCTCCTGCAAAGCTTCGGCTACGAAGTGACTTCAGTGGCCGAGTTCGCGAAAGCCGTGCAGCACTGCGGCCGGGGCTCAAAATTCGATCTGTTCATCCTCGGTCACTCCATCCCTGCGGCCGAAAAGAACGCTCTGATCTCCGCCTTCCGCGCCCATTCTTCCGCTCCGGTGGTTGCTTTGAAAAAAGTGGGCGAGGAAACTCCCATGTCCGCGGACTTCCAGATTGAACCCGACCCTGGCCAGTTGCTGAACGTCATTTCCCGAATCATCTCCAACCGCGCTGCCTCCGCCTGAAGCGCTCAGTTCCGGGCAGTCACCGGCCATCCGATGCAGCCGCCGCGCTTGCCGCTTGCCCGGGCGACTGCGATTCGATAATCTCCGGTTTCTTTTCCGGAGAGAAGCATGAGAGCTATTTGCCTGGGAGTTGCTGTTTGCCTGTTGTCAGTTTTGGCCGGAGGGCAGAAGCCCACAAAGCCCAACCTGGACGCCGCCTACAAACTGATTGACACCTACGTCGCCCGGCAGATGAAGGCGCAACAGATCCCCGGGCTCGCCCTGGCCCTTACCGACCGCAACGGCCTGCTGCGGGTGACGACCTACGGCTACTCCAACCTGGAAACCAAAACGCCGGTCACGGCGGATAGCTTGTTTGAGATTGGTTCCATCTCCAAATCCTTTACCGCCATCTCGCTGTTGCAGCTGAGCGAGCAGGGCAAGTTTGACCCGCAGCAGCCCGTTACCCGCTACCTGCCCTGGTTCTCCATCCATTCCAAGTACCGGCCTATCACCAGCGACGACGTGATGACTCACACTGCCGGGCTGCCGCGCGACCGTGATGACGTGCCATCCTCGCTGTACCAGGCAGCGGGGGTGCGCGATCGCTGGACCGGCTACGAACCTGGAAAATATTTCGCCTACTCCAACATCGGCTACCAGATCATGGGCTACGTGCTGGAGGAGATCACCGCCAAGCCGTATGCCGAAACTGTGCGCGCCCACATCCTGGAGCCGCTGGGCATGACTCACAGCGACGCGGTATTCACCAACGATACCTACAAGCGCCTGGCCATGGGGTATATGCCGCTCTATGACGACCGGCCCTACGACCCGGCTCAGCCGCTCATCCCCGCCACCTGGCAGGAATACGCCGCCGGCGACGGCAGCGTGGTTTCCACCGCGCCTGATCTGGCGGCCTACCTGCGCATGCTGCTGAACCATGGTGCCGGTCCGAACGGCCGCATCATCTCCGAAGAAAGCTGGAAGCTGCTCACGCAGAAAGCGGCCAAGGTGCCGGGCGAGGAAAACACGTATTACGGCTACGGCATTTTCAGCCGCGAGGTGGAGGGCCACCACTACATCGGACACTCTGGCGGCATGACCGGCTACAGCACGCGCATGGAAGGCGACCTGGACAGCGGCCTGGGCGTGGTCGCGCTGGAGAACGCGCCCCTGGGGCCGGAAGACATCGCTTCTTTCGCTCTGCAGGCGGTGCGTGCGGCAGAGGAAGGCCGCTCCTTGCCGCCCCTGCCCGAAGAAGTACCGATGATTAAAGACGCAGGCGACTATGCTGGAACCTACACCGCTGCGGATGGCCGCAGGTTTGTGGTGAGCGATGATGGCGGACAACTGGCGCTTGCCTACAAAGGCCAAAAGGTAGTCCTGCAGCCGCGGGGTACCGATTCCTTCTTCGTAAATCATCCCGACTTCACACTTTTTGACCTGCACTTCGGGCGCGACAAAGGCAAAGTGGTGGAGGCGTTTTACGGGGGCGAGTGGTTCACCAACGAGCGATATGTCGGCCTGCGCCAGTTTCCCTCCCCGCCGCAGTGGGCCGGCTACGCCGGGCATTACCGGGCGGCTCCGGGCAATTTCCGCATCGTGCTGCGCAAAGGCAAGTTGTGGCTGATCGCGCCCGAAGACGACGAGATGACCCTGACCCCAATGCCGGGCGGCTACTTCGCCCTGGCTTTTGAAGGCCGGCCGGCGCGCGAACGCATCAGCTTCGATACGCCGGTGCACGGCAAGACGCTGCGCGCCACCCTGAGCGGGGTGGCGTATTACAGAACCTTCACGCCGTGAAGCAATTGGCAATTAGCGCTTGGCATTTGGCTTCTGAATAGTGTTGCTGGGAAGAAAGGCATTTCCTGGCGGTGAAGAATGAAAAGTGAGATGACGATTTCACGTCGATCATCCGCTAAGCTTGTCGTTTGGTATCGTCACTTCTGAGTAATGTCGAGGTAAATCTCTTTGTGAGATGATGTTGCACGCAGAGGTGGCCATCCAGCTCTTCAAAATGATTCTGTGGCTGATCACGATGTTGCTATGGCTGCTCTTGATGCTGACAAGCTCGTATTGCTTCAGAACAATACGGACACGACTGCTCGAAGCGGGTTACAGAATGCGACGGTTTACGTCGGTGCCCTACGTAATTCGGGCGCAACGCTCGTACATTCAGGCAGCGCCTTCCAAGGGATGGTCAACTCTTCCGGTGTATGTTTTTTGGATCACTTTGCTGACAGGCCTCGTCCTCTGGTTTGCATTGTGGTTGTCGCCAACAGGCATTCGCGTCCTGATTGCTTTTCGAGATGTCATAGATCACTGGCGATAACAGGGCGGGGTGGCCCACTCAAGCCCGGTTTTGGCTTGAGTGGGGATGATGCTAGTAAGTCACAGACAGGGCCCGATTAAGAACCTAGATTGTCCTCATGCCTTGGGGATTGACACGTTTTCACCACAGTGGTCAAAGTCACTTCGTCACGTTCTGCTGCTACCATCGTCGTCCTTTGCTTATCAGCAATCAAACCTGCCGGCTCTTTGAGTCAGCGTTGGAACGGGTGCGGCGCAGTTACAAGCTCTGCATTTATGGCTATGTAGTCATGCCCGAGCATGTCCACCTGCTGCTCAGCGAGCCGCCAGAGGGCACGCTGGCTGATGCTCTGAAGTCGTTGAAGCAAGGAGTAGCGCGGCGTTTGCTTACGAATCTCCCACTCAAGCCAAGACCGGGCTTGAGTGGGACACCCGAGTATTTTTGGCAGAAGCGGTACTACGATTTCAACGTTCGAAGTTATCGGCAGTTTGTGGAGAAGCTGCGCTATATTCACCGCAACCCAGTCAAGCGCGGGTTATGCGCTCGTCCGGAGGAGTGGCAGTGGAGCAGCTTTCTCCACTATGCAACTGGCGCTGAAGGACGCGTAGAGATCGAGTCGGAATGGACGGCGCGGAAACGCGAACGAGCGGCGGGAAGGCTGTGTGCAGCTGTGGAACTATCCCACTCAAGCCAAAACCGGGCTTGAGTGGGCCACCCAGCC
>DATJEH010000200.1:0-8014 GCA_035496875.1 Terriglobales bacterium | reverse complement strand
TAGGTTTCCATGCGCCAGCGCAGGTAGGGACTGCGCCAGGGCGCCAGGCGATGGCCACGGCTGGACCGCCAGATGAATCGCAGCATGGAGGACATTGGTGGAAAGTATAGCCTTTGATGGGAGTTGCGAGGCGGTTGGTGTACCGGGTTAGTCAGCCAGAGAGCTAACTAGTCAGCCCCGACGCGCGGCTCGGGAGCGCCCGCCAGCGAGCTGTCCAGGTTGCTCCACTGGTCGCCTTCCATCCAGCTGGCGTCGGTGTCTGGTATGTAGAGCGTGCCGTGCCCCTGGGCGCACACCAGTTCGGTGGCCGCCCAGCAGTCCAGCAGGGTGTAGCCGGGGCAGCCCACATGGACGGATAAGCCCAGCCGTTGCAGGCATACGCGGCAGCGGCGGCGCTGGTCGTAAACCGTCCACGAGAGCACACCAATGGCCAGCACCAGGAATACCCACATGGAAACTACATTAGACATGGGCTCCACGGTGCCAGTGAGCAGTACGGAGCCGTAATGGGTCAGTTCCAGCGCAATCACAAAAGAAAGCAGCAGGAGCATAACGGTTTTGGCGCCGAAAAATCCCCACCAGCGCCATTTGCTTCCGCTGCCGGACGCGCCCAGATTTCCGCGCGCCCCGGCCAGCCACGCCACCAGCACCGAGCCCAGCACCGCCAGCAAGAGGAAGAAGAGGTAGGAATTCAAATCCTGCCGCTGCTGCTTTTTCAGCGAAACCACCTGCAGGTTGGTGTTCACGAAGTGGTAGCCGGCGTCATCTGTTACCCGCTGCAGTTCCCGCGTAGCTTGCTCTTCACTTACCGCCGAAGCAAAGCGCGCCACCGCACCCATGCGGTCCACCAGATTGGCTGCGGCAGGGTCCGAAGGTTGCAGCAACGACCAGGCGGCAATGCCTGGCGAGGCAAACGAAAACTGCCCAGGCAGAATTCCCAGCACCTTCATTTCGCGCCCGTCCACCTTCACCATTTTGCCAATCATGTGAGAGTCGCCGGCGAAATACGCTTTCCATGCCGCCTGGCTGAGCAGCACACACTGCTTACACGCCTGCACGTCGGCTGGGCGGAAGGTGCGCCCCAGAGTGGCCTGCACGCCCAGCACCTGAAAGAAATTAGGTGCCACCTGCGCAAAAGAAACCCGAGTCGGCCCGTTAGCGCCGTCCAGCGTCCCGCGCTGGAAAGAGTAAGCGGCGATATCTCTGACCACGGGGCTCCTGCTCCATGCCTGGGTCACGCGCAGCAGCTGGTCAGAGCGGAACCACATGAAGCGCCCCGCGGGCCGCACCGCGAACAGGGTGCCCGGATCGGCGTAAGGCAGGCGCACCATGGAACGCACAGTGGGCGCAAAACCGGTGAGCAGAACCACCCCCAGCAGGGTCCCGGCAATCACACCCAGGCACAGGCGGGGAGAGCGCAGCACGGAATCCAGCCTGCGCATCGTGCGTTCACGGCTAAATCTCTGCCACAGCGCCTCCGGAAACACACTCCAGCAATAGCGCAGCACCTCCAGTCGCGTCCCGGGAGTAAGCCGGTTCGATTCCACCAGGAAATGAATCCAGTGCCAGACCTCTTTGTCTTTCTTTTTGTGCCATTCCCGCCGTTCTTCTGCCGGCACCAGCCAGCTCGCCAGCCACAACAGCCAACGGCAGGCATACAGAAGGGTGAGGGGCGCGCGCTTCATGCCGGAACTCCTTTCCGGCGAGGCGGCCTGGGGGGTACGGCAATGTGACGCAGCAGCGGGTACCGCTGTTGGACGTCACGCAGGGCGACTGTTCCCGCGGAAGTGAGCTTGTAGTACCTGCGGGCAGGACGCTGGCGGCTGGCGGGCAGCTCTTCCCAGCGGGAGACGATCAGTTGGTCGCGTTCCAGCCGCCGCAGGGCGGGGTACACGGTGCCGCTAGGCAGCCCTGTGACCTCCATTACGTCAAAGCCGTAAGGATGCGACGCACCTATGCTCTGCAGAATCAGGGCAGAGGTATGCGACAGCTTCACCGTTTCTCTCATCCCGCACCACCAGCTATGTAGGATTCTACACCTATTGGTTAAGAAGCCAATAGGTTACAGAGGGATGCTGCCCCGGTGGTGCAGTTGGAGTTTTGTGCCGCGGAGGCAAGTGTTCGGGCTAAGAACCGCCGCTTGCCGGGGAACGCCGAACGGCTCGGTGAGTCGCCCGGCAGCCTCAGAGTAGCTGCGCTAGCGGGAAACCGCCGCAAACAGCTCGGAATGCAGCAAGGACTGAAACCGGGTGTCGTCGGTGCGGAAGTGAACCTTCATGGTGGAGCCGTCGTTATCCACAGAAGTGCTGTCAATGGCCAGCTTCTCCGTGGGCGTGGCGCTCATTTTGCGGTACATCATGCCCGCCTTGACCAGGTTGGCCATGGTGGCCGCCATCATGGAATCGGAAGTGAGCACGTCCAGATCAAAGCTGACGCCTTCGGAAAAATCCATCATATAGCGCGAACCCAGAAGCCGCTGCTTGACTGCGCCGTAGTCCGCCAACTGCGCGGCCTGGCCCAGGGCGGAGCGCATCATGTTCTGCGTGCCTGAGGAGTCCAGCACACTCCACACCGGTCCCGACTCAACCCCGCCCAGCATGTCTGTTACCTGCGAGTTGCTGTCCAGGGCGGGAGCGGCGCCGTTGCGCGCGTCCAGGGCGCCCTTCACCGCGCTCATGTCGCCGAACAACAGGGTGGAGTTGTCCAGGAACGTCATTTCCATGCCATTGCCCATGGGATAGAGACGGAGATCCTGATAACTGACAGGTTTGATCTTGCGCAGGCGGAGATTCTTCAGCACCAGGCGCGGCGAGAATTGGCCCTGGGCGATGCCCACCGTCTTCACTTGCTTGGAAGCGCGGTAGGAGACAAAAATCAGCTGCTCCACCTCTTTTTCCGGATTCAGGCCGATGCCCCGCAACGAGGTCTCAAATTCTTTCAAATTCTCCGGCAGCACCTGCGCTTTGAGGGCCTGGGCGGTGGGCGAATTTTCCAGGGAGCGGTAGTCCACCGAAATAATCTGCTGTACGTCGGCCGGAATAACTGACTGGGTGGCCGTTCCCAGGGCGGCGGCAAACGAGAAGCCCGTGGTTAATACCAGCAAGCAGAACAAAGCTAAGCACTTCTTCATCACATCCCTCGTCTGGACTCGTAACCCGTTTAGATGCAGAGTAGCCGGCTGCGGTGACCGGGTTCTTCCCTCATTGTAAGCGAACGGGGCGCCCCCCCGGGAGGACAAACCAGATGACCTTGGTACCTGGCTGGTTCATGCCCAGCCGCGTTTGTCCCTATCCAGGGCTAGACTTAAACGCACCTTGTAAAAACAACGGCCTTCCACGAGGAAGGCCGTTGGGATGGCAGTCAAGTTGATTACTGCTGCGTTTCCGAGCCCTCCGGCGGGGGGCCGCCCTGGCCTTTATTATTCTGGCGCAGAATACGGGAGCAGGGGTCGCCACCACCACGACGCCGCATGCCCCTCATGCCTTTGTGATTGCCTCGCCGTTCCTGCCGGCACTGTTTGACCGCGTCCTGCTGTTGCGGGGTAAGCAGAGCGTGAACCTGTTGCTCCGTCTGCTGGAAGCCGTCCCGAATTTGCTCGCGCTTCTGCTGCGGGCTCAAGGACGTGTTCTCGCATATACCAACCATTTGCTGGTGGGCGCTTTTGTGGATGTCCCTGATCTTCTGCCAGGTCTCATCGGAAACGCCGGCCTGCTTGAAACAGGGCGGTTCGGCGCCGCGTTGCCGCGCCTGGGGTGCTCCTGCTTCCGCGGGCGGCGGGCTCTGCTGGTCCTGTGCCAGCAACAGGGCGGGAGAGAGGACGATCACAATCAGGGCCGCAAATACACTTGCTTTACATTTGCGCATGCTTCTGCCTCCTGCTGTGTGTAACCCGGAGTTTAGCTGCAGAGTTGTTGTGGGGAGATGAAACATTTTGTAAAGGGAGAGGCTGGCAGTTGGTAGCTGGTTTCATAAGCGCCTTCGGAAGAGCACGGCTTCAGCCGTGTCGTTTGCGGCTCGGGTCTTCTTGCGGCTTCAGCCGCTGTGGGTCGGCTTGCCTTTTGTACGAGTATGATGCGGGCGATGGCCACAATTCTGATCGCCACTTCCAATCAGGGCAAGCTGCGTGATTTTGCGGCGGCGGCCGTCGAGCACGGTATCAAGGTGGCCGGTCTGCCGCGGTTCCCCACTCTGCTCGGGGTGGCGGAAGATCAATCCAGCTTTGAAGGCAACGCCGCCAAAAAGGCCACGTACTACAGCCGCTTTGCTCCTGGCGCGGTTTTGCTGGCGGACGATTCCGGGCTGGAGGTGCAAGCGTTGGGGGGCGCGCCGGGTGTGCACTCGGCCCGCTATGCGGCGAGTTCGCCACAGGGGAATGCCAGTGATGCGGCAAATAATGCGCGGCTGCTGCATGAAATGCGGGAAGTGCCGGACCACCAACGCCAAGCGCAGTTCGTATGCGTGATTGTGACTGCGCGGGACGGCGAAACGCTGGCAAGCTTTCGCGGCGAAGCTCAGGGAACCATTCTGCGGTCGCCTCGCGGTTCGGGCGGCTTTGGCTACGATCCCTTGTTTTTCGTTCCCGCCCTGGGCAAGACCTTCGCCGAACTCTCGCCCGAGGAGAAGGCACGCGTCAGCCATCGCGGGCAGGCATTTCGCAAATTTCTGGAGTGGATGGAAAAAGGCGGGAGTCAGTAGTCAGTAGTCGGAGTCAGCGTTTGCACATCGCGTGGTCCTAGCTAATTGCCTGCTCAATACGAATTCAACCTGATACTGCCTCCTTCTCGCATTCCTTGACTCTGTTACATAAGAAAAAAGATAATAGAGAGTTTCGCGCCTTCATTCTGAAGTCTTAGGAGCCGTCGTGGCATCGGCCAGCAGTACGGCCCCGCTTTCCGGGGCTAAAGTTTCGTCCAAAGTTCCTTCAGGAGTTCCTCCCCTGCGCGCCGGCCAGGGCCAGTCGTTTTTTTGGCGGCGGCTGCATTCGCTGAGCGGCATCTTCCCCATCGGCGCTTTTCTGGTCGAGCATTTTTTCTCCAACGCATTCGCGACCAACGGAGCCGCCGCTTACAACGAGAATGTCCGTTTCCTCACCGGGCTGCCCTTCGTTTTCTACCTGGAGCTGTTTTTCATCTGGATTCCAATTGCCTACCACGCCGGGTACGGCTTTTACATCTGGTACCGCGGCGAGACCAACGTGGGCGATTACCCCTGGACCGGGAACTGGATGTACACCGCGCAGCGCTGGACGGGCGCCATCGCTTTCTTCTACATCGGCTGGCACGTGTGGTCCATGCGCTTCAACGGCGTGCACCTGCTGACCAATTCCGCCGCCGCCTTCTGGAAGGTGCAGAACGAACTTCACCATCCCTGGGCGGTAGCCTTTTACTTCGTGGGCATCATCGCGGCATCGTGGCACTTCGGCTACGGCCTGTGGCTGTTTGCTGCCAAATGGGGCTTCTTCACCGGGGAGAACGCGCGGCGTAAATTTGGCGTGGTCTGCTTGCTGGTGGCGGTGGTGTTCATCGTGGTAGGAACAGCGACCATGGTGGCGTTCTTGACCTCCCCGCAGGCGGCGCCGCCGGCGAACATTGAAGCAGGAATGCAGTAGAGGGCGGCTGCGGCCGCCAATTTTCATATGGCAACTAATCCGAAAATCATCGTAGTGGGCGGCGGGCTGGCGGGTCTCTCGGCCGTCATCAAGATCGCCGAAATGGGCGGACACGTGGACTTGTTCTCCATCGTGCCCGTAAAACGCTCGCACTCGGTGTGTGCCCAGGGCGGCATCAATGCCGCCAAGAACCTCAAGGGCGAAGGCGATTCCACCTGGCAGCATTTTGACGACACCGTCTACGGCGGCGACTTCCTGGCCAACCAGCCGCCGGTGAAGGAGATGTGCGACGCGGCGCCAGGCATCATTGACCTGCTCGACCGCATGGGCGTGCCCTTCAACCGGACGCCCGAAGGGCTACTGGACTTCCGCCGCTTCGGGGGCACGCTTTATAACCGCACCGCTTTCGCCGGCGCCACCACCGGACAGCAACTTCTTTATGCGCTGGACGAGCAGGTGCGGCGCCACGAAGCCGATGGCAAAGTCAGGAAGTTCGAGCACTCGGAATTTTTGTCGGCCGTGCTCGATGGCAACCGCGTTTGCCGCGGCATCTCCGCCATGGACCTGCATACCATGGAGGTGCGCACCTTCCCTGCGGATGCGGTCATCATTGCCACCGGCGGCATTGGCGCCATCTTCGGCAAGTCCACCAACTCCGTAGTCTGCACTGGTTCGGCACAATCGGCCCTCTACCAGCAGGGCGCTTTCTACGCCAACGGCGAGTTTATCCAGGTTCACCCCACCTCCATCCCCGGCGAAGACAAGCTGCGGTTGATGTCGGAGTCGGCGCGCGGCGAGGGCGGGCGTGTTTGGGTGCCCAAGCAGAAGGGCGACAAGCGCGACCCCAAGTCCATTCCCGAAAGCGAGCGCTGGTACTTCCTGGAGGAGTGGTACCCCAAGTACGGCAACCTGGTGCCGCGCGATGTGGCCACCCGGGCCATCTTCAAGGTGGTATACGAATACCAACTAGGCATTGACGGCCAGCCCATGGTCTATCTGGACCTGACCCACATTGACCGCAAGGTCCTGGACCGCAAGCTGGAGGGCATTCTCGAGATTTACGAGAAGTTCGTGGGCGACGACCCGCGCGACACGCCCATGAAGATTTTCCCCGGCATGCACTACACCATGGGCGGGCTCTGGGTGGACTACAAGCAGGCTACCAACATTCCCGGGCTTTACGCCGCGGGCGAGTGCGAGTACCAATATCACGGCGCCAACCGGTTGGGGGCGAATTCCCTGGTCTCCTGCATTTTTGGTGGGGCAGTCGCGGGGCCGGCGGCCATTGAGTACGCGCGCTCTCAGGCGGCGGCTTCCAGCAACGGGCATTTTGACGCGGAGCGCAAGCGCCAGGAGGAGATCAACGCCAAGCTGTTGAAGGCCGACGGCAGCGAGAATCCTTTCCAGATCTGGCGCGAACTAGGCGACCTGATGACCCGCACCTGCACCGTGATCCGCGACAACAAGGACCTGGAACAGACGGACAGCAAACTGTGCGAACTGCTGGAACGCTACGGCAAGATAAACCTGAGCGACCGTTCGCTGTGGGCAAACACCACGTTTGCGTTCAGCCGCCAGCTTTACAACATGCTGCAACTGGCGCGGGTGATCGCCCAGGGCGCGCGCATGCGAGACGAATCGCGCGGCGCACACTATAAGCCGGCATTTCCCGAGCGTGACGACAAGAACTGGCTCAAGACGACCAAGGCCTACTTTGCCGCCGATGCCGACGAGCCGCGCTTTGAGCTCGAACCAGTGGATATTTCGCTGCTTCCACCGCGGGCGAGAAAGTATTGAAGCTGACTGGCTGGCTAGCTGCCTGGCTTACTAGCGAGGCAGCTAGAGAGCTAGCCAGCTCCGGCTCGCAGGCCGGAGGCTGAAGACTGATAGCTGAGAGCTTTTAACAATGGCTAATAACACCGTCCTCATCAAAATCAAACGCCAGAACGGCCCTGACTCCAAATCCTATTGGGAAGAATTCGAGGTTCCCTACCGGCCGGGGATGAACGTGATTTCCGCCCTCATGGACATCGCGCTCAACCCGACCACGCGCCAGGGCAAGGCCAGCACGCCCATCACCTACGACTCCAACTGCCTGGAAGAGGTGTGCGGCTCCTGCGCCATGCGCATCAATGGGCGCGTCCGCATGGCCTGCTCGGCGCTGATTGACAATCTGGAGAAACCCATCCGGCTGGAGCCCCTCACTAAATTCCCGGTGGTGCGGGACCTCACCGTGGACCGCTCGGTGCTTTTCGAGAATCTGAAGCGAGTCAAAGCCTGGGTACCGATTGATGGCACCTACGACCTGGGCTCCGGCCCGCGCATGCTGCCCGAGGATCAGGAAGCCGCCTACCCGCTCTCGCGCTGCATTTCCTGCTGCTGCTGCATGGAGGCCTGCCCGCAATT
>DATJEH010000199.1:0-62307 GCA_035496875.1 Terriglobales bacterium | reverse complement strand
GGCGAGGGTGTCCTCGCTCTCTTGATTCATGATCGTGCCCTGCATGATGGGAACCGTCTGGAAAGTAGTGCCCGCGAGTTTCCATCCCTTGATCACATCTCCGGGTCCCCAAAAATAAAGAACCGTGCCATTGCTAGGGCTGGTCCACAAGGCGGGCCCGCCGAAGATCATGCCTTGGTCGTACACTTTAGTGGCTTGGAAGTTCTGCAGGTTCTGGTTGGCAGTGGCGTTGCAACCTCCCATCTTCGGCGGAGGATTACCGACGTCCATCACGCGCAGAATCCCGTCTTTTCCCCCACCGGCAAGCTCAGGCGGATTGGTGGGCAGCAGGACGGGGCCGCCGGCTCCAATATCCACGTTTCCCGGGTTCGAATTGAGGTAGGTCTGATTGTTGGGCGCGTACCAATCCACGACGTTTAAGTTCTGATCCAGTTTCAGAAAACTGGAGGAGTAATCGTTTCCCCCGGAGCAGTCGGTAGAGCTGCCATTGCTGGTGGCTACATAGATGTAGGTGCCATCGCTGACCAGGCCTTTGCCCCCCTGCCAGATGCCGCCTCCGGGCTGGTATCCGCTGTTGGGCGACACGTCTAACACGGCCACCTGCTGCAGGGTTGTGGCGTCATAACCGAAGATCCAGCCGTGCCAGACCATGAAGTCGCCATTGGAGCCGAAAGCGGTATAAACCCGACCGTTCAAGAGGAGAAGGCCGGGCCGGTTCAGCTGCGGCAGCTGGTCGAAGGCCGGCGACACGCCGCTGGGGCTGGTGATCTCAACTGGGGCACCGGGCCGTTCCATACCAGTGGTAATGTCGAGAGCGTGCAATTTGAAGTGATAAGAGCCGGCCGCCTTGGTCTCGGCGACCACGTACATAGTTTTCGAAGAAGGGTCAATCACCGGGGTTGCCGTAATGCCGACCTCGGGAATGAGGTCGGCGCAATAGGGCGCCTGTCCAGCAGCGGCGCAGATATCGTTGCTGTCAACCGGCGTCCCTCCTCCATTGAGGGTCGCCTTCCAGAGTACAGGCACGCTGGGATCGTCGGCATCAAAGGCGTACACACTATTGTTCTCGGTGGCCACGTAGACCACGTTATGAGTTGTGCCGCCAATGGTGAGATTGGCCACATAGAGAGGCTGGGCATAGATGTACCCATCCACATCCAAGGCGAAGAGCTTACCGAAGTTGCTGACGTTCACGTTGGAGGTGGTGAGAATGGTTTCCTGGCTGTTCCAGGCGGTGCGGTCGGGATGATTCGATTGCGTAAGAACAGAGAGCTGGGCGGAAAGCCCGGTCGCAAGAAAAAAAACCATTGCGAACAGCAATAACGTCTTACCTGATTTGAGGGAATCGTGCATAAGGACACCTTGCTGGATCGAAAAATAGACGAGAGCGGCTAAATCTAGTCACGGCGGGCAACGCCAGCAAGCGGCGCGCTGGCATCACCCTTTTCTTCAGCCTCCAGACTGTGGGTCCAGCGCATGCTGGAATCCAGGCGGCCTTCTTTCTGGAGCCTGGTAATCTGCTTAATTCTAAAATATTTTCCACCGAGAAATTCATCCTTGGTGAGTCCGTGTTTCTGAAACGCGGCATACAACTGCTGCATGCCCTGGGCCACCGTCCATTGCGGTTGGAACTCCGGCAGCATGCTGGCGATCTTGGAGCAATCCACGCGATAGCAGCGCGGATCCGGTCCGCCCCCGGGGGCGTAGGTCACACGGCTGCCGGGGACCACTTTTTGCACCATGTCAGCCAGGTCGCGGATCTGGTAATTCTCCTGGCTGCGACCGACGTTGAAGGCCTGGTTGTGAATGGCTTCCTTGGGAGCTTGCAGAACCGCCAGGAAGGCGCGGGAAATGTCTTCCACGTGCACCAGGGGCCTCCAGGGTGTGCCGTCGCTCTGGATCAACACTTCGCCAGTCGTGTAGGCAACTCCCACCAGGTTGTTGACCACAACGTCGCCCCGCAGGCGGGGGGAAGCACCGTACGCAGTGGCGTTCCGCAAGAAGGTGGGGCTGAACTTGTCATCCCCCAACTGGGCAATATCGCGCTCGCTAAGGACTTTGGTTTCACCGTAGGCGGTAATGGGATTGAAGGCGGCGTCCTCCCGCAGCATGGCATTGGTGTCGGACACGCCGTAAAGGCTGCAGGACGAGGCATACAGATACCGCGGCACGCCCGCCTGCTTGGCCATTTTGGCCAGGTGAACGGATGCGCGGTAGTTGATGTCGTAGGTGCAGTCCGCGTTCATATTGCCAAGGGGATCGTTGGACAGGGCCGCCAGGTGGATGACAGCGTCAAAGCCGGCGACGTCGCTCGCCTCAACCTCGCGAATATCCTTGCGCAAGGCGGGAATGGGCGGCTCGTCTTCGCCCAGGGTGCAGCCTTCGAAAAAGAAAGTATCAATGCCGGCCACCTCATGCCCGGCGGCCCTAAGCATGGGAACCATAACTGAACCTATGTAGCCATTATGTCCGCTCACCAAAACTTTCACCCGTTCCTCCTTTGGAACTGCTACTGCGTAGTTAACTAGCGCCTGTCGAGCACCATCTTGCGCGCGTAAAAAGCTTCCGCATACCCGGTTGCGGAGCGGCATTCCAGGCCGCGCAGGCGCAGTAACGAGCGAAAGGTTTCGGCGCTAAACCAATGCTTGTCGCGCTGCGACTTGAAATTTTCCAGTAGATATTCGGCCTTTTTGCTGCACGTGTGTTCGTCGAGCTCCACAAAAAAGTTCGGCGCTCCCATATCTCCGTCGTACTTGGGAACTTCGTACTCCAGGATAGTGTGGTCGCGAAATGTGTTCCAGGTCAGTTCACAGATCAGACGATGGTCCTGATGCAGATCGTGGCGATAATGAGTGAAGATCAAGTCGGGAGCGAACTGCTTCAGCCCCTCAAAAAACTCCTTGACCTCTCCCCCGGCGTAGGGAAAAAAGCCGTCGCGAAAGGACTTGGTAACAATCTCCTTGTTCTTCGCCCTATCCAGGAACATCTCCGCACTGCGGCGGGCTTCCTTGGCACGGGTGTGATTGGCGCTGAATACCACCCACTGCAGGCTAATGTTCTTGTGGTCGTTCAGCAGACGCAGGATGGTGCCTCCGCAGCCGATTTCCAAATCGTCGGAATGAGCTCCCAGGCACAGAATGCGATGGCCGGCGGCCCGCGGCCGGGCCAGTAGCAGCTTAAGCATGGATACTTTCGACCTTGGTTTGCAGCGGCGTCTTCCAGACCTCCCAGGGCGCATCCCCGCGCGTGTACAGGTCCTCCAGTTGCTGTTTTTCCTTAAAGGTATCCATGCAAGCCCAGAAGCCATCGTACTTGTAGGCCATGAGTTGGCGCTCGGGGATCAGGCGCTGGAAGGGCTCAACTACCAGTTCTTCGCCCGGCTGCATGTAACGGAATACTTCCTTGCGCAGGATGAAAAAGCCTCCGTTCATCCGGACTCCCGACTGGTCTACATGCCGGATATCACTCACCAGGTCTCCGTCCTCCATAGTAACCACGTGGAAAGTCTGGCTGGGCTTTACGCAAACGAAGCTGGCAATCTTGTTGCGCCGCTGGAAGTGATTGATGTAATCGGGCAGGGGAAGATCGCACAACCCGTCGGTGTAATTGGCCAGGAACATCTCTTCCTTCTTCAGGTAGGGCTCAACCAGTTTGAGCCGCTGGCCAACGTTGGAACTGATGCCGGTGTCCACAAACGTAATCCGCCAGTCATGGATGTCGCTGTTGAGCAAGGTCAGCTGTTTGCCGCCATCGGCTAATACAAAGTCGTTGGTCAAACACTCGTTGTAATTCAGGAAATATTGCTTGATTACGTCTGCTTTGTAGCCCAGGCAAAGAATGAAATCCTTATGTCCATAGTGGGCGTAATACTTCATCACGTGCCACAAAATGGGCCGATACCCAATGTTGACCAAAGGCTTGGGAATGGCCTCGGAAAACTCCTTCAGCCTCATTCCCAACCCTCCACAGAACAGCACGACCTTCATAACCCGACCTCCAAACCGTGAAACCGAAGACTACCGCGGCCAGTATCCGCCGGCGAATGTTACTGGAGCAAAGATAACTCCGGGGAGGGTTCGCCGGCCGGGCTGGGCGCCAAGCCGTCCTCCCTGGCGCTGACAACCTGAACTCCCAGTCTGCGACCCATCGCTTGCGCAATCTTGCCGACAATGACGCTCCAATCGTGTCTCCGGGCGACACTCTGCCGGGCGGCCCGGGCGGCGTCGGAATTGGCCGCAGGACTCAAAGCCTGTGCGATGGAACCGGACCATTCTTCAGGCCCGCCGGCCAGGGAAATGACATTTTCGAAGTCACGCAGGGTCGAAATGCGCGATCCCACTACCGGTGTGCCGCTGGCAAGGTATTCATGTAACTTCAGTGGGTAAATGAATTTGGTGTAGCCGTCCACGCGGTAGGGCAGTAGGCAGACCTGAAAATGCTGGGCGTATCGCGCCAGTTCCAGGGTAGTTTTTGCCCCTAGAAAGTGCAGGTTGGACCGGGCAGACAGAATGGGAAGAACGTCCTCCGATTTCCAGCTCAAGTTGGCGGCGCCCACAAATACAAACGACCACTGCGGATGGCGCACGCTGAGTTCCAACAGCAGCGGCCAATCCATCTGATTTTTCAGCACCCCCGAATAGCCGATGCGAGGGCGTGAAATGGGACGCAGATCTTCCGGTTCCGGCTGCGGCGTGGAATAGAGCGGGTAGTCCACTCCGTTGGGAATAAATTCCGAATGGCGGTTCAATGAGCCTTTCTTTTCCATCATCGCCCGCGAATGGATGAATACCTGTCCCGCCTTTTGGAGAAGGCGGGCCTCTTGCCGGTCCAGGGGCAACTCCCGCGGCGAATAGGAATATTCATCGTCTATGTGATAGCAGCTCAGATCGTGCGCCACCAGGTCGAGAGCGCCCGCGAACTCCGGCCGCCAGACGTAGAGCACAATCTGGCGGCATCCGCGCCGGAGCAGCAGGTTGCGCCCGCGTTCCAGCCTTTTCCGCAAAGTAAAATTTGCCAGCCAGGCGGGGCGGCCGAACTCCGGCAGCCACATCCCGGGATCGTAAACCTGCAGGCCACCTCCCACCGGCGCCTCGCCCGACCTCTGGGCGGAAAAGGGTCGCCGGGAAAATAGCTCGCGCCAGCTTCGCGGCTGGTTGACCCATACCACTTCAAAATATCCCGCCAGGCGAGCCAGTACATGGTGCCGGGTTTGCCATTGCGGTCCCCACTGGTCGGGCACCAGCGCCAGCACACCCACTTCGGGGAATTTCGGCCGATTGCTGGAAACCTCTGCCACGGGTTCTATTCCTTGCTGGCCGGCGAAGTCGCGAACTCGGGTAACGGCACCGGCTGCTGGGATTTCGCGCGCCGCTGCAGAGCCAGGCGGATTTCACTGTGGAAAACCACTATCAATCCCACCGCTACCAGAGGCAAGACAGCGGCGATCTGCGCGAAGAAGTAGGCCAGGTTGTGTGCCGGCCAGAAGCGTTCGCTCAGGTAGCAACTCAGGGTGAAGGGCAGCACAGCCAGGCCGGTTCTTCCCCAAGTCTGCCAGATATACTCCCGCATGGAGATCGTGACCAGGCGGCAGATGAAGGGCGGCCATAGCAGCAATTCCACGAAGATGCTGGGGATGGTGGTGCCCCAAGCCACGCCGGCAATTCCAATCTGGCGGACCAGGACGATGCTCAGGCTCAAGTTGGCAATTCCTTCAAAGACTCCCCAAATCGCCACCCGGCGGTGCTTTTCCATGCCGTAAACGATGCCGCATGCGGCGGCGCTTCCTGTACTGACAATCAACGAGATCAGCAGGATGCGCAGCACTGTTCCGGAGGCATGTCCATATTCTGGACCCATCCACAGCGAGATAAAGGTTTCACCGCGCAGAAAAAGGGCCAGTTCGACAGGCAAGGAGACGACCAAAGCCGCGCGCGTGCCGTGAATCAGCAGGCGTCGCAAGTTCCTTTCGCTGCCCTGGGCTTCGAAGGTACTGGCCAGGGGAGTGAAGGTAGTGGTCATGGAACCCACGACCTGTCGTGCGTAGCCGATTAGAGAGCCGCCGATGGCATAGAAGGTAACACCCACCGCGCCGGCAAAAGCACCTACTACAAGGTTATCGGTGTAGTACACGAGCTGCAGCGCGACATTAATGATAAATACGTAAAAGCTATAGTTCCACAGCTTGCGCAGGGTGGCGCGGGTTGGCATTGACAGTCTGATGTGAAGCTCAGGGTAGCTCCGCAAACAGAACAGGACCAGCAGACAATTGGCAATGGCGGTCGCCGTGAAATCCCACAGCGCCAAAGCCAGAATGCCGTGGTGGTGCAGCAACAGCCATACGATTCCACCGGCCCGCAAGACCGTCTGCAGAATGGTGACGCTACTGAGGAGATCAAAGCGGTGCAGCGCCGATAGGACGCCCCCGAAGACTCCGCCGCAGAGGGTGACGGCTAGCCCCGCCGCCGTGGCCAGAATCGCCCAGCGCGCATCCCACTGCAGGCTGGCCGGAACGGGAAACACCCGGGTGAAAACGGCAGCGAACCCTATGCTGGTCAGCAGGACGGCAATGCTCAACCACATCCTGATCCACAAAGCTCCGGAAGCGGCCTCTGACGACTCCTCGTGATTGCTCTGGGTAGCACCCTTGGAAACGAATCGGGTTACGGCTCCGCGCAGGCCCAGGTCCAGCAACCCCATGTAGGAGTTCAGCGAGACCACCAACACCCACACGCCATAGACGACATTGCCCAGGTGGTGGACCACAAATGGCATCAGGAAAAATGCCACTACCATGCCCAGGCAAAGGGCGACCCAATTGGAGAAGATGTTGCCGGCGATGCGTCGAATGCGGGGTATGGAAGCCATTGAGACTAGGTTAGAAACTAGAACTTGATTGCCGCGCAGCGGCCATCACTTTACAAAGACGGCAGGGTGACAGACTACCCATGTCAGCGGCTGTTACGCTCCGTGCGCCGCGGTTTGATGGCCTGGTTTACAACATAGCGCAAATCGCGCAGTAATCTGTGCGAGTTGTTTCTTATCCAGCGCAGTATTTCCAGGTAACAACGGGCCCGCTCGCCCGCCTTGAGGGGAGCGCGATGCACAGCGGCAACGTACTCCCAGAACTGCCGAAAGTGCGGAAATACGAACCTGGTTTGCCGGCCGGGGCGGATGATAGCCAGCCGGTCTTGCCGCGAGGGAGTTTGCAGAGTAACCCGCCCGCTGTGCTCGCGACGGAAGAAAAGCGGCTCGGAAATCCGGTAAAACGGCCCATACAGGGCAAGTTCGGCCAGCACGCAGCGGTCGGAATCAGGAAAGTCACCATGGATAGGCGTTTTCTTCAGGATGGCGGAGCGCATGAGGCCGAAAATCGGTTCACAGAGGTGCTCCATGCGCATCAGATCGCGAAAGCGTATGTGAGCGCTGGCCGCATCCACGCGCGCGCCAAACTCATGGTGGGGAACTGGAGTTCCTTCCTCATCTATATCCGCTGCCGCGGAATAGCAGAGCACCGACTCGGGATGTTTCTGCAGCACCTCCAGGCAGCGTTCCACGTATTCGGGAGCAAGTATGTCATCGTGCGCTACCCACATGAAAAGCTCGCCAGAGGATTGCAACGCAACCTGCCGGAAGTTCCAGGTAACGCCGCGGTTTTGAGGCGCGCGATAATACCGTACCCGCGGGTTCTGAGCCGCGTAGGTCTCGCAAATGGCCTGGGTATCGTCGCTGGAGGCGTTGTCGGAAATTACCAGTTCGAAGTCCTGAAACGTCTGCGCCAGAATCGAGTCCACGGCCTGCCGCAGATACCGGTTACCGTTGTAAACCGGCAGGCCGATGCTCACTGTGGGCGTGCTTCCAGCGGGTCTCACCACGGTCATTGTCTCTAAAAGTGATGTCGCATGCATCATGGCAGGTCAGACCGATTTCGTAACACAATTACCTCGTTGTAAGTTCGTGCCATGCATCGGGCGTGAATGCCGTTGCGGGAGAGCCGCCTTGGTGCTCAGCCAAGCAGCGATCCAGAACCGCGCCAAACTTCCGAGCCATGGCCAAATGGCTGTACTGGAGCGTGGCTTCAATATCTCCGTTGTAAGGGACGCAACCTAGACGTTTGTAATCTGTGTACATCTGGAGAACTGCTGCTCGCAACTGTTGTCTGGAAAGCGCATGCGTTCCGGCCCGCGTTTCTGCCAGCAGGTCCGTTAATACTCCGCGACTTCCGCCCACCGCCAGGACAGGACGCCGCGCCCCGAGATATTCGAATAGCTTGCCGGTATGCTGGCCGGTTTCTCGTTCGTCGCTCCAGCCTAACATCAGCAAGACTTGAGATTCCGATTCTCGCCGCAGTACCTGCTCGCGCGGCACCACCCCATTTATTTCCACGATGTTCTCCAGGCCGTACTGTCGAACCGTTTCCGGCAACCAGGGCTCCAAAGGCCCATAGAAGCGCAAACACAGGTCGGAGCATGTGATCAGCCCATCATCCACAAGGTTACGAATTACCGCGAACACCGGGGTGGGATCACGCCGGCCTTCGTACAGCCGGCCCGCGTAGGTGATGGTGAATTTCTCGGTGAGTGACTGTGGCGGTAAGCTGAACTCATCCGGATCGAAGCCATTGGGTATGGCGCAGACCGGCTTGTCCGCATATCGGGCCTGCAGGCGTGCCGCCCAGGGTTCCGAGACGGTCACCAGAACATCGGCATCATGAAACGTCCGTTTCTCGAGGCCAAGCTCCAGCCGGCGCATCAGTTGGTGGTCAGCGGCAAGGTTTTGTGTCCACAAATCGCGCAGATCTGCAATCCAGGGGCAGCCCAGGATCCGCTTTGCTTCCCGCCCAATGAGATGTGCGGTAATGGGTGGCGATGTCGTAATGATGGCGTCAATACGCGCGCCTTGGTGCTTCAGGTCTTTAACCGCTTTCACCGCAAAGGGAATCCACCCTTTGGCGGCGTCGGGGTAAGTGAGCACGTCCCTGGCCAACTGCATCAGGCGAGTGTGCACAGGAACGGCGCGAATCTTGGAGGATTGTGAGAGGCCCAGTTGTTCGTGGAGAGTACTACCGATATCCAGATGCAATCGGCTCTTCCACACTGCAATCATGTTGCGGTAACCGGTCTCCACCACGGTTGGCGAATGTCGGGTCTGCCCGGGAATCTGGGGAGTCAGTGCCTGCACATTCCAGCCAAAGCGAGGCAGGTGTTTTGCCAGCCCCGCCGGGCGGCGCGCGCCAATAACTTCTTGGGGCGGATAACAGAACGTGATTAGCAGGACAGAAGCCATGTAATAAACTCTGCGGAGGGAGTTCGAAATTATAAGGGATTGCCCACGCTGGCCGTGTGGTCTTCTTCCGGCGCCAAGGCCAAAGCCGAGGTCGGGACTGAAGATTGCGCCGCCTGTTGCGCTTCTTCTCTGAGGCGCTGCAGAAGGTTTTCTGTCGGCTGCCAACCGGTTTCTTGGGTAAGCAAGGACGGGCCAGCCTCTGCATTCCGGTAGACTGATAGGAGCCGGCGACGATACAACGCGGGTCCTCTGCCCAGCCCCTTCTTAAGAATCGCCGCGATCAACGCGCCGGTTCGCGCCACAAGATAGGGAACGTAGACCACCCGCACCCGCTTGTACTCACTCTTGCGCACACATTCTTTAACATAATCGCGGGCCTTAATGTGAGAGTTCGTAACCGTGAAAACTCTACCACGAGTATTTTCGCTGTCCATGGCGTGGAGAATGGCGCTAGCCAGATCCTCGACGTGTATGAGCAACAGATTGTGCCGCGAGCGCCCCATACAGACGACCACATTGCCGATTTTTGTCCCTAGAGGGGAAAGGACATGACGGCCATTTCCCACCACCAGAGATGGGCGCAGAATCGTCCATGCCGGAGCCGAGTCGGGCAGGTGGGAAAGCGCGATTTCTTCAGCGCGTCGCTTACCCAGAGAGTACCCGCCACGCAATTCGGGGCGTTCCTCCAGGGGGCTGTTCTCGGTAATGCACTCACCATTTTTAAGTCTGGTGTAGTCGTAAACGGAAAAAGAACTGATGTAGATGACCCGCCGGAGGCGCTGCTCGGCCGCGGCTGTCGCGACATTTTGCGTGCCTCGCACGCAGGTGTCCACGATAAATTGCGTGCTTCCGCTCATGCCCGCCGCCAGATGCACTACCGTGGTCATTCCCGCAGCGGCCGCATGCACGTCTTCCAGCCGGCGGACATCTCCCAGAAATATCTCAGCCCCGAGCGGCTGTAACAGTTCGATGTTGCTGCTGGCGCGGACCATGGCGCGGACGTCGTACCCCTGTTCGACCAGTCTCTTGACCACCTCGCGTCCGACGTAACCGCTGGCGCCTGTGACCAGGATTCGCGGCCGCTGCCGGGAGACATACGTCGAGGGTGAGTAACAGCCACTTCGAAGCGGCGATGGACAACCGGCAAAAATGCTCTCTTCCAGTTCCGTGACCGCGCTGGCTAAGGCTTGCGAAATGGGTGGCTGACCGGAGTTACGAATGTTCTCGTAGAACGCCGGGATCAGGGCCCGCAAACCCATGTACGGCACCATGGTGCCACGCAGATACCGGTAAATGTTCCGTAGGGTCTGCGTTGAAATACCCCATGCCTGCTGAAAGGGGTTGGCAACCATAGCTATCCGCCGGGGTATTGCAGTTTGGCGAGAAACAGAAATAGTTTGAGATTGAAGATCAACCTCAGCCGTGCCTCTCTCGCAGAACACACGAAGATGAAAAGAGGAGGGCCCTGGGCGGCACGTCAGTAAGGCCGAACCGGTGCGCCGTTGGCCCGCGATCTGCACGCTTAGATGGTCAATCATGCCTTGCGGCAAGCCGCCGAGAGACTGGCGGTCTACTTTAAAGTCCTGCACCGCACCCAGGAAGCGAAGCGTCAGGTAAAGAACGTGGCTGGTATAGTCGCGCAAAAGGCCGCCCGGAACACCGAAGCTCCAGTGCAAGCCCTCGGTTTCTCGTGCGTCGGCTGTTTCCTCTTCCAGATTGAGGCAAAGCCTCGTGTCCACGTGCACGACTCGGCCCAACTGGCCCGAATCGGTGAGTTCTCCCATTTCGCGCACCTTGGGATGGAACAGGTGAATGAAATCAGGGCAAATCAACACCCCGTTTCTCTCCGCAAGTTGATACAAGCGGTTCACTTCCGCCGAAGAAAAAGCTAAAGGCTTCTCCAGCAGGACGTGAATCCCACGCTGCAAGGCCGCCTGGGCGCTCGCGTAGTGGTAGGCCGGCGGAGTAACGACGTGCAACACATCCAGTTCAGCGGATTCGAGAAGTTCGTCAAGAGATGCATACACCGCCCCAACCCCAAACTGCTGAGCCAACTTATTCGCGGTCTGTAGATTGGTATCGGCGACGGCTACCAAACTGGCTAGAGGCGCCTCTGTGATGAAGCGGGCGTGATGATATGCCACGCGTCCGCATCCCACGATCCCTACCCGCAGGATTCTGTCTGGTTGTTCAAGTGAAGACATTTTGTTTCACACCACAGTATCAACGTTAAATATCAACCCTGCCAGGGGGCACCAAAGGCCCTGCACTAGCGAACGAGAGCGGCCTTACTGCGGTACCTAGACTCACGTTACCTTCACGCATTCTGGTTACTTCCGCACAATCGAATTCGCCACTTTCATAACCCTGTTCGCGCGAGGTATCTAATGCAATTGTCCTGCCGAAACAGAAAGGCTACGTGTTGCGGCGCAGCTCCGTTGCTGGTGGCAATCGGTTGTTTACTCCTGCTTATCGCATGCGGTGAAAGCACCACATCCAGCATCGGCACTGCTAATTCCAGTGGAGGAGTGTTATCTGTAAGCCCGTCCAACCTTGAATTTGGTCAGGTCACTCCCCGTGGACCGGGATCCACTCGCACAATGGTCGTGTTTAATAGCGGAGTCAGGCCACTGAAGTTGACCTCGGTCGTGGTGGTTTCGCCCAACACTGTTTTCAAGGTGCAAGGCTGGCGCGGACCGGTAACTTTGCTCCCCAGACAAGCTGTGCAGTTGCAGGTGGTGTTCACTCCCGGCGGTAATGGCGAGTATGCGGGCGCGCTTGCCATCCAGGCCAGCGTGCAAACCCCAGCTCTCGCTGGCAAGGTAGGTGCGCTTAAGTTCAACCCGGTGTCGTGGAATCAACCGGCTGCGGGAGGAGTACTGCCGCAACTTCGCATCGCTGTTCATGGCAGCGGCGCTAGTCAGACCGGCAACGGTAACTCCGGCGGGAACGGCAATGGCAATGGAAACAACCAGGGGAAGGTTTCCGTTTCCATTTATCCTTCCTCGCAAACCCTGCAGCCCGGCCAGACGCTCCAGTTCAGTTCGACGGTGACGGGCACCTCTAACCAACGTGTCACCTGGACCGCTGGGGTGGGTTCCATAACCTCGTCTGGACTCTATACCGCTCCTATTCTGAACACGGCCAGCACCGACACGGTCTCGGCCGTCAGCGTGGCTGACGGGTCCAAGTATGCTTCGGCGTACTTGACGATCCAGGGCGCCGGCGGAAGCGTGGGTGGGAGCAGCGGCGGAAGCTGCATGGGCCCCTTCAGCATCACCAACCAGGAACCGATTACTTGCGTCCCCAGTCCCAACAGCATGTTCTCCAAACGGTTGCCCTCGGACGTGCTCAACCATCTGATGGCCAACGACGTCAGCATCGCGACTTCGTCCATCTACGCCTGCAACGGCTCCTGCACCAGTGCCATGATTTTTGCCCATTCCGGGAGCCAAAATGACATCAATGGAGTTCCTACCTACTACGGAAGCGCTACTGACCCGGCATATGTAATCACCTCCGGGAGCACTCCCAGTTCTCCCTACAATGCTTTGGGTGTAGGTTTCCATGCTCCCAATCAGGCGATGACCAGCGGGGCTTCCAGCGAACAGTATTTCACTGTCTGGGACCAATCTCAGAACAAGTACTTCGCCTTTTACCGTTACACTGGCGGCAGCGGGAGTCAGCAAACGATGTTTCCACCCTGCAGTTCGACCAACCTGAACCAGCCCTGCAACGTTGGTTTCTCCCCCTCCGACACCATAGTTAACAGTCGCAGCGAAGCCAGAGGGTATG
Source organism: Terriglobales bacterium (assembly GCA_035496875.1). Taxonomy (GTDB): domain Bacteria; phylum Acidobacteriota; class Terriglobia; order Terriglobales; family Acidobacteriaceae; genus JAICWP01. Next base: position 49,230 of record DATJEH010000199.1, on the reverse strand, counting down.
GCGTGAGTCTGGGGAATCCCTGGGCAAGCAATGGCATCCTGCCGCCGATCGGCGAGGTGCGCGTTCAGGAATTGATACAGGGTCACATCTATCATGCGCTTTATCTCAACACCCTGTGCCAGCAGACTTCGCCCACAAATTCCAATGCCGCGGCCACGGTGTTTCCCGTTTTGGTTAACTGGGCCGCACTTCCGTGTTCCAAGATGCCCAACGCCACCAACGTGAACCAAGCGCCTCCAGGCGGCGCCCTGGTCTTCCTGGACTACACTGACGCCGAACTGGCCTTGCTCAAAAGCTATATGCCCGCCTGGCAATATCCCATCGTCGAAGCCATGACTCGCTATGGCGGCTATGTGGGAGACACAGGCCAACCACTCCATCCCTCTCGCCTGGAGAATGAGGACGCCTATAAAACGGCCGGGGTGGAAGACCCGCTTTTCGCCTGGCTGCAGGGGCAGTCCGGGGTCAACCCCGAATGCGGCGTCAGCACCGGGCAATGCAATCTTCCCTGGACTAACTTTGCGGCAGCGGGAGGCAGTTGTCCGGCGGCGGGATTGTGTGACATCACTCAGCACATCCACATTGCCGACCCTTGCATCGCCAAGGGACTTGCGGGCTTGAGCAGTTCTCAGGGAGCGTGCTTCTAAGCCAGCTTTAACGTGAGAAAGAAACAGTCCGGAGGCGGTTCCGGACTGTTTCTTTTTTTGGTCAATTCCAGGCGGCCGCCGCGCTTGCCTCAACGGCAGGCTCTTCGGCCTTAGTTTCGATCAGACCGGCCAGCACCAAGCACAACGTCCACACCAGCCAAAACGACTTGTACCAGATGCCACCTTCAAAAAATCCATTGACCAGGGTGGCCCAGCATGCCGCCTCCAGCGCCAGCACCTGCATGGTGCGCTCACTCCGGGCCAGCCGCAGTTTTCGCAACAAGCGCAGGTGGGAAGCCGCAGCCGCCAGCAGGAGAACGAAGCCCACCACTCCGAGTTCCACGAACGCCTCCAGGTAGATGTTGTGAGCTCCTCTGCCAAAGCCGCGAAACAGCGGGGCACGGCCCGCAAATTCGTTATAGGCAACCGGAAAATTGCTCAGTCCAGCTCCTAACAACGCATACTTCTTTATCAGGTGCCCACTGGCGACCCAGATATCCATACGTCCTGCGCCGCCGGTTGCAACCGAGGCGGTTATACGGCTGAAGAAGTTGGAGGGCATCGCCAGCAACGCTGCGAGCAAGGCGGCTCCGACCAGCAGCATGCGCCGCCGTATGCCTAAGCGGAACACGTACACGGCTACAACCACCATAACGGAGAGGAGCGCTCCCCGCGACATGGTAAGAAAAGCGGCGAGGGCGATGGCGCCGGCAACTCCGAGACTGACCAACATGTTCAGCTTTTTCTTCGCCGAAAAGAAGAGTCCCACCGCCAGAGAGAATGGCAGCAGGAGGTCAGCTCCGAAGTGATTGGGATTGGCCTCCCGTTCTCCTGCGACCAGAGAGGCCCGCCCCGTGGAATCGCCAAACCAGGTCTTGTAGGTGACTCCGCCGCGGTACTGGTAAATCACGAATAGCGCCGCCAGGAGGGCGCCGGCTATAACACACTTGGTGATAAAGGAATACTGCTCCTTGGTAAGCTTCCATGACACGGCCACAAGATATAAGGCCAGCAGCGAAACGGCCGTGGGCAGCATTTTCAGCACCGGCTGCAGTTGCAGCGCCCATACAGCGCTGATGGCGCACCAGAGTACAAATGCCGTCCACCACCAAGCCGGACGCGTAGGCCAGTGCAAGCGCTTGGTTACGATCCCGGTCGCCAACAGCGCCATGGCCGCAACCGCTCCCAGGACGCGGTTCACCGACATCCCACCCGAGGCAGAGTTACCCAGCATGGCGATGGATTCAAACGGAAAAAGGAAGGCGTAGACGCCCAGGGCTGCTTCTACCGGCCATTGCAGGGCAATCACGACGGCGATCAACAGGGCCAGATAGAGCCAACTCCCATTGGCCAAGATGATGCCGATACTCGCGGCCGCCGCTATCAGCACAAGTATGCCGCCCGTCCCTGCCAAGGAAGAGACAAGGCTGAGTCGGTTCGTGCCGGATTGTGTCAAAGTGCGCATCGATAAGACCTATGTTACCGCCTATGTGGCAGGCCGAATCTGGGACCAGCCCCCGCTGGCCAGGGTTAACTGAAAATCGCCCCCACCGTGTGCGCCAAGATGGCCAAATCACTGAGCAAACCGGCGCCGCGGGCATATTCCAGGTCCATTCCCACTTTTTTGGGAAGCACCTGGGTGCAATAGAACTGCTTCAATTCGGTCTCAGGAACTTGGGAAAGCAACTGTTCCTCATGCCGGTAGTGCAGGGTAGCCACTCCGGTAAGTCCTGGACGGAGGGAGAGGATCTGCCGATGTTGCGCATCCAACGTGGCAATATATTCCGACACATCCGGGCGCGGACCCACGAACGACATCTCGCCTTTTAGCACATTAAAGAGTTGAGGCAGTTCATCCAATTTCCATTGGCGGAGAATCTTTCCTGCCGGTGTTATGCGCGGATCTCCGAAGCGAGTCACGCAGGGCGCGCCGGCCGGCTGTTCCTGCACCATGGTCCGGAATTTGAGCAGAGAAAATTCACAGCCGCCCTGACCAACCCGGCTCTGGCGATACAGGATAGGACCCCTGGAAGTGAGTTTCACGGCGAGCGCTACCGCGAGTAGGAGCGGGGAGGTGAGCAACAGCAGGAGAATGGATGCTATGAAATCGAACAGACGTTTACCCGGCGACAAGTTCCATGGGGCAGGAAGGAGCGTTCCGCCGATCCCGGAGGCTGCCATGGCCAACAATGGCTGCGAAGTCTTCACGCGCTAGCGATCGTGACCCGCCTGCGATGTTCGAGCATAACGCGGGAAATGGCGTCTACGACCGCAGTGACCTGCTGCTCGGAAAGGCCGGGATATATGGGCAACGACAAACAGCGGCTATACGCATCCTCGGCGTGAGGGAATTCCGCGGGCCGGTAATGGTACTGCTCGCGGTAGTAGGGGTGTCGGTGCAGGGGGATAAAGTGAACCGAAGTGCCGACGCCGGCTTGTTTCAGCTTTTCGATAAGATCATCGCGGCTGAGATCGGTCGCGTGCGGCCGAAGGCGGACTATGAACAAGTGCCAGGAATGGGTCGAATTCTCCGGTCCCTGAGGAGGTAATTCCAGTTCCTCGATTTGGCTTAGCTTGCTTTTGTAGGCTTGCGCAAGAGCGCAGCGCTGCTCAAAGAACCTATCGCACTTGTGGAGCTGAGCAAGCCCGATGGCCGCGAGCACATCCGGGAGGTTGAATTTGTATCCGGCACGCAGCACCTCGTATTGCCAAGAGCCGCTGCGGGAATAGCGCTTCCATGCGTCCTTGCCAATCCCATGTAGCCGCATCATAGCGGCGCGCTCGGCATAGCGATCGTCGTTTGTAGTCAGCATGCCGCCTTCGCCGGTGGTAATGGTCTTGGTCGCATAGAAGCTGAATGCGGTAAGCTCGGAAATCGTGCCAATCCGCCGGCCTTCCAAGCTGGCTGGCAGAGCATGGGCCGCGTCTTCAATGACGTGGAGGTTGTGCCGGTGCGCCAGCGTATGCACCTTAGCCAGGTCGCAAGGTTCGCCCGCAATGTGAACGGGAATAATGGCCTTGGTGCGGGGAGTGATTCTGCGTTCGGCGTCGGCGACATCCAGATTGAAGCCGCCGGCAAGACTATCGCAGAGCACCGGCTTGGCCCCGAAGTATGTGACCACCTCGGCGGTCGCGGTGAATGTATAGGTGGGAACCAGGACCTCGTCGCCACTACGGAGGTCAATCGCATCCAGAGCCAGCTGCAATGCCGCCGTCCCCGAATTCACAGCGACGGCATGTTTGCTGCCGACGTACCTGGCAAACTCTTTTTCGAACTCCATGCCCACGGACCCAGTCGTCAACCATCCCGACTGAAGCACTCGCTGCACAGCGGCCATTTCCTCTTCGCCAATAGAGGGAAGGTGGAAGGGAATATAGGAATTCTCTGTCATGGGATCCTGTAGTTGCCGGCGGCCTGCTTAGGCGATCTCCTTGGCGGCATTTGCTGCATTGGCAAGCAAGGTGCGTCCCTGCCGATATGTCAACGAGAGATCGTGACGGTCAATCTCGGAGAGCTCGATTAATTCTTCGCTTGGCCAATATTCCGGAACAATGTAGGAAAGCTTCGCCACCAAGCCGTGCACATTCCTGGCGTCCACGAGCGCAGACAATTCCTCCAGCCAAGTGCGTACCTGTTCGAAGGGAACAATGCCGCCCTCAAGCACTCGCACTTTCTGGTGGGGCGTGGGCTTAAGACCTTCTCCCTCCAGCTTCAATTCCTCGAACAATTTTTCGCCCGGCCGCAGGCCGGTGTAAACGATTTGAATATCACGGTCAGGCTCGAGACCGGAGAGGCGGATCATGCGCTTGGCAAGATCGCTAATGTTCACGGGCTCTCCCATGTCGAGAACGAAGATTTCTCCGCCCTGGCCCATGGTCGAAGCTTGCAACACCAACTGTACCGCTTCGGTCACGGTCATAAAATAGCGCTTTGCTTCCGGATGGGTGACAGTTACCGGGCCGCCGGCGGCGATTTGTGACTCGAAGATGGGAAGCACACTCCCGTTACTGCCTAGAACGTTGCCGAAGCGGACCGCGGCGAAGCGCGTCCGATTGTGTTGCAGAGCCAGCACGATCAATTCGGCGATACGCTTGGTCACCCCCATCACGTTGGTGGGATTGACGGCTTTGTCGGAGGAAATCATCACGAAATCATCGACATGGAACTGCTTCGCGATAAGAGCCACGTTGTAGGTGCCAAAAACATTGTTAGTGACCGCCTGAAAGCAGTTCTTCTCCATCATGGGAACGTGCTTGTAGGCGGCGGCGTGAAAAACTGAGCTGGGCTGATGGAGGGCGAACAATTCCTTCAGGCGGCCCACATCCAGAATGTCTCCTACTGCCGGCACGCAGTTCACATCCGGAAACTTCGACGCCAATTCCAGGCTGATCTTGAACAAGTCGTTCTCTGAGCGATCTAGAAGCACAAGTCGTCGGGGCTTAAAGCTGGCAACCTGGCGAGCAAGTTCGGAGCCGATGGACCCGCCACCGCCGGTGATCAACAATACTTTGTCGTGCAGACGGGCGCGGATCTCGTCCAGATTGATCCGAACTGGCTGGCGGTTGAGCAAGTCTTCAATCTTGAGGAGCCTCGTTTGCTTTACGGAAACGGTGCGGTTCAGCATGTCTCCGATCGGGGGCAAGATCCGGAGCGTGATTTTGCCCTCGCGACACTTGTCAATAATCTTTTCCACTACCCGCCCCGGCGCGGATGGCATCGCGATCAGAACACATTCCACTAAGTGGCGGCTGAGAACCGCGTCAAGCGAATCGGTCGTACCCAGTACCTTGAGACCGGCAAACTGAACACCCTGCTTGGCGGGATCATCGTCCACAAAGCCGATAGGGAAGTAGGGAAGCTCTGAATTGGACCGTAGTTGCTGCGCTATAGTTCGTCCAGCTTGCCCCGCCCCGATAATGAGTGTATTTTTCTGGCCGTCATATCGGCGCGCCCTTTCCGTATAGGCGCGGACCAGGAAGCGCGCCCCGCCAACCATTGCCATGGACAGCAACATGTCGATTAACACTACTGACCGGGGATAGCCTGGCGCGCGGAGGAAAAGGATAACGGTTATATAAATCAGAACCGCGCTGAAGAAACCGGCGCGAACTATGTTGACTGCATCGTTCATTCCCGTGTACCGCCACCACCCACGAAGCAGACCACAGCGGTAAAAGACCAGGAGTTTGATCAACAAGACAATGGGCAGGGTGTCCCAAAAAAGGGATCGTGAGGCCGGGTCTAGGGGCAGGTCCAGCCGCAGCAGGAAACTGCAGTAATAGCTTGTAATAATCAGCAGAACCTGCGAAGCCGCAATCAGCCAAATGCGGTGTTTCAACAGACCCTGCTCCTGGGTGCCAGCGTGTTCGGACATCGGCGACGTGATCGACAGTGACATGATTTCTGTATCCCTACCTTGCTGGCGACGTGTAGTAATCGTATGCGTACTGGTAATAGCGGTATTGGGGAGAATTCAGGTCAGCTGCGTTCAGCACGAACTCAAGAACGGGAGCAGAATTGACTTCGCGCAGCAGTTCCAGGCTGCGCGACACTACTTCGCGCGTGGTCAAGCCCGCGCGTCCCACAAAGATCAAGCCATCAGCCAGGTTGGACAGCGCCCGGCCATCGGCGAAGGGAAGTATGGGGGCGGAGTCAATCACCACGTACTGATAGTTCGCGCGCAGCTCCGCAATGATGTTGCGCATGCGTTCCGAGCACACCAACTGCCCGGCCGCCACGCTGCCGGGATGAGCTGGCACCACGGCCAGGTTCGGCACGCTGGCCACCTCGAACTGAACCTGCTCCAGCGAAGCCGTACCGATCAAAACGTCGGTCAGCCCCAGGTTGCCCGGCACACCGAAGGCTGCCGCTACTCGGCCTCGCCGTAAGTCGGCATCAATTACACAGGTGCGGCCGTGTTGCGCCATGGCCATGGCCAGGTTCACAGCAACCGTGGTTTTACCTTCGTTCGGGAAGGAGGAGACCACAAGAACCACTTGAGGCGGACTTCCAGTGCGCGAGAGCATTACCGAGGTATATAGCGAACGCAATGCTTCAGCTTCCGGAGAGTGGGGCCGATCCAGTAAAAAGCGAACTCCCGGCGCCAGCTTGCTGCTGGAATCGGCGCCGTTGCCGGGAGGCAACCCTGGTTGCCCATTGGGGGCAAAAAACAACGGGACGATGGCGATGTTGGAAGTCCCGATCCAACCCCGTACATCCTCGGGAGTAAAGATTCTGGTATCGAATTGTTCGCGCAGGAAGGCTACTCCCACGCCTCCCGCCAGCCCTACAAACAATCCCAGCAGGATGTTCAGCATCCGATTGGGCCGGGTTGGGGAATCCAGAACGCGGGCTTGGTCCACCACCCGGATGTTGCTCGATTTAGAGGCTGCCGCAATCCCAGCTTCTTTCACCCGTGCATATAGGTTGTTGTACAGGTCGGTATTGGTCTGGGCTTCCTTCCGAAGCATGTTGTAGCGCGCTATCTGGCTGAGCTGGTCAGTCGTGCCTTTAATCTGGGACTGCATAAGTTCTTCCCGGGCGCGCGCTGCCGAATAGCTGGTGCGTATGGAACCCAAGACGGCGGATTTCTGCGCTTCCAGTTGTGCCTGCAGTTCGTTGACCTGGCTTTGCAGTTGTTTCACTTTGGGGTGGTTGGCCCCATAGATCACGCTGGCCTGTGCCAGTTCGGAGCGAACCTCAGCCACTCTGGTGTTCAGTTGTTGCACCACCGGGTTGTTGCGGACTTCGGGCAGCACATCCGGGGTCCCGGCTTTTACGCTCTTGAGCAAAGCCTCCAGCTGAATCCGGTCCGATTGCGCTTCCGTGAGCTGGCGGTCCAGATCGGACATTTGTTCGGTGAAGGTGCTCTTATTGGCGTCCACGTCGGCGACTCCGATAGATTTCTGGTAGTCGGCCAGGATGCGGTTGGAGTCCTCCATGCGGTTGTGAATGTCATCGAGCTGACGCGACAGCCAGGTCGAAGACCGCATAATCGCGTCGTTGCGTTGTTTGTAGGTGTCGTCAATGAATGTGTCGATGGTGGAATTGGTAACCAAGGCAGCAAGCTTAGGGTCGGTGCTGGCGAAGCTGATCGCGATCAGCCGGCTGGCGGTGTTGCGTTCTATCTTGAGCCGGGCGCGGAAGGCCTGTAGCGCCGCATTCTCCTGCGGAGTCAGCTGGTAAGGAGAAGGATCAGAATCCTTCGCACTGCCTGAAATGGGCTCCCCGATAAAAGCAGCGTCTTGGGCCAAATGGAGCCGCCGAATGACATCAACGGCCAATTGATCGCTTTTAAGATTCTGCGCCTGCGTTTCCAGGTATTCAGAATCGTCTCCCGATATCCCTCCATCGAGAGAGAAGGTTTCGCCGGGAGGATCTACCTCAATACGTGCCACCGGCGCATAGATCGGTGCCATGGCGAACGTGATTATCGTGACCGTAAGGATAACCACCGCGGCAAACAAGGCGGAAAGACGCCAATGTTTGTAAACCACTCGCAAAGCGCGCAGCCACTCTGCCCCACTCTTGTTGGGGGGTTTAACTGCCTCCGGGACGGGGAAAGGATGCTCCCGGCGTTGGGGAGAGGGAGCGATAGTTTCGGCCGTCCCCGCAATTACTCCCGCCTGCCGCAGCAATTCAAAATTCTTGCTCACTTGGTCTCCAGTTTCTTCTTGAGAGCAATTGCCTTCCGTTCGCCGGCCCTTCGGCTCGTTCGGATACAGCTCCGCCCTCTCACTTAGCTCAATAAATCTGTGTAACTAATTCAACTCCAACAACTTAAACCGCTGTTGCTTCGGCGCGGCCGCGCGACCGGGCAATAGCCCAGCCGGAGCTGCCGGCTACCGCAAAACCGCTTCTGTCCCCGTCTTGGATAACCCGCACTACGCGCGCTGTGCCGTGCAGTTGCAATTGCTGGCCCAGCGGGACGCGGCTGGGAAGCTGTATGTCAACGGTCGCAAACATGCCCACCCAAGGCCGCCCCGGAGAACTTATAAAAAGACCTCCGGCACTGATATTCTGCGCAGCACCGTGGATCGTGTTGACTACCCCGTAGTCATCACGCCAGGTGCAAGTCACCTCGCAATGCAATCGGAAGCGTGTTGATTTTCTGCGCTCCACACCAGTTCCAGTATCCGCAAGCCACAAATGCGGTCCCTCAAATCCTACGTGAACTGAATCTGACTACAAGGAAGGGAACCACTCTGTATCTTTTCCCTACTCCTCTCCAACTAAATGAGGCTTTCAGCAGGGCAGGAAGAGTGGTACTATCCCATAGAGTTGAAGGGCCGGAATGTGCTAGAGAATATCGTCTCATATAAGCTGGCAAGTCGGCTTGTATTAAGCACATACCAGAGTCGGAGCGGTGAAGATTAGGGAAGCCTGAGTGCGGATTAGTAGTTTAACGGCCGTTCCTGAGGGTGGTGGCCAGGTTCTCTTCGAGTTTTTCCCTTAGTGGCTATATCAGGAGATATCGACTTATGCATGACACGCGGAGGCGAGGGCATAACCTGAGCGCGGGCAATGGGCGCGCAGGGAAAGTCCGGCTATTGGTGGCCGACGCCAGTCGGATGAACTGTCAATTACTGATCACGGCGCTGCGCCGTTACCATCGCATCCGCGTGACTGCACGCGCCACTACCTCGGAGGAGGTACTGGGAGCGGTACGTAATGACTGCCCCAATGTCGCACTCATCAGCGCCAGCTTGCAGGATGGTTCTTTGTCGGGCTTCTCGGTGGTGCGGCAATTACGGCTGCAGCATCCTGAGGTGCGCCCCATCCTGCTGCTCGATTCCGCCGAGCATGGCCTCGTCATTGACGCATTCCGCGCCGGCGCCAAAGGTATTCTTTGTCGGGAAGACTCTCTGCCCTCCTTGTGCAAGTGTATTGAGGCGGTCCAGGCGGGACAGATCTGGGCCAACAGCAGTCAACTGGAATCAGTGTTGGAGGCCTTTGCCCGCGTCGCCCCCCCGCGTCTGATCGAACTCAGCAAGAGCGCGCCGCTTTCCAAGCGCGAGCAGGAGGTGGCGCAGTTAGTCTCGGAGGGCCTGTCGAATCGTGACATCGCCCAGCGGCTTCGGCTCAGTGAGCACACGGTAAAGAACTACATGTTCCACATTTTTGAAAAGCTGGGAATCTCGTCGCGAGTTGAATTGGTGCTGTTTACCCATGCCCAGCAGCATTCTCCAGAAAATCTGTCTGCTGCCGCGGAAGGAAGCCCGGCAGGCGCTTCGGAGCGGCGGTTGGAGTCTGGGTCTGGATTACAATGAGCGGCATCAGCGCCAGAGTGCGCAATAGCGGCTGAACCAGGGGCTGTCTTCGGAGCATGCAAGTTCTCTTCTTTTCTCCCCGGAGTTTCTGGCCGGCAAACAGCGGCGCACGCATTCGCGACTACTACCTGTTGCGCGCGCTGGCGTCGCGGGCCTCCGTTTCCTTTCTCGGAATTTGCGGAGCTGACCAGGACGCTGCCCCACCTTCCCCTGCGTGCGGGTTGACGCTTGCCACCTTTAACTTAGCCCCCAAGAAGCGCGGATACTCCCTCGTCGGTATTCTGCGCGGCTTCGCGGGCCCCACTCCGATCAATATTCTAAATTATTGGGACCAGAGGGTCGCACACGGGCTGCGACAACTGTTGCAAGAACACACTTTCGATATCGTGCAGATGGAGGGCATTCACCTTGCGAGCTATCTCCCCATCATCCGCTCTGCCCGCAGCCGTATTCCGGTGGTCTGCGACTGGCACGATGTGGAATCGGACCGGATGTCCAGATTCAGTGCTCATGCTCCGGGCTGGGCGCAACGCCTGTACGCCCGGCGAACGTCCCTACTGCTGCGGAAAGCAGAAAGTCGGTTGCTCCAGGAGTGCGAAGCGCATGTGGTAGTGAGCGATCGTGACGCCTCGCTGTTGCGCGAGTTATCACCGCAAGCCAGCATACACGTAATCGAAAACGGAGTGGATGTGGGCTACTACCTCAATGGCAACGGGGCGGCGGAGGCGCCAGGATTCGCCGCGCGCCACCACATCGTGTTTGTTGGCTCCATGGATTTTCAAGCCAACGTGGACGCCGCGCGCTATTTCGCCCTGGAAGTCTGGCCCCAGCTTCAGGCGACTAATCCACAGTTTCGCTTTGTGATCGTTGGCTCCAGGCCGCTGCCGCAGGTGCAGGAACTGGCCCGCCTTCCCGGGGTGACCGTTACCGGCACAGTTGACGATGTGCGGCCCTATTATGCGCAGGCCTTTGCCGCCATCGCTCCCCTGCGCGTTGCCGGAGGTACGCGCCTCAAGATTCTGGAGGCGATGGCGGCTGGCGTGCCTCTGGTTTCCACCACTATCGGAGCCGAAGGGCTGGCGGCTGTTCCTGGGCGCCACCTTCTGTTGGGAGATAGCCCTCAACAGTTGCTGGCTGCGCTTGTCAATTTGAGGAATTCTCCCCGGTTGTGGCACAGCCTTTCCCAAGCGGGGCGGGAATTAGTCAGCACCCGCTACGATTGGCCCAAGATCGGAAGCTCCCTGTACGACCTCCATTGTGCACTGCTGAAAACAAGCCAATGAATAACCAGATCCCGGCGGTAATTCGCATTCTGGTGCTGTTGGAGGGTACAGGAGTAAGCGGACCCGCCAAGAACCTGCTCGAATTCTGCCGCCTTTCCCAAACCCTTGCGGCACCGCAAGCCGTCAAAATCGCGGTGGCGCTGTTTGTCCGGCCGGATAGCGGGCGGGGCATTGACCAGAGGCAACTCCTGCAAGCCACGGCAGCAACCGGGGTGGAGGTATTTCCCATTCGCGAGCGATTTCCCTTCGATCCCTCTGTACTGGGCAGCCTGCGTGCCTTAATCCGGTCATTTCATCCCGATATAATCGAGACCCACCACGTCAAATCTCATCTCCTGGTCCGACTGTGCCGGCCCGATAATGCTTGTCCCTGGATTGCGTTCCACCACGGCTACACCGATGAAGGTATGCGCATGGCGGTGTACAACCAGTTCGACCGCTGGTCGCTTCGTTTTCCCACCAGAATCGTGACCGTGTGCCAGCCCTTTCGACAGCAGTTGCTGTCGCGAGGTGTGCCTGGCGGCCGGGTGACGATTATGCACAATGCCATCTCGCCGGACTGGTTGAGGTCGGAGGACGGGGAGAACTCCCTAGGGTCGGCGCACAGCGGGGAACAGACAGTGCTGGCCGTGGGCCGGTTCTCGAGAGAAAAGCGTTTCGATGACTTGGTCAGGGCCGTGGGCGAGGTGCGTCGCTTGCGCCGCGACACAGCGGTAAGGCTGGTATTGCTGGGGGAAGGCCAGGAGAGGACGGCCATCGAGCGGACGATTCAGGAGCTCGGCCTGCAACAAGCAGTCGAGTTGCCCGGCCACGTGCGTGACGTGCGTCCCTATTATCGTCGCGCCCAGGTGCTGGCCATCTCTTCTGTCAGCGAAGGGTCTCCCAACGTGCTTCTGGAAGCGATGGCCGCCGGTGTCCCGGTGGTGGCGACGGCGGTAGGCGGCATTCCCGAGATTGTCTCGCATGGAGAGACGGCTCTGCTGGTGAAGCCATGCGATCCGGTAAGTCTGGCCGCCGCCCTCAATCAGGTGCTGTCGGATCACGGCCTTGCAGCCCGTCTGGCCGGCAACGCGCGGCAATTGATTGCGGAGCGCTATTCACCACAAGCCCGGGCGCAGGCCCTGATGGACCTGTACCTGCAAACCTGGCGCGCCAGGCACTGATTTTTCCGGCTCAAGGCTGACTGGGGTTGGCCGCGCTCATGGCTTGCTGTGACAGGCGGGGCACCGGCGTCCGGGGATGAAGCCGCGCCTCGACATTTAACGCAGCACCGCGCAGCACAAACCCTCGCAAAGTTGCCGCCAGCGCCGGTGTAAAGCGGAAAGCGCCCTGCGCATTGAGGTGAAATCCATCCGAGTAGTCGGCGGCGGGAAGACTCCCGGGTGAGATCGGGTCCAACACGGACATACCCAGTGAGGAAGCGCTTTTGAGTACCGCCGAGGTTCCCTCGTCCTGGATGGATGGGGGCAGCACTAAAATCAGGTTCACTCCATACCGCTGACCCAGGCGCCGCAACTGGCTGAGGCGCTGGCTGGCAATTTCCTCCATGGTGCTGGTTTCCGGAGCGCTGCCTTTGTAATGAAAATGGCTCGTCAGTACCGGGAGATCGGGCAGAAGCTTGCCCAGAATCCAGCTTCGAATCTCGGCGCGCGCACCGAAGAAGTAGCTGACGTTGTCCAATGCCAGCACGCTCATGCGGTTGTGGTCCGCGCCGATGTCATTGGCGAACCGCAGAAGATCTTTATGGTCCACCATCATGAGCGCGGAATAGTCGCCATCAATAGCATTGGAAGTGAGCTGGCCGGGGCTGAGAACCAGGGCAACGATATTCGGCCGGGCGCCCGCACGAAACATTCTTCGGAGTCCGTAATACCAATCGAAATAGAAGGTATTTTCGAAGACGCTGCGATGAAGCTCAATTTGCGGGCCGACCTCTTGTTGCAGCTGAGGAAAGTTAACGCCCTGCAACAACAGGGAATTGCCCGCCACCAAAATTACGGGTTTATGGGGACCGGCACTGGCCGCATGGATAGCAAGCGCCGCGTGGTACTCCGACTCGCGCCGTTTTTCTATCCGACTGATGCGCCCGAAAAAGTGTGCGGTGGTGAACTCAACTGCGGCGCAGAAAAACGCGCACAGTGACAGCACCAGGACAATGTCAGCCTTGGTGGCGTGCTTAGAATTGGAAATAAATAAACGCATTTGCCTGATTGGCCGAGAAAAAGGCGATGCATGCCAAAGTGCCGCAGGCCAGAGCCGCGCGCACGATGGGTAACTCATACTGCAACGGATACTCCTCTCCCGTGTGTTCGATGTAAAGATCCACCAGAAACAGAGGAAAAGCGAACAAACCCAGAAACTTGAAGGCCACCAGATATTCCGGCCGCCAGGCGATGTGGCCCAGACCGCGCAGCAGGCTGGCGGCAGTCTCCAGAGAGTCAGCGCGGAAAAAGATCCAGCCCAGGCAAACCACGTGAAAAAAGAAGATCCGTTTGGGCCAGGTGCCGGAAATCGCCCGCAGCGGCCGGTCAAGCCATGGCAACTGCTCGCGCAGCAAACGTTCGATGGCCAGCACAATTCCATGCAGCCATCCCCAAATCACAAATGTCCAGTTGGCGCCATGCCACAGTCCGCCCAGCACCATGGTCAGAAGCAGGTTGCGGTAGGTTTTGTAACCCTTTTCCCGGCTGCCGCCCAGGGGAATGTACAGGTAGTCGCGCAGCCAGGTGCTCAGGCTGATATGCCATCTTCGCCAGAAGTCCTGCAGCGAAGTGGCCAGGTAGGGCTGGCGGAAATTAATCATGAAGTGAAAGCCGAGCAGCTGCGCGCTGCCGCGGGCAATATCGCTATAGCCGCTGAAATCCCCATAAATCTGCCAGGCAAAAGCGTAGGCGCCAATGGCCAGTACCACCGCGTTGGGCTTGCCGAAATTGCCGGCAAAAACGGCGCTGACCAGCAGAGCACAGTTGTCTGCGATCACGCATTTGCGGAACAGTCCCGACACAATCAGCATAATGCCGTCATAGAACTGCTCCGGCTTGAAGCTGCGCTCTCCCTGTACCTGGGGAAGCAGATGGCCGGGTCGCTGAATAGGTCCGGCGATAAGGTGCGGGAAAAGACTGATGAACAGGGCGTAATCAACAAAGGATTTCGCGGCAGCGATCTTCCCTTTGTAGACGTCTACGATGTAAGCCACTTCCTGAAACGTGTAAAAGGATATGCCCGGCGGCAAGATAATACGCAGGAAGGGTTTGTAGGCAGGCAGCCGGGCGGCCGTCAGCACGTGACCGAAGGAATCAATAAAGAAATTGAAATACTTGAAAAAGCCGAGAATGCCGAAATTGACGATCAGAGATGTAATCAGCAAGGCGCGGCGCGCTGAAGCCTTATCGCTCTTTTCCAGAGAGCGCGCCACGAAGAAATCAATGGTGGTGCTGGCGCCCATCAGCAGCAGGAAGCGGTAGTCCCACCACCCATAGAAGATGTAGCTGGCCGCCAGCAGAAACAGATTTTGCTTTCTCCGCCCCAAGCGCCAATATGCGGCCACTACAATGATGAGGAAAAGAACGTAAGCGGGGGTATCAAACCACATGATTGGGTCAATTTACCGGTTCGCCCGCAAGAACGCTGTTCGCGAAAGTCAGTGAAATCCAGCGTCTCACAGATGGGCATCCGCAGACATTTGCACTAGCGAAAGGAAGTTTATTCGCCGCTGCCGCAAACCGCGCTGCTGCGAAAAATCTGCTGACGGTTGGCGAATTATCAACCAGAATTCACCAATGCGCAAGTCAGCCGCATTTCTCTGGGTCGCAACCGGGGACTAGAGTCGTATTTCTCACAAACCAAAGTGGCCCGGTCTGTATCTTGACGTTATCCTGAACCGCCGATAATCTGTGATGCTGGCCAAAAAATAGTAATGAACTCCGTCAGAACGCTGCCGCCTCTCGAGGACGAGCCCCAGGTGACCTACATGTCGAGGAGCAAGCGTCCAGTCTTTGTCGTCGGTTGTCCTCGTTCCGGCACCTCTTTGCTGTACCATTCGCTGCTGTCCTCGGGTGGATTCGCGCTGTACGACGAAGAGACCTGCGCCTTCAGTGGTCTGGTGCCGCGTACCGGCAACCTGGCCCGCCCCAGGAACCGGCGGGAACTGCTCTCCCAGTGGCAGAAGAGTGAGTATTTCCCCGTGGACCCGGCGATTCGCGCCGAGGTGAATGAGCGCATTCTGCGGGAGGGCAGGAACGGCGGGGATTTTCTGCGCTTCGTAATGGAAGCGATAGCCCGCCGCCAGAATGTGGAGCGCTGGGCGGAGAAGACTCCCGATCATGTTCTGTTTTTGAAGCAGATACGGCGCACCGTGCCGGATGCCTTAATCATACATATAGTGCGCGACGGGCGCGACGTGGCGCTATCCCTGAGCAAAATTGGATTCCTCAAAGATTACCTCCTGCGGCCGGGGCATAATTTTCTTGTATGCGGGCTGTATTGGGAGTGGCTGGTGGAATCGGGCCACCAAGCCGCTGCCAGCCTCGCTCCCGACTACTTGGAGGTGCGTTTCGAGGATCTGGTGGGGAGCCCGCGGGACACGCTTGCCCAGATCGGGCGATTTATTGATCACGATCTCGATTACGATCGCATCCAGCGCAACGGTTTCCACACTGTTGCCCGCCCCAACTCCTCCTTCAGCGATTCTTCTGCCGGCTCCTATTTTGATCCGGTAAAGAGGTGGGCAAAAGCCTTGTCACCATCTGAACTGGCCGACCTGGAAAGCTTGATCGGACCCACTCTCCGAAGGCTGGGATACGAACTTGCGACTCCCCAAAACCGTCGGTCCGGCGGCCTGCAGCTTCGCTCTCTCAGGAGCTGTTACCGCTCCTACTTCGCCCTCCGCTTGTGGGCCAAGTGCTCTCAGCTTCCCCTGGTGAAGCACTTGATCAGGGATCGGCAATAGCAATGGCTGCCCCTGCGTTCTCACTGCGAGAGGTCGTGGAAAGCCTGCAATCTGCGGATGGCCACCTTCCACGAGAAGTGGAAGAAAGGTTTTTCGCTTTTCTGAGGCTGCACAACGGCACCGCCAAAACTACCTATCCGCACCGTCTCGACGAAGTCAATGGGGCAGCTGCCTCGCTTCTCCCGCCCTGGCGCCCGCTGCAACTGCTGGACGTCGGCGTCTCCTCGGGAGTGAGCACACTGGAATGGATTGAGTCTTTGGAACGGAGCGGAGTCGAATTGCATATGACCGCCATGGACCTCATGGTGCGCGGCATCCTGATTGGCTTTGGCCATGGCGTCGAAATACTCGCCGATGCTCGCGGGCGCGCGCTTTTGATCAATATCCGGGGCAGCTGGATCCCCAATCCGGCCGGAAGGCGAAACCTGCTGCGCTATTTTGCCGTCATCCTGGCGCTCAGGTTGTGGCTGCGCCTGTTCTGGCCGCGCGTCATGCGCAGTGTGGAGGGAAATCTTCCCAGCCGGTGGTTTACGACTTGCTGGGTTCCATTGCTGCACTCCGCCCTCGTAAACCACCCCGGCGTTTCCATCCAGGAAGCTGACATTCTGGGGGAAACAATGCCGATGGCGCATGCCCATGTGATCCGTGCGGCAAACATTTTGAATCGCAGTTACTTTAGCGACGCTCAGCTGGCCATGATTGTGCGCAGGTTGCGAGCCAGGCTTCCCAGCGGGGGCCTGCTGATCGTATGCCGCACCTACGAGGACTCCGGGGTGACGGCGGGCACAATTTTCCAGCTCCATTCCACCGGTTGCTTCCAAGTGGCGGCAAGGATCAATAACGGTTCAGAGATTGAAAACCTGATTTGCCAGCTGGAGCCGTACACTCCCGCCTCGCGACCGTGTGCCACTCCGGCTGAAGCTTGAATTCAAGCCGGCTTTGAGCCACTCCTCAAGCGGCTTCAGAAGTTGGCAGTATACTAGGACCCAAACTGACTACGACGGTGTAAGGACTGATGGACGGCCCCCTCGTTAGCGTTGTGATCGTGGTGCGCAATGGAGCCCGTGACGTCATTGGCGCGCTCCAATCCATAGAGGGACAGGATTATTCTCCTCTGGAGGTGATTGTTGTAGACGGTATGTCGGAGGACGGAACTCGCGAATTGGTCGAACGCTATTCCCGAGAGCAGGCCAGCCTGTCCATTCGTCTGCTGGACAATCTGCAGCGTATTCAAGCCACGGGTTGGAATGTCGGTATTCGCGCCGCGGGTGGCGAGTTCGTACTTCGCCTTGACGCCGTGCATTGCCGCCTGAACTCCGGTTACATACGAGGCTGCCTTGAGCAGCTGCAGCACATGCGCCAGAGTGATTCCAGTGTTGTGGCCGTTGGAGGTCGGCGTGTCTCAGTTGCCTCCTCGGAAACGGGCTGGAGCAGAGCCATTGCGGCTGCCCAGTCCAGCCGTTTCGGAGTGGGGAATGCTTCCTACCGGCTGAGCACCAAGGCGGGTTTTGCGGACACCCTTGGTGTCCCGCTCTACTTTCGTTCCATACTGCTGCAAGTCGGCCTTTTTAATGACTCGCTTGGCCGAAGCGAGGACAACGAGTTTCACGCCCGCCTGCGCCAGCAGGGGTTCAAGCTGTTTTATGACCCGGCCTACACAGCCATTTACCATCCCCGTACCAGTCTGAGGGGACTCGCGTCGCAAATGTTTCACAATGGTTGGTGGGTTTCCGCAACCATCGTACGCACGCGTAGTTTTCCTTTCGGCATTCGCCACGTGATTCCCTTCGGTTTCTATCTCGGGCTGTGTCTGGCGGCGGCCTGTAGCGTTCTTGGAGTGCCCTACGCGCTTCTGTTTTTGCTGTTGATGCTGGCGGCGTATTTGTCGGGTTCAATAGGAGCGGCGGCATCTGCTTTGCCCACTGCTCAGTTCTGGCGCGTTATCCCGGTCTTCTGGTTAATGCATGCAAGTTATGCCGCCGGTACGGCAATCGGGTTTTTTATCCGCCAGAGCAGTCCAGCCATCGGAAGAGCTACAGCTCCCGGGGCCAATTTGGGTTCGTAGCGGCGAACCGTCCTGCAAAAGGTCGGATTAAGCACAAGGCCCGGCAGGCGGCGCCGGGCCCTGTTGCAGCCGGATGGCAGGTGAGCTTCTAGAAGCACGCCCCCTGAGTAGACGTCATTCCCGCCAGACCTTTGGCGATGCATGGATTGGCGATGTGGATGTGCCTGGTTATGTCACATAGCCCCGCGGCCGGGCACGTGCCCCCGGCAACCGCAAAATTGGTCCACGGGAGAATGCAGCTTGCGGTCGCTCCTCCACAGTCGGAATTGATCCCTTTCTGGCCGTGCAGCCAGGTGAAGATAGGATCCCTCAGTCCAGCGGTCTTGTAAGCGTCTTCATTTTCCAGACGTGACGGATGCAGCGGATTGCCCGTGTCGCCAATGTATCCGCCGTAATGGGTCAGTGCCTCCACAATGGGATACTGCCACGCGGGCAGGTAGCTTTTAAGCAGCGCCAGCTGGGAGTCGGTGTAATCCAGGAAATACAGCGCGCCCGCGGGAGGAGCGTAGGCGACGTTACTCGCATACCGAAGCGCTGAACAGGGACGCGCGCCGTATCCCAGCGTATCCGGAAACACGGCTGCGGCCTGGCCGGCATGGTTCGGGTTATTCGCTTCGCACAGTACGTTGAGGTAAATGGGATGATAGATGTGTCCTTGAATCAGTTCCTGGACGCGAATCATGCCGATGGGCGGGACTAGACTGTTGCTCGCCCAGGGGTTGCCCCCGCCTACGCCATACCCGAGCGTTTCGCCACGCAGGTTTTTCATGCTGTCGGAAGGGCTGAAGCCGATGCTGCAAGGAGCGGTAAGCAGCTTGGAGCTGCACGGGGGGAACTTGGTCTGGTGGCTGCCGCTCCCTCCCGTGTAACGATAAAGTGTGAAGTATTTATTCTGCGTCTGATCCCATACCGTGAAAAATTGCTCGCTGGAGGCGCCGCTGGTCATAGCCTGGTTCGGAGCATGGAAACCGACGTTGGTCGCGGTATACGGTGATACGGGAGTATAGCCCCCCGAAATCTTGTAGGCAGGGTCGGTGGCATTTCCATAGTAGGTGGGAATCCCGTTGATGTCATTGGCACTGCCAGAGTGGACCACCACGATTTGGGAGGAACATTGCCCTGGATTGCAGGCCCTGAGCGAGGAGACGGCGATGGTTACATCATTCGCCATACGATGGCTCATTACGTCGCTCGGCAATCGCTTTGCAAACAGGCTGCCGGGGCTGGGAACGCAGGTAATTGGCTCCTGGTTGATGATGCTGTAGGGGCCGGCGCAGCCGGTGGTGCTGCCCGCCACAGTCACCGATGTTGCCGCATACTGCGTCGGATCGGCGCTGCTGGTCGCAAATACTGTGTCCACAGTTTGCGCGGGGACCGACGGTGCGATATATAGCCCCGATGGCGTAATGGTTCCTAGAGATGCGGTCCAGGTTACTCTCGTGTTTGTGGTGCCGGTCACGACCGCTGTGAGTTGCAGAGCCGCGCCCGCTTGGACAGTAAGTTCAGAAGGTGAAAGTGAAATTCTAACCCGTGGCGCGGCGGTTATAACCGCGGTGGCGGGAGGAACAGTCGAGGCCTTGGGGAGAGACTGATTATAGGATTGCTGGTAGCCGGCTCGCTGGCTGCTGCTCAAGTCTGTTTGCGCCGCCGCGGCTTGCCTTGTGCTGAGTTCAAACATGCCGATGGTTGCACAAGTCATTAGCGCTAAACTCAGGAAGCGAGCCAAAAATCGCGTGGCCGCTGTGCCGAAGTTTGGGAATCTGGAGATGTTGCCGTCTGGAAAGACACGAATTCGTAGCAAGATAAGGCCTCCATTATTGGATTGTGCAAAGCGCGTCTTTTAAGGTGGCCAGAGTGGAGCTGCGGTATTGCTAGGGACTGACAGAACAGCAACGAACCGCTAGGACAGCAGGACTGCTAGAGTGGCGCTCTTGAAAGATCAAGCAACGAAGTGGGTGATGTTCCGTGTCAACGTGAGGAGGATAGTAGATGCTGGACGGCACGCGACAAATCCACCGAAGACCTTAATACACCACAGTTTTTTGGCCTATCAATCACGATCCCCGGACATGTGACTTCACCTAAGAGTTTGGCTCGCTACCTCAGTAGCATTATTTTTCGCAGCTGGGGCCACGTCCGCGGCGGGTTTCAGCGCAATTCACTATGTCATCAGCGGAGTATAGGGAGGTCTTCCCTTGACACTCACTTTCACAGCACAGGACAATCGTTGGGCTGGTCATACCCAGTTGACGGTCAGGCCAGAACAGGAAGCGCATGCAGAAGGCGATAGCGCTGGTCATGGTGTTGGTTCTCGGCTTGGCCTGCAACGGGAATGCTCGTGGTGACGGAGCCTCGAGGGCGCCCGCTGCCAATGCCAGGAAATCGCAGCCGGCGGTAATCACGGAGCCCGGCGGACCCTATCGAATTACCCGGCAGGAGCCCATTACCGATATACCCAGTCCGAACAGCCTGTTTGGCAAGCGTCTCCCCGTAGACGTGATGCGCCACCTGGCGGCCCACGACGTTGATATCGCGGTGGACTCCCTCAAAGCCTGTAGTCCCGGATCTTGCACCGACCTGCTGATATTTGCTCATTCCGGGAGTAGGAACAGCATCAACGACATTCCGCAATATTATGGCAATGCTGGCGATCCGGCTTATGTCATAACCCGCGGTCCCACTCCCAAGGAAATTCTCCATCAGGCCCTGGGCAAAGCATTTCATGCTCCGGACCGTGCCATGACCAACGGTGCTGACAGTGAAGACTTCTTCATGGTGTGGGACCAGGTGCAGGATAAATATTTCACCTTTTACCGTTATGTCGGCAGCAAGGGAAGCGCTTACGCGTTTCCGCACTGTAGCTCTACCGACTTGGAACGGCCTTGCGACATTGGCATTAGTCCCTCCGACAGCATGGTGAGCGACCGCGACGATCCTCAAGGCTATGGCGTGAGCCTGGGAAATCCCTGGGCAAGCAACGGAATTTTCCCTCCTATCGGCTTGATTCGAGTGCAGGAATTGCTTCAAGGCCACATCTACCACCCCATTTATCTCAACACTCTCTGCCAGCAGACTTCCCCCCGAAACCCCAAAGCGGCGGCCACTGTCTTCCCCATATTGGTGGATTGGGGCGCGATGCCCTGTTCCCGTATGCCCCGTGCCAGCAACGTTGACGAGGCTCCGGCCGCCGGAGCTCTGGTTTTTCTGGATTACAATGACGAGCAACTGAAGCTGCTCCGCCGCTACATGCCCGCCTGGCAGTATCCCATTGTTGAGGCCATGTCTCACTATGGAGGATATGTGGGCGATACCGGCAATCCGCTTCATCCTGCGCGACTGGAGAGCGACGATGCTTACGCTCTGGCGGGGGTGGAGAATCCCCTGTGGGACTGGCTGGCGAATCAACCAGGGGTCAATCGCGGGTGCGGTCCACGTGGGCAGTGCAATCTGGAGTGGTCCGATTTTGCTCTTGGCAAAGGTCCCTGCCCTTCGGCGGGGCTATGCGACATAACCCGGCACCTGCACATTGCCGATCCGTGCGTGCCAGCGGGCATGGCCGGCGTGAGTTCGCCCGCTCCTTGCGTGGGGGCGGTACAGGTGAGCGTTATCGGGCCCGGAACCATTACCAGCCATCCTGCCGGAATCAACTGTGACCGTAGCGACCAGTGCAACCTGGCAGCCAGCAATGGCACCAAAGTTGAACTGTCGGCGGTCCCTGATTCCGGGCATAAGTTCGAAGGCTGGGCTGGTTCCTGTTCCGGGGAGAAGGCATGCCGCCTGAAACTGGATGGAAAGCAGGGCCTGAAAATCCTCACCGCGCGGTTTCACTAGCTAGGCCAACCAGCCCCTGAGTCGCAGGCGAGTCGAATTACTTGCGGTACTTGACTTCGACAGGATGCGAATTGTCCGCAATTGATGTTGCTGCCCCACTGGCCGGGAATGTTCCCATGATCTGCATGGCGCCTACCGCTAGTTCGTCATGCGGAAAAGACTGAAATCGTTGCTGAACCGGAAACCCGCGTTGGAGTTGCTGCAGCGAGCGCCGATCCAATGCTCGCGATTCCCACTTGATACGAACACCCGCCTCCTGGAACAACTTTACGAACTCGGAAGGACGCAGCCGATTGTGGTACATGTATTTGTTGCCCGCCCAGCGCCTCCACTGTGTATCCGTGAAGCGAAGGAAGTTGATCTTTGTAATCGAATCATCGGCATAGGAAAAGTGATCGGAGAGATCAAAAATGTGGAGCAGCGCGCCCTCGGGGCTAAGCAGGCGCCCGGCCTCGCGCAGCATGGCCACAATCTCTGAACCTGGCACGTGCTCAAGAACAGAATAGGAGAAATGGAAGTCGCAGGAATGATCGGGCAAAGCAACGTGCGTGGCATCGGCGGGGGCCATATAAGTAACGTTAATCAATTTCAACAATGAACGTGTATCCCCCGAGAAACTGGAGAGCCGGTCGAGACGCTCTCGCAGGCCACCGTCTTCATCAACTTCCTGAAGCAGCTGCGCCACTCCTTCGGCGTTGCGGCCAAGGCAGCGGCAACTCTCCTTCACCAGCTCGGCGGACAAATACCTGTTGAGGTCGAGGGTGACTGTCTGTTGTGCGCCGCATAGCCACAGGCTCAGGGGAAGACCAATGGCGCGTCCCGTACCCACCTCCAGACAGCGCTTGCCGATCAGGCTAAAACCGGAGCGGCGAAGCCGGTTCACCATCTCGGCTGCGACGATAACCCATTCCATAGGATCAAATCGGCCGTTCCTGAGGTCCCCGAAGTGGCGCTGCAACGTGTAGTAGAGCGCATCGGATGCCGGCATTCGAGCAATTAATTGTTGCAGTAAGGCCTTCTCCCGCCATCTCATTCTTTTACTCGCGCAAAGCAATTATGCTGACAGAACGGAGAGTTTACGCCTCCTTCGCCTGGGCTTCCGGGTTAAGGTGTGCCGATGAGTGCGGGCTCTCTTTTCCCGTGGGGTTCACTCGGCTTATGGGGAGAGCTTCATCGGAGTCGCGAGATCGCCTGCCGCATCATCTCGCTGTTTGTGTGCGGCTGTTCGCGCATAACAGTTCTTCCAGCCAGGTCTCGCCGCGGAAATGACGGTACTGCTCCGCCCGCAGTTGCTGTCCCAATTGATTTGCCGGGACCTCCACGTCATCGTAAGTGACGACTGCATCCTTCGCGACGTCGCGTTTCAGTTGGCAGCCCTCGACCAATCCTTCCGGCAGGTAGCGTCGGCGGCTCATCTCGTCCACGTTTACGGCCTCGCCGTAAGTCATATACATGCCGTAGTCGTCGAGCGTTTCCCCTGCCTTAAGGTCGCGCTTGGCGACCGCACACACCTCCACCACTGGACCGGCAAGCGGCTTGGCCACGGAGTCGCGGAACAGAGCCACGCGGGCAATCGCGTTTGGCACTTCGAAATGCACCAAATGGTAGGGAATAAAGAAGGAGTACAGGGGACCGTCGCCCATCTTGTACAGGCTAAGATAATGCTGCTGTTTAGGATCGGGATGCTCGGCCAGGCAGTAAACCTTGGTCAGCGGAGTCCCTACGACGTAATCCACAATGCCGCCCAGGCGGCGAAGCTCCTCTATGTCATACAGCGATCCTATTTTCATCACGTCATCGCGATACTCACGTCCCCTCGACATGCCGCGTGACTGCACAAAAAACCCGGTGGCGTTGGCCACCACCGCCTGTTCGAAGCTGATCTTCGAACCGTCCGCAAAGCTGGTCACCATGGCGGGATTTTGCCCCCACTTTTCCGCAAATCCCTTCTGCGTAGTGGGGTTACGATAGGGGTCCTGCAGGCCCTTTATGTTGCCCATTACCCGAGGGGTCAGCCCCAGACCTTTTACCCAGCGGTACAGATTCACCTGAATGCCGGGCTCGTCGCCCTCGCAGGCCGAAAGAATAACTCCGTATTTCTCGGCATAAACCTGCAAAATCGGGCCGATAGTGGCATCAACTTCTGCATTCATCAGCACAACGTGCTTACCATTTTTGAAAGCTTCCAGAATGACTCTGGCGCCAAACTCTACCGAACCAGTAACGTCCACCAGAACATCAATTTGCTCGGAGCGGGCCAGCAGGAAGGCATCTTCGGTCGCCACTGGTCTCCGGGCTCGGATTGCATCTTCCAGTTGTCCCTGCGTGGCGGCGATGACGACATCGGTCTGTCCCGCATATTTGAAAACATTAACCGCCTTTTCCACGCGACGGGCATAGGCGGCCACCATGCGCATCCCGGGAACGCTGTGGGTGATCTGGTTGGTTAGACCCTGTCCCATGAAGCCGGCTCCGATGATGCCAACACGGATGGGCTGGCCTTCTGCTTCCCGCATTCTGAGTGCGTTATCAATGATGATCATGCCGATTCCTTCCCCTTATCCAATTCGAGCGGCAGGTTAGCGGCCCAGTGCCACACTCGACAAGCTCATGCGCACTTTCAAATCGCTCTCCTGCTCCGACAGCAACTGCCAACTCTTGTCTTTCTCCGAGATGGTGGAGACGGGCAAGGGCCATCTGAGTCCGAGCCGTGGGTCGCTATACATCAGCCCCCCCTCGCTGCCGGGGGTATAGAATTCTCCCACCTGGTAACTAGTTTCTGTCTTATCCCGCAGCACCTGATATCCGTGGGCAAAGCGCTCGGGGACGTAGAGTGCGCGATAATTATCTTCGCTAAGCTCAACCGCAATATGATTCAGGTAGGTCGGGCTTTCCGGGCGCAAGTCAACGATAACATCGAGGATTGCTCCCCGAGTGCAACGCACCAGCTTGCTCTCCGCCGCCGGCGGATACTGGAAATGCATGCCTCGCAGTGTCCCCCGTTTGTTATTAAAGGCGATGTTGGCTTGTGCAATGATGGGCTTCAGTCCGTGGGCTGCAAATTCGTTCTGGCAAAAGGCGCGCGCAAAGAAACCTCGCTCATCCTCTTTGCGATCCAGGTCAATGATATAGGCGTCCTTGAGTTTAGTTTCCGTAAAAATCATCTCGGTTACTCCTCTGTCACCGCTATGATACCGTGACCAATTCGCCGCCGCGAATTTCGTTGCGCACAACTCCCGGGTCCCCGTATGTCACGTAATTATTTCTCTGGGAAGGGAAATGCTACATGCCGGAAAGGACATCATAGCCGCTTTTGTACGGCCTCCGGATAGCACGTCCGTGCCACACCTGGATCCATTTGCCCACGCTTGCGGCAGCTGGAGACGGGCTACCGGCAACCTATTTGGCGAGAGGAGTCGGTGTATACTACTGGCCGCCACGCAAAGGATACGGGACTTGGGTGCTGCTGAACCCAGACTGACATCGGATTGCTGACAGGCCCCTCGTTCCAGGTGTGGGCGGGAGAAATTTCACGTCCCGGGCTTCTGCAAATATTTGCAATCGGTTGGTCTTCTACTTCTAAGCTGGCCTGCAACTGATTGCTGGGCTTGAGGTTTTAGTCCGTTGATGGCGGCAAAAGGGTGGTCCTGCGATTGCTTCCGGATGGGATGGTCTGAGGAGTTAGGACAAGTGCGGCTTGCAGGTTTGTGGGGCTTTCCATCGCTTAACCCGCCCCTCGGCAGCCTTTTCCCGGACTGCGTTGCCTTGCAGGAGGCCAGGAAAATATGAGCACGCCCGCATCGGTGCCCCAGGTACATCCGAGTCTTGTTGAAAGCCCAACTACGGCTGCCGGTGCCAAGGGTTATCTTTCGGTTATCATTCCCGTCTACAACGAATCGCGCTGGATCACGACTGTTTTGGAAATGGTAAAACAGGTTCCCATGCCAAAAGAGATTATCGTCGTTGATGACGGCTCGACCGATGGTACGCGGGAAACTCTTCTCGGCCTGCCAGACGATTCCCAGGTGCGGGTCATTTTGCATGACCGAAATCGGGGCAAAGGAGCCGCTATTCGCACCGGTGTTCGTCATGCCCTGGGGGAGTACATAATCATCCAGGATTCCGACTTGGAGTATGACCCCAACGACTACGCGGCCCTTCTCGAGCCGCTCAAGAGCGGGCGCGCCAATGTCGTCTACGGCGTTCGACCTGATCGGCCGCAACGCGGACTGTTTTTCTTTCTGGGGGCGAAGTTTCTTACCTGGCTCACGAATTTTCTCTACGGTTGTAACATTCGCGATGAAGCCACGGGATACAAGGTGTTTCGCGCCTCGCTGCTCAAACGCATTCCGCTGAAGGGCAATCGCTTCGAATTTTGTCCCGAAGTCACGGCCAAAGTCTGCCGCATGGGAGAAGCGATCCATGAAGTCCCAATTTCATACGATCCGCGCCCCAAAGGTGCCGGGAAAAAGATCCGGTGGAACGATGGCATGTCCGCGATCTGGACCTTGTTGTGGTATCGTTTTTTCTAGCTGTGATGCCAGGTCCCTGGTGCGGCAACTGGGTTTGCGTGGTTAGCCATGAGTCTTTCGTCACCCCTCATTTCCCTAGCATCACCTTCCTCGCCTGTACCACGGAACGAGCCCTTTGAGTTGTCGGTGGTACTGCCTTGCCTTAACGAGGCTCGCACCTTGCCCCTCTGTATCGAAAAAATCCAGCGCGTCTTTCAAGAGCAGGGAATTGCGGGCGAAATTGTGGTCGCGGACAACGGCAGCATAGATGGCTCGCAAAACATCGCTCGCGCCATGGGAGCCCACGTGGTCAATGTGTCGCAAAAAGGATACGGGAGTGCCCTTATGGGTGGTATCGGCGCTGCCCGGGGGCGCTTTCTGATTATGGGCGACTCCGACGACAGCTACGACTTCCGCCACATTCCTCGCTTCTTGGAAAAGCTGCGCGCCGGTTACGAACTGGTGATGGGAAACCGCTTTGCCGGAGGCGTCCAGGCTGGTGCCATGCCCCTGCTGCACCGCTATCTTGGCAATCCCGTGTTGTCGTTTCTCAGCCGCGTGTTTTTTCACAGCAAGTGCGTCGACATTCACTGTGGCTTGCGCGGTTTCAGCAAGTCTGGCTACGACAAGCTGGGCATGCGCACCACCGGCATGGAATTTGCCAGCGAAATGGTAGTGAAAGCCGAGTTGATGGGTTTGCGTGTGACCGAGGTGCCTACCACTCTTTCCCGCGACGGACGCAACCGGCGCCCTCACCTCCGGACATGGCGCGATGGCTGGCGGCACCTGCGCTTCTTGCTGCTCTACAGCCCGCGCTGGCTCTTTCTCTACCCCGGAATGCTTATGATGCTGGCCGGGGCAACTTTGGCGCTGTGGCTGCTGCCGCAGCCCCGGATGGTCAAGGGCATCACTTTTGACGTGCATACCTTGCTTTACGCCATGGTCGCCATTCTCATTGGATTCCAGTCAGTCGCGTTTGCCGTTTTCACCAAAATCTACGGCATGACCGAGGGCCTCCTGCCTCACGATCCCGCGGCCCAGCGCTGGTTCAAGATTGTCACTCTGGAAACGGGATTGACTCTCGGCGCCCTGCTTGTTCTGACTGGCCTGGCCAGCTCCCTGTATGCTGTTCACGTTTGGAGCACGCGCAATTTTGGACCCTTGAATACCAGCACCATGCTGCGGACGGTGGTCCCCTCGGTCACGGCTTTGACCCTCGGGTGCCAGATTATCCTTAGCAGTTTTTTCCTTAGCGTGCTGGGCTTGGCCCGCAAGTAGACTGCAGCTGCCCCGGGCAGATCATCACCAGCGTTGCTGGACGTACCACTTGCCCCGCCCTTTTCCCGAAGGCTAAGAAATTGTCGTCCACCCGCCCCGGCTGAGACCGCGAGACCTGCCGTTACCAGAACGACCCCGCTTTCAATCGTTACCAGCGCCGCTCTCATCCTCGGGGTGAAGAGCACTGGCATCGCTTTCCTGTGTGCCTCTCGCCAATCCCAGGCGTTTTGCCACCCAGTGCCGAGCCCGGCTGAAATAAAAGGCCGCCATCAGCCCGAAGGTAGTCAACAGCTGGATGATCATGGCACCCGAGCCAGGATCCGTGTATGCCAATCCAGCCTGCGGTTTAATTCCGGCGTTTACTAGGGAAGCCGTGATACATAGGAACGCTGCGACCGAACCCCACAAAGCTACTCTGCCCATTTGTTCTCCTTCAGCCTTCGGATCTGGCGATCCCGCTGAAGCGGCGCACAACGATGAAGCATCGTACATCAGCCTAGTCGCAATTGTCGAGTTGCAGGGAGGCGCAAACTCCTCTCCAGAAAAGTCAATATTCTCGGGCATGGCGCGCATATGGTTGAATATCAGGCGGTTCGCGCCGCAAATCTTTGCATACCCAATAAACTGACACCTTCCTGATTATTTTTCGCACCAGATTGAGGATGTATCATGCTACGAGATTTTCGATGTACTATGTGGCGGGGATGGCATGGGCCGGTTGCTTGCCAACACACGCGAAGAGTCCGGCGAGCAAGCGCCTCGCGCGAAGCTTCCTCGCCATCGTCTGCGACGCGCTCTCATAGCGCTCTCGCTGGCTAACCTGGCCTTCCTTAGCGCCTGGCAGAGGCGACTTTACGGTACTTCCTTCCTTTCTCCCTCCTGGTCCTGGGCTGATGAGTTAACTATGTTTCTGAACGTGCTTTTGCTGGCGGCGATCTTTTACCTTCTCCTGGTGCTGACGGCAAAACTCAAGCTGAGGGGCCGCATCTTTGAGGGACTCGTCTATGCCCTCCCTTTATTCGCGGTGTCGAATGTGGTACGGCGTATTGCCTTTCCCTATCACGGGCCTCTCACAGCAGTGCTCTTGATTGTCCTTCCCCTGGCCGCAGGAGTCGCGATTGTCTGTTTCCCGCGCAAGCTCTTGCCTGCGGTTGAATTCATCGCCGTTGGACTCGTCGTTTTGTTACCGCTGAATCTGTTTCGAATGGCGCTGGTGTCCGCCCGACATAACCCGCCACCGGTCTTGGCTGGTAGATTTGATCCTCCTCCGCCGGTCCGGCGGGTAGTGATAATGGTTTTCGATGAAATGGATTTCGCCTTGAGCTTCCCGCGCCGGCCTGTGGGCATTCGCCTTCCCGAGTTTGACCGGGTGCGGGCGCAGGCATTGTTTGCCACTGCGGCGCACCAGCCGGCTACCGATACGGAGAAAGCTGTGCCCTCCATCATCAGCGGCAGAGAGTTCTACGGTTTCCCCGCCGCGCAGGGGGACCGCTCCCTGCTATTGCGGTTTTCGGAGGACGGGCCGCCGCAAGACTGGGGCGCTGCTCCCAACCTGTTCGCCGATATGCGGAGCGCGCGCGTCAATGTCGGTGTCGTCGGGTGGTATTTGCCTTACTGCCGCATCTTTGCGTCGCTGATTACCGATTGTTACTCGGAGCCCATCTATTCCGGAGTGACTGACACACCGGCTGCGGGCAGAAGTTTTGTGGATGAACTGGATGCGCTTACTCCGCTGGAGTCGCGAGTGCGCCTCATTCAGCGCCTGCGGCATGTGGTTGTGAAGGCCGAATCCATGGCCGACGATCCGCAGCTAGGCCTAGTCTTCATTCACCTCCCGGTGCCACACGGGCCGGAGATTTTCGACCGGTACAGCAGCGGCGTTACCCCTTTCGCTGTCCACAAGGACTGGTTTTTTGACAATCTTCTCCTCGCCGATCGCACTCTGGGTGTTATCCGCGGCTCCATGGAGCAGGCGGGATTGTGGGACCACTCCGCGATCATCATTACCTCCGACCATTCCTTGCGCCAGGTTATGATGGCGCATCCCGATCCTGTTCCCCTGGTACCTTTTATGGTGAAAATGCCGGGACAGCGGCAGGGAGTGGTGTTCGACACACCGTTTACTACGCCCATCATCCGCCCTCTCATTTCCGCCATCCTGCGGGGAGAAGTCACTGCAGCGAATCTGCCGGACTGGATGCGGCAGCACGCCCGCTGAATTAGCTCCTATGCTTCACTTGCGGAGAAAATAGAGGCAGCGTGACCCAGGTGCCAGCTCTTCTTTGCGAACAATCCGGAAAAACCCGGAACATGCCTGCTCGAAGTTCTCCGGTGTGAAGTCGCGGTGCAGTTCGTCCCGGCCCCTCAGCAGGCGTCGGAACATGGGATCGCTGACTGGCACGAACTCGATCACAGCTGCGTCGCGGGTCAGTTCAGCGGTTACGCGAAGGATCTCGAACAGCGGCACCCGTTCGCTGACCAGCAGGTGGTGAATAAAGGCAAGCATCAGCACCATGTCGAAGGAGCCGCGCGCCCGCTGCAGAAATGAGGGGCATTCCCGGTTCCGCCAGCCAGTGGGCGGCGTGGGCTGCGCAATATTCACCACCAAAGGGAGAATGTTCAGATGGCGCTGTGATGCCGTCCGCCAGAGAGAGCCCACGACCGCCGCATCAGAGTCAACCGCCACCACATTTCTGCCCGCCTCTGCACACCCGATGCTGAAGCGGCCGGTGTTGCAGCCAATATCGAGGATTTTCCTGGCCCCGCTTTCTGTCACCGCGGCTTGCACAAACTGCATCTTCCTGCCCAGTTCTTCTTCCGAATAGTGGGTCATGCTGGTGTACTTGGACCAGAAGGACATAGGCTCACGGGGCCGCACCCTACGCATGCCCCTCCTGAGGCGGCGCAGCACGCCACGCAACACGAATCGCGTTTGCTCCGCAGTCTTCATCTTCCGGGGCTGGTAGATGGCGCCCTTATCATTCTTTCCGCGGTCGCTCAGCCAGGTGGGCATGGACACCAGTTCCAGGAAGGGTGGCCGCAGCCGTTTCCACCATCCGATCGAGCTATAAACTTCTTCCGGCTCTAATCCCTCCCGGCTGGCGAGAAATGTGCGCCCAATAGGTGCCGCGAGATCGCGCGCGGCGAGCAGGGGGAGAAGGAAGGTGCGCACGAACTGAGCGTAGGGCAGCCACACCGGATTACGCGCATCGCGATGTTCCACCGAAAGCACATCAATGAACACCGGCTGCGTGCCCCGGAACAAAACATTGAAGGGCGTCCCATCTTTAAGCCCGAGGTCCTCCTCAACCAACGCCTCCGCCAGGTCAAGGGTCAGCTCTCCGGCGGCGTGCAGCATTTCTGCCGGCCATTCTGAGGGAAAAGACTGAAACCAGATCCGCTCGTGCTCCAGGACTTCCGCGTCAATATGCCACACCAAATGCTGGCGCACTACTTCCGGCAGGTTGCCGTCAGCTGCGTTCAACGGCGTAGTTCTTACGAACTTACCTTCCCGGATAAACCTTTGAATGGCCCGCGAGTTAAGCACTGCTTCCACATCAGGCCGAAACGCCGGCTTCACCACCCGCAATATGCGGTCGTCAATCGCGATTACGCTGCCCGCCGGATCTCGAAAGGACCACACTGCATCCGCTGCAGCTTGGGATACAGCTGCTGATCTAGGCCTCATGATTCTCCCCCAAGCAATATTGTTTGTTGCTCCACCCGCGCCCAAAGCCAGGCGGCTTCGGCCAAATGCCGCTTAGCATAGCACTTTTCCGCCCCTCTCTGGAGCGGCAAGTGCACCTTTTTCGGGCCTTGACGATGCAGGCGCGACAGCGCTAGTGTGTTGCAATTCTTATCTGGCCAAGCGTAAGCGACCCCTTCGTCCAGTCCCAACCATGCGCAGCATGGGCACGGCATTATGAGCACACTTATCTGGATTGACGATCACCTTGCTGGTGTGACCCTGCGCAAACCTATCCTGGAGAATTGCGGCTATTCAGTCCTGACTGCTACGACGGCGCAGGAGGGACTGGCCCTCATCTCGGCTGCACCAGTGGACGGCGTCATCCTCGATTACCGGTTACCCGACATGGACGGCGAAACCTTGGTGCGTCAGATCCGCGCCCTTGATTCCACACTTCCTATCGTGGTGCTTTCACGCAGCTGTAACAGCGCACCCGATGCTATCACCAATCGCGCTAACGCCGCATTTACCAAAGCGCAGGATTCCTTCGCCGCCGTGATTACTAAGGTCACGGAACTGATCATCCAGCGGAAGCAGAAGGCATAAGCGGTTGCTGGGTGTTTCTCTGCTCGTCGCCGGCTGAGGCGTGATACGTGGCAAGGACAATTGGTTTGCCCGAGCGTCGCTGCCGATAGAGCTGGTGCAGCCAGGCCGGTATGACTAGCGTAAGACCGGCCAGCACCGCCACTGCCACTCTTCCCATCGGGGAAAAGGGGTTCCAGAAGTAAGCCCGGAAATGGACCATTGTAGTGGTCAGAGCGATGGACCAGGCAAATACCTGCAACGAATGCTGACCCAGATAGTTAAACATCTGAAACAGGCGGTAAACTTTCAGCCTCTCATCCAGGGAACGCGGTACCCACCACACAAGATATCCGAGGCAGGCAGCGTCCAGAAACCGGACAGGATTGTGATCCGGACCACCCACGAACTGCAGCCATGATGCCGTGACAAGGCCGAAGTGGCGCTGCTCAAAGAGCAACAGAGCGATTGCCGCGCAAAGCGCCAGCAACCTGCGGCTCTTGGGGACCACGGTCTTTCCTGCCACCCGGCGATAGCCGATATATTGTCCGGCGATGAAATAGCCCTGCCAAGCGAGCACGTTGAACGTACCCAGGTCGATCCAGGTTACGCCCCGAACCGCGTCTCCCACGCCGCATTGTGCTGCCAGCCACATTGCCCCGCTGATTACACCCACCAGCCACGCCTTCCCCCTCATCATCGCTTCCAGCGTCAGCGGAATACACAGAAAGAAAATGCAATACATGGGCAGGATGTCCAGCATTCTTGGCTGATACAGGAAGAGGCTGCCGCTGAGCAGCGTGAGCAGGGGATGCAAGGAGCGGACCGATGCGGCCCCCATTCTCGCCCCCGCGATAATGGCGAGACTGAGCAGCAGCATATGTGTGAAATAGATATCGCCCGTTCGGCGAAGAGCTTTGGCGCGCATCGCCGAGGGCCCACGTTTGTTGCGCACTCGCAGGTATACCCAGGCGGTGGTCATGCCAGAGAGAAAGACAAATCCGTCCGGCGCCGATGCAAAGCCGAAGAAGTATTCGGCGAGGCGCAGCAGCACTTCTTCCGGAAGATGTGCCAGCGTCATCAGGAACAAAAAGTAGCCCCGAAGGGTGTCAACACGCCAATCTCGGCCCATATGTGCTATGGGCGTGGTGCAAGTAGCCTTCCATCTCATTGGCCCGGAAGGATACATTTTGGGCTTGATAAGCCCAGGTATATGCAAAAGATTGCGGACGGGAAGGCAGGCCGCTTCTCATCCACACGGGGCACTCCAGCAAGGGTTGGGCGGGTTGATTTTGGGACACCCTGCCATCCTGCAGTCTACTTCGTAATCAGTGTGATGCTGCTTCTGTGTTCGATGCTCCCGGAGGTTGCCACCACAGCAAACTTGGTGCTCAGCGGCTGAGAGACCGCGCCAGGAGCAGGACTGGCGGTCCCCCCTCCGCCGCAGCTACCGGCCAGCAGCAGACTCGCCCCAGCAAGCCCGGCCAGAATCAGCCACCGGACGCGCCGCTTACGTTTTCCCGTCAACGGCGCCGCACTCGCGCACAAGCCTGCCAGCAAAAACCAGCTGGCGGGGAAGAACTTCAAAAATCCCCCGTTTCTTATTGACGCCGAACTGTTGCTCAGGGTCAGCGTAGATTGCATCCGCGTGGTTCCCGCTGGCAGCGACCCGGGCGAAAAAGTGCAACTCATTCCCGCCGGCAGTCCAGAACAGGAGAACGACACTTGATTGGTCAGTCCCGCAGCCTGGGGAATCACCTGCACGGTAGTGCGTGTGGATTGTCCTGTGGGCAGAACCACGTGGTCATCTGTCTTAAGGCTGAAGTCACCGCTGGTTAGCCCGTATACCACCAGTTGGTTGGAAAAAGTAGGAACATACACCTTGCCGTTGGAGATCGTGGCAGGCGCAAACTTCGCGAAGTATCCCAGGTCATCGCGCTGGGCGTTTTGCGTGCTGTCCCACAGCTCGTGCGAGAGGTCATCGGCATCGAAGGCGCGCAAAATACCTGTTAGCTGCCCGCTGCTATCTTGCGCCATAGCTGCGGTTGCCCATACGATCCCGCTGCCGGGTGCGGCTCCGTTCGCCGAGAGCGACAGCGGAACGCTGTTCGAAATCTGCCCCGGCGCGCTCATCGCGCTTTGAGATAGCGGCGTGGTTTGCAGCCGTGCGCCTGCGAACCCGTACTGCTTCAGATAATCGCCAGGGGCCCAGAGATAAATGGCGGGACCGCGAGCTCCGGCCCAAAATACGGGCGCGCCCAGGAAAAAACCGGTAGGCTGAAATTCCTGCACATCATTATTGAAGGCGGCGTTGTACTTGCCGAACTGGTTCTTGCTCACCAGCCGCAGCACTCCGTCTTTGCCCACGCCCACTACCAGGTTCATGTTGGGCAACAGCATCGGCCCGCCTCCGCCCACGTCCAGGTCCGCCGAGCTCAGATAGCCCTGGTCATACGGCGTAAAGTAATCCGCTACGGTCAGAGCCGGCGAAGGGCTCAGGCGCAGGAAACTGCTGCCCCAATCCCGCCCGCCGCTGTTTCCGTCGAAGGTTCCGTTGCCCGTTGCCAGGTAAATGCTGTCGCCATCGGCGGCTAGACCTTGGCCTCCCGCCCAGATTCCCGCCGCTTCGCCGTCAGGACTGGCGTTGAACACAGAGACTTGCTGCAACGTCGTCGCGTCGTAGCCCATCACCCAGCCATGAAAGGGAGGTATATCTCCCACCGCGCCAAACGCCATGTACACCACTCCATTCAACAACAGCAGGCCGGGACGGTTCAGGTGGTGCAGGGCGTCGAAGCTCAAGCTCCCGCCACTGCTTCCCGTGCCGTTGCCTTGCACCGACGCCGTAATCTGCACCGGCCCACCAAATTTCTCCGCCCCCGAAGCCACATCCAGCGCGTGCAGCATGAACTGGTAGGTGCCGGTCGTCTTGGTCTTGGCGACCACATACAACGTTCCCGTGGCAGGATCAATCACCGGGGTGCTGGTAATTCCAATCTCCGGAGCCAGGTCGGGGTAAGGGCAAAAAGGCGATCCGCTCATGTTCTGGCAGATATCGCCGCTGGGCACCGACGGGCCAAGGTTGGTGTGCCACAACGGCGCGGAAGTAGCGGCATTATCTGCATCGAACGCGTAAACCGTATTGTGTTCGGTGGCTACGTACACCACGTTGCGGGTTCCTTGGCCGGCAATTGCTATTTCCGAAAGATACAGGGGTTGAGCGTAGATTTGCCCGTCAACGGTTCGCGTGAAGAGCTTTCCAAAATTGCTGGTGTTTACGTTGGAGGTCTTAAGAATAGTTTCGCCCAGGTTTGCGCCGGTTCGACCTCCATCATTGTGATTGGTAACGACCTCAACCTGGCTCACCGCCATCCCGGTCAGTACAAAAGCCAGCAACAGGACAGAGCACAGGACTCGGTAATGACGCATGGAAAACCCTCCTTGCAGGTAGGCAAGAAAAGCCACTCGGTCACTACGACGACCGGGCCGCAGCCATGCCTTCGTTTAGACGCGCGGACGGCAGAACATCAGGACTGAAGGACGCGCAACGAGCAAACAATCGCTCTCGATGGCCAGGGGATCACTTCTACTTGAGCGAAATTGTAATTGACCGACTTCTCAACGGCAACCGAAGGCGGCAATTCACTGTTGCTGGATGGGATGCGCGCCTACATGAATGTGATGCTAGATTTGCTCTTGCATATTGGCGCGCTTCTCTACGGTTTGAGCGTGACCATCTGCATTACCCAGTACCCGCTGGGTGAAACTGGAGCGGTGGCGGAGTAAGTGCCGGCGGTCGAGCCGATTTTGTCCTCGGCGATATCGGAGTCCGGCTGCGTGATGATGCGGGCGGTAAATCCGGTACCCGGTCCCGGCGTGCCGGTGGCGATCGTGTCGGCTGCGAAGATTAGCTCGTTGGCCGCTGTGGTGGTGGCCAAGCCGCTATTCGCGGTGGTGCTGCTCCCGCTGGCGCCGGCGGTCACATCTAGCGGGCTGGTGGTGCTGGCACCAGAATATTCCAGCACACGAACGTCCGGCGAAGATGCCGCCTGGCTAAAGTTGACGGTCACCATGTTGCTGCCGCCTTTGATGTTTTTGGCGTAGTAGATGGATTGGCGCGCGCCCGAAGCCGTTGTCGGGCCTATCGCCAGCAGATAGGTGTTTCCCGCGCTATCGCTGATCGAACTCACCGATGCACTGGTGTCATTCCAGCCCACCACGACAAGGTTCAGGTTACCCTGCGTCTGCGCCAGCGAGTAGGGAACTGACACGGTGGTGGCGGAACCCTGCGGCGTTGCGGCTGCCACCTGCACAAAGGTGATGGTGGAGACTGAAGAAGAGGTGAAACTGAAGCCGTTGGTCAGCGTCCCGCTCTGCCCGTCAGTATTAGTCACGACCACGTTGACGGTCCCGGCGGCATGTGCGGGAGTGGTGGCGGTAATGGAGGTGCTGCTGGCCACGGCAACATTTGTGGCCGCTACGCCTCCGAACCCGACCGTCGCTCCGCTAGCAAAGTTGCTGCCGGTAATAGTCACGGCAGTTCCTCCGTTGGCCGAGCCCGAAGTGGGGGAGATTGAGCTGACGATCGGCGCCGGGCTTCCTCCGCTGTTCTGCACTTTGAAAGTGGCCATCTGCATCACCCAGTATCCACTGGGAGAGAGGGGAGCGCTGGCGGAGTAAGAGCCGGCCGTAGCGCCGGTCTTGTCCTCGGCAATATCTGAATCCGGCTGGGTAATGATGCGGGTCGTAAAGCCGGCGCCCGGTCCGGGTGTGCCCGTGGCAATCGTGTCGGCACCGAAGATCAGCTCGTTGGCGGCCGAAGTTGTGGCCGAACCGCTGTTCGCGGTGGTGCTGCTGCCGCTGCCGGCCGCAGTCACGTCGAGAGGGCTGGTAACGTCGCAGCCGGCATATTCCAGAACACGAATGTCAGGGGAAGCGGCCGCCGGGCTGAAAGTAACGGTGACCGTATTGCTGCCGCCATTGATGTTTTTGGCGTAGTAGATGGATTGGCGTGCGCCGCCCAATACCGTGGTCGGGCCGACGGCCAGTGCGTAGCTATTTCCTGCGCTGTCGCTGAGGGCGCCGACCGAAGACGTCGTGTTGTTCCAGCCGACCACGACGATGTTTAGATTTCCGGCCGTCTGCGCGTGCGAGTAGGGGACTGATACGGTGGCGACGGAACCCTGTGGCGTTGCGGCTGCCACCTGCACAAAGGTGATGGTGGAGGCTGAAGAAGAGGTGAAACTGAAGCCGTTGGTCAGCGTCCCGCTCTGCCCGTCGGTATTAGTCACGACCACGTTGACGGTCCCGGCGGCATGTGCGGGAGTGGTGGCGGTAATGGAGGTGCTGTTGACCACGGTGACATTGGCGGCCGAAGTGCCTCCAAAGGTCACCCTGGCTCCGGCGTTGAAATTGCTGCCACTGAGGGTCACCGAGGTACCGCCATTCGCCGTTCCTGACGCGGGGGAAATCGAATTAATGGCCGGCGCAGTCGACGCGTAATTAAAGCCGTTGGTCAGCGTGCCGCTCTGCCCATCAGTGTTGGTGACCACCAGGTTGACCGTGCCGGCGGCGTGGGCCGGAGTGGTGGCGGTAATCGAGGTGCTGTTGACCACGGTGACGTTGCTGGCTGCTGTGCCGCCGAAGCTGACGCCGGCGCCGGAAAGGAAATTGGTCCCGCCGATGGTCACTGTCGTGCCGCCGCCTGTGGGTCCGGAGTTGGGCGAGACCGAAGTCACTGTGGGGCTGGTGTTGGTATACGTGAATCCGTTGGAAAGGGTAGCGCTCTGCCCGTCGGTATTAGTGACGACCACGTTGACAGTCCCGGTCGCATGTGCCGGAGTAGTGGCGGTAATGGATGCGCTGCTGACCACGGTGACATTCGTGGCCGAAGTGCCTCCTAAGGTCACCGTGGCTCCGGCGGCAAAGTTGCTGCCACTGATGGTCACTGCCGTCCCACCGTTGGTCGGGCCCGAAGTCGGCGAGATTGAGCTTACCCCAGGCGCTCCTCCTCCCGCGGTGCTCTGAAATTTGAAGGTCGCCATCTGCATTACCCAGTAGCCACTCGGAGCAAGAGGAGCGGTGGCGGAGTAAGTGCCGGGGGCGCCTACAAACTCGTCCTCGGCAAGGTCGGAATCGTGCGGAGTAATGATGCGGGCGGTAAAACCGGTGCCGGGCCCGGGCGTGCCGGTGGCGATTGTGTCGGCTGCGAAAACCAACTCATTGGCGGCGGTGGTGGTGGCGGATCCGCTGTTCGCGGTCGTGCTGCTGCCGGTGGCGGCTGCGGTCACGTCCAGCGGGTTGGTAGTGTCGGCATGCGCATATTCGAGCACGCGAATATCCGGGTAGGACGCGGCCTGGTTGAAGTTCACAGTGACGGTGTTGCTGCCGCCCCTGATGTTCTTGGCATAGTAAATGGACTGGCGCGCACCCGATGCCGTGGTTGGGCCCACCGCCAGGGCGTAAGCATTTCCCGCGCTGTCGTTGATCGAACTGACCGATGAGACGGTGTCGTTCCAGCCCACCACCACGACGTTCAGGTCTCCGGCCGTTTCGGCTACTGAGTAGGGTACCGATGTGCTCGCCGTCGCCGTCTGCGGCGTGGCGGAGTTGACCTGCACAAAGGCGATTGCGGTAGCCGCGGGTGGATTGAGTCCGTAAACTACCAGTTGATTGGAAAAGGTGCCCAAATACACCTTGCCATTGGCCACCGTCGGCGGGCAGAACTTGGCGTAGTTGCCCAGGGCATCGCGCGAGGCGTTCTGATTGCTGTCCCACAGTTCGTGGGTGAGGTCATTGGCGTCGAAGGCATACACCGTGCCGGCGACTGTCGTGTGATTGGGGTCGGAAGCCGGCTTGACCGCCCAAACGATTCCGGTTCCCGTCTGGTTCTGGTTAGAAGAAATAGACAGGGGAACCGTCGGGGATTCGCCCGCGACGTTGCTGATCGTGCCCTGCGAAGCGGGTGTGGTTTGAAAAGTGGAGCCGTTGAATTTCCACGCTTTCAAGTAGCCGCCCGGCCCCCAGAGATAAATTGCGGGCCCGAAAGACGGGCTATCGGCATAGGCGAAACCGCCTAGCACCTGCCCGGAACTGACCTGAAACTCCTGCGCATCCGCATTGAAGGTGGAGTTGAATTTGCCCATGTTGCTGGTGTTGATGAGGCGCAGGATGCCATCTTTGCCAGCCATTACCAGCAGGTTGGTGCCGGGGAGCAGGAGCGGGCCGCCTGAACCCAAATCCGCGTCGGCGCTGAACAGATAGGACTGATTATCGGGAGTGAAGTAATCAGCAACGCTCAAGCCGGAGGAAGTGCTGAGCTTCAGGACAGAGTCGCCGTAATCGGAGCCGCCGGTGTTAATGTCGAAAGTTCCGTTGCCGGTGGCGGCGTAGACGTTGTCCGCATCGGCTGCCAGTCCCACGCCTCCTGCCCACACTCCTCCGTAGCTCCCGTTGGGCGTGGCATTGAAGGCAACTCTCAACTGCAGGGTGGAGGAAGTAAATCCAAAAATCCAGCCGTGCCAGGTACGGATGTCGCCCACCGAGCCGAACGCGACATAAACAGTGCCATTTACCAGCAGGAGGCCGGGCCGGTTGGTGTGATTGAGGGGAATGAAATTTGTGGCCGTAATTTCTGCCGGACCGCCGAATTTCTCAGCGCCGCTAAGCAGGTCGAGAGCGTGCAGGAAGAAGTGGTAGGTGTTGTTGCTCGT
Source organism: Terriglobales bacterium (assembly GCA_035496875.1). GTDB lineage: Bacteria > Acidobacteriota > Terriglobia > Terriglobales > Acidobacteriaceae > JAICWP01. The sequence continues at coordinate 9,415 of DATJEH010000199.1, read as the reverse complement.
GTTCTTGGTCTTGGCGACCACATACATGGTTGCCGAACCCGGATCAATGACCGGAGTCGCGGTGATGCCGATTTGGGGAGTCAGGTCAACATATGGGCATCCACTCACCGATGGCGTGCAGATATCGGAACTGGGGACGGGGGTGCCCAGGTTCACTCTCCACAGGGGTACGGAGGCGTTGGGATCATCGGCGTCAAAGGCGTAGACGCTGTTGTTCTCGGTGGCCACATAGACCACATTGCGCGTCCTGCCGCCCAGGGTGAGGCTGGGGACATATAGCGGTTGCGCATAAATCTCGCCATCTACCGCGCGAAAGAATAGTTTCCCAAACTGGGAAACATTCACGTTTGAGGTGTTGAGAATGGTTTCGTTGGGGTTCTGCCCGGTACGGGCAACGTCATTGTGCTGTGTAAGAACAGAAACCTGGCCGGATGCAATGCCCGCAATTACAACGCAAAACCAGAGTCTAAAAAGGACACGTATGCTGCGCCCCAAGGGAACTCCTTTGATAATTCGGCCTGAGCACGTTGAAAGTCAGTAAACAGGGGAGGCACGAACCCAAGCACAGGGTGTCCTATGGTTTACTCCAGGAGGTACTTACCTGTCAAAACTTCTTGCAAACTGGAATCGCCGGCCCGGGGGAAATGCAAAATGTTTACACTTTCAGTGCAACAGTCGGTGCAGTCGCGCACCCGCAAAAATCTTCGTGCCTGCAGAGCGCTTCAGTTGTGGCACGCTCCTGCCGTACGCAAACCTTGCGCACTCACCAATGCAAAGTCATGCACATTGACAGCTCTGGCCTGGATAGAGACAATCAGAGCAAGGGGCGTCCCGTCGTAACGCGATCAAAGCCACTCGTCCTGCCTAAGTATTTCGCGCCACATGCGTTTACTGTGACGATTTTGTAGTGCAAATCTGTGCAAGCGCCAGACAGCGCCGAACCGTTGTTGGCCCGCATCACGGGTCCAGCGCGATGATACGCATGACAAGACTCAGTTTGCAGCTCATTTTGGTTCTGGTGTCGCCGTCCCTGTTGACGGCGCAAGTCTCGGTTCTCACCGGGCACAATGACAATTACCGCACCGGGCAGAATCGCCAGGAGATCTGGCTTAATACTTCTAATGTCAACATCAGCAATTTTGGCAAGCTGTTCACGTTGCCGGTGGACGGTAACATCTACGCCCAGCCACTGTACGTCGCCAATCTCGTGATTGCAGGTGCCCCGCGAAACGTCGTCTATGTGGCAACCGAACATAATTCGGTTTATGCCTTTGATGCCGATGATCGCAATGCGGCTATGTTGTGGCAGAAGAACCTGGGCACTACCGTCCCCAGCCAGGATGCTTGCGCCTCCTCGGGATGCGTCTTTCAGGACATCACTCCCGAAATCGGTATCACCTCCACTCCGGTAATTGACTTGGGCAGACAGGTCCTATATGTCGTTGCCAAGAACAAGGACAGCGACAACAGCTATCATTTCCGCCTTCACGCCCTGAATATCACCTCGGGGGCGGAGATGCCGGGCAGCCCGGTGGACATCACGGCCTCCGGCTTCAATGTTCTTTACCATGTGAACCATCCCGCCTTATTGCTGGCTAACGGCAAACTGTATTTAGGGTTTGGCGCTATCGGAGATATCAGTGTGTGGCACGGGTGGCTTATGGTCTACGATGCCATCACCTTGCAGCAGAAGGTCGTGTTTAATAGCAGTCCCTCAAGTTCCGAAGGAGGCATCTGGCAAGGCGGACAGGGTCCAGTGGTGGATGGCTCCGGAAACGTCTACGTAGCCACTGGCAACGGCGCCTTCACCGCCAATACCGGCGGCTCCGCCTACGGAGACTCTATTCTCAAGCTGGACGGTTCCAGCCTTTCTGTCCTCGACTACTTTACCCCCGACGATCAGAGTTCATTGAGTGCTAGCGATACCGATCTTGGCTCCGGCGGGCCCCTCTTGCTGCCCGGAACCAATCTGCTGTTGTCGGGCGGCAAGGATGGATGGATTCGCGTGATGGATACTGGCAACATGGGCCAGTTTAACGCAACCTTTGATGCCGATTTGCAGGAATGGCACGCCACCACCGGTCAAATCATCGGAGCCCCGGTGTACTGGGACAGTTCGACGTTCGGTCCGCTTTTATACCTGTATGGCCCGGGTGACCTGCCTAAGGCTTGGCGATTTAACGGGACAACATTCCAGACCACCCCGGTTTCGGTGGGCACGATTGCCAACACCAGCGGCGATGCCAACAACGCCGCCTTAGCGGTTTCTTCCAACGGAGACTCACCTGGCAGCGCTATTCTCTGGTCCTCGGCAACGGCCAGCGGCGACCCCAGCCATTCGCCCATGCCGGGAATCTTGCGCGCCTTCGACGCGACCAATCTGAACGAACTGTGGGACAGCAACCAAAATAGTACCCGCGACAGCGTCGGCAACTACGCCAAATACGTTTCGCCCGTCGTCGCCAACGGTAAGGTGTACCTGGTAACTGTTTCCGGCCAGCTGCTGGTTTACGGCCTGTTGGCGCCGCCAGATTTCACGCTTACTTCTTCACCCAGCCAGGCCACCGTCCAGGCGGGGAGCTCCGCTACCTACCAGCTTACGATTACTCCCATGAACGGGCTCAATTCGACGGTTGTATTGAGCTGCCCCAGTCTTCCTGTCGGCGCCAACATCAGTTGCTCGACCGCCCCAACGGCTGCCCCCGCGGGCGGACCGGTGACCGCTACATTGACCCTGACGACCCTTGGCCGCTCTGCCGGTCTGAATCGCGCCCATGATCTTTCGCCGCTTTACGCCACCTGGCTGCTGCTGCCGGGTATGCTGCTCGCCGCAGGCAGAACACCTCGGTACCGAAGGTCGCGCCGTTACCTTTGCTATCTCGGATCGCTTCTGCTGGCGCTGATGCTGGCCAGTTGCGGCGGTGGCGGTTCTTCCACCAACCGTGCGCCCACCCCTGCCGGCGGTACGCCTTCGGGGACATACCACGTCCAAGTGACCGCTGTCTCTGGGCCATTAACCCACACCACCTCCGTTGCCCTGATAGTCCAGTAGGATTCTTGGGCCGCGGTGTCGCGTTTCCAGGGTTTTCCCGCGGTACACCCTTGGGCGAAATGTGGACTTCAACCGCCGTGCGGGAGCGCCACAACACTAACGACGATCAGTACTGTGGAATATGTTTACCTCTCGGGATGAAAATCTCCCTCCTTCGCCATTTAGAGCTGAAGTTACCAACGTAACCGTATCTTCCCTCTAAAAGTAATCTGCAATTCACGAACGCGTCTGGGTGCGGCATCACGGCGGAACGCTAAGCTGTTGCGTTTGTGGAAGTTGCTTCCATACCCCAGACGGAGGGCCAGGGCGTGAGTTTCTCTTGCGGCGGTGCCCCGTATTGGCACTGCCATTGCACTCGTGCGGGCCTCCCCAATTGGCAGGGGTAATATCCCCGCGAGCTCTGCGCCCATAAGTTGATGAGAAAACTATTCGAAGCAGGATTGATGTGCAGCTTTCTGGTTGCCTGCTGCTGCGCACAAACCCCAACGCTCCAGGTGTTGCCCTGGAATGGCCACAGGGCTGCAGTATCGCTTACCTTTGACGATGCCGATAGCGTGCAGCTGGATCGCGTTGTCCCATTGCTGAACCGGCGTCATCTGCGCGGCACCTTCTTCCTCACCGTCTCCAAACTCACCCGGCTAGACGATTGGAGGAAGGCACAACGACAAGGACATGAAATTGGCAATCACTCCGTCAGCCATGAGCACCCCGCAACGCTTACCAAGGTGAACGAAGAGGTTCAGGTAGAAGATGCGAAGAGATTCCTGGACAGCAACTTCAAGTCTGACGTCCTCATCTTCGCCTATCCCTACGAGGAGAGTTCCCCAGGTCTTGCGTTCTGGGTCAAGCGTTACGACTTTGCCGCGCGTGGGTGGCGCGGCGGAGGAGATCTGCTGTACGTCAGGCCGGATGCTGAGCCTGACTGGTACAGCCTGCCCAGCCAGCCCAGCTACACCCGCTACGACGCCCCGATCTACAAGGGCTGGATTGATAAAGCAATCTCTTTAGGAGCATGGACAACCTTCCAGATGCACGGTGTTGACGATCCGTCTACAGGATGGGAGCCAATTCCAGCCACCACCTTCGTTTCTGTATTGGATTACCTGAGAGCCAAAGAGCGACAAGGCCTGTGGATCGCCCCCTTCGGAGTGGTTGCAGCCTACTTCCGGGCGCAACGGATTGTGCAGCAAGCCGAGCCGCACAGTGTAGATGGCGGCAAGCAGTTCGCTTGGGATCTGCCCCATCCATTTCCTGCTGGGGTAGTGCTCAAAGCCCGGGTGCGGAGAGGTAACCGCGTCTTTCAGCGCGCTCGTGAGCTGCATCCGGACAAACACGGAATTTATTCACTCTCCTTCGATGCGGGTGAACTGGTCATAAGAGGTGGCCTGTGAACCGCGTTTGTGTGTTGCTTCCCGCCAAGGACGAGTGCCTGGGAATTGGCAAGACGCTGCGTAGCATTTTGCGGGCGGGTGTTCCGGCCGCCGACATTTATGTGATTGACGACGGGTCCAGCGATGGCACGGGCGACATCGCCCGCTCGTTGCAAGTCAACGTCCTGCGTAACCAGAAAAACATCGGTAAAGCACACAGCATAAGGCGGGGCGCGCTCGAGTTCAGGCTGGTTGCGCGCTATGAGTACATCTGTTTGATGGATGCGGACACTGAGGTCTGTGAAAACTATTTTGAGGTAATCCGCCAAACTTTCAGCGACCTCTCGGTGGCGGCGGTGTGCGGCCGGGCAAAGAGTACCCCGCACAACTGGCTTACTGCCTATCGTTCGTTGGCCTACTGGATGTCGCACGCGATTTACAAAGCGGGCCAGAGCAACATGAATGTAGTCACCGTCGCCCCAGGGTGCGCTTCCAGTTTCCGGGCTACCGCATTCGCCCAGTTGGAGTGGAACTCCGACACCATAGTGGAAGACATGGACTGCACCATCCAAATTCATCGCAAGCGCCTGGGCAGAATTGTCTACCAGAAGGACGCGCTCGTCTCCACCCAGGACCCGCGAACTTTGCGGGATTACGCCAAGCAGCTTTACCGCTGGGACACGGGAACGTGGCAGACGGGCAGGAAGTATGGCATGTGGACCGGGCTGGCCCGAATCGACTGGGAATACAAGTTGCTCATGGGTGAGGGCCTGCTGTTTGCCCTGTTGTACCTCCTGGTTCCGCTGTGGATCACCTTTTATCCGCGAATTGCGCTCTTCGGGATTGGATTGGACTGGCTGGTGTTGGTAGCCCTTTCGGTGGTGTGCGCCGTTTGCGACGGGCGCAGAGATGTGTTTTATTGTTCGCCCTTTTATGTGGTTATGCGTTTTGTGGACTGTTCCGTATTCATATACAGCTACTGGAAGACAGTCGTCCGCCGGCAACATGTGGGGCGATGGTTTGCAGCATCAAGATACCTGTGGTGAAAGCTGATTAATGGCAAGAAACGGCATTGCGAACAATATCTGGCTTGCATTCCTGCTGGTCCTTCTGCTGGCGTCGGTTTCTGCGGCGCAGCAGGCGGCGGCGCCGGCAGTACAGGGCAGCGTGGTTGATGGTATGGGACTGCCGGGTCAGATGTGGACTGCGGTCGGCAACCTCAGTCCTGTCGAGCACAATAACGGATACGTCCAGTCTTACGTGGAGCAGGATGCAGCAATTCTTGCCAGCCAATCCGGTTCAATATCGCTGACACCTTACGTTGCGCTGGGGTTGGTACTGGACACAAAAGGGTACGACTGGAATAACCAGATCCAACCGCAAGTGGGATTAAAGCTGAATAAGTTTTTGCGAAACGGCGTAGTAAGCCTGGGCTCGGCTTACGCCTACCAGGACCGCTTCAGCAGTCTTCAGAGTAGTGGTCTGGCGCTGTACGTCCAGGACTGGTTTGGCTGGCAGTCCGTCGGTGAGAAGGCGAACCGCTTTCCCGGTTCTTCCTGGGCGAGTTTCGGCAACATATCCCCGGTGGAGCGGGGCAACTGGATCGGTCAGGCTTATGTGTCGCAGGGAGTAGTCGCCAAAAGATTCGGCAGAACCGCATTCGTGCCTTATGTCCAGGCCACATTCTCGCATGACAGCAAGGGGTTCGACTGGGATAACAAGGCGCTGTACGGCAGCGGCGTAAAGCTCGCCTCCACACACGGGCAAGCCTACACCGAATTCGGAATTGGCTATCTCCATGAGAGCCGTTTCTATTCCGGACAATCAGCGGGAACCCTTAGTGTGTTCATGAATTTTTGGTATGGCTGGAATCTGTTGGGTCGAAAGGCAGGTATGTAGCATGCATTACGTCGGTTTCGGAAGTATTTCTGGCCTGATCCATTTAATGGCCAGATTTTTTGGACGCCAAGGTGGATCCTCGTTGCGGCAGCCGTAACCTCAATGGGCGCTAAATCGGCGCCGGTGAGACTTGCAGCATGACGAGAGAGCGCCTTTGACGGCTCGTTCAAGTGGAGAAGTGAATATGGAGTCTTCGTTGTTCAACCCGCTGCCCGCGCAAGCGACTCGTTCCAGATGTTTCTTGGCTGGCTGGAGCTTGCAGTTGCTTCTAGTCGGAACGCTTTTGCTCTTGAACGCAGTGTTACCCAAGGCCCGTCCTCCCGTGCGTCACTACGTGCTTACCAGCCTTGTGCGTTACCAGCCTGAGGTGCCGTTGACGCCACAGCCCATTAATCCCCGGCTGCAGGTTAACAACGCGGTCACACTCCCAACAACAAAGGCATGGACGGTTGCTAAAGCCGTGCTTCCTCCTCTCCCCCGCAAGCAGCAGCCTGACATCAAAATCCCCGAACTCAAAATGGAAAGCAAGCTGCCGCAGCTTTCCACCGTTACCCCGCCCAAGGTGGTTGCGCTTAATACGTTCTCGACTGGAAGCTCTGCGGCACCGACCACCACTAAATCGGCTGTGAAGGTCCAAACCGGGGGGTTCGGTGATCCTGAAGGGGCATCTCCTCGCCCCAGCCGCACTTCCGCCGCCCTCAACGTCGCGGCGGCAGGAGCCTTTGACTTGCCCAACGGTTCCGGCGAGGGCAATGGGGCGGGAGGCACCGCTCCGGGAGTGGTCGTAAGCGCTGGGTTTGGAAACGGAATCGCGGTTGGCACCCGGAGAACTGAAGGCCCCGTGCGCAGGGCGGGCTTCGATGCCGCTTACGCGTCATCTGAGCCGCGCAAAGTTGCGCCCAGCCTTGACGTACCAAGTACGCCGGTAGCGATCCTTTATAAGCCAAGACCCGCCTACACCCAAGAAGGACGAAAGCAGGGAATTGACGGCGAGGTTCGCCTGGAAGTGCTGTTCAGTGCCGGCGGCCAGGTGCATGTTATTCGCGTCCTGCAAGGTTTGGGCTATGGGCTGGACGAACAGGCGGTAAGGGCCGCTGAGCAAATTAAGTTTAAGCCGGCTTTGCATGCGGGCCAGCCGGTCGATTCCACGGCTGTGGTGCACATCATCTTTCAACTTGCTTCGTAGGAAGGACCTATGCGCGTTGTGAAAGCAGTTATTCTGTCGTTCCTGGTATGTTTCGCTGGTCTTGTGGCCAAAGGCGCTGAGAGCCCGTCGCTGAGCGCAATCAGATTCAATGTCGCGAGCGTTGTGGCGGGCAATTCCCTGAGCGGCACGGTGACATTGAGCAAGCCTGCGCCGTTCGACCTCGCAATATCTCTGTCTGCCGATCCGGCGGACGGCGCAAGGCTTCCTGCTACCGTCACTGTGCCCGCCGGTGCTGTTAGCGCCGGTTTCACGATCAGCACCCCGATGAGCAAGATAGCCGTGGGCGGAAGCGACTCCGTCGTCACCATTTACGGCAACTATGGTGTGACCCGCAAGGCTTCATTCACCATCCTGGCGCCGGTCTCATTTGACGCGATGGTGGACCGCGTGGTCGAGCGCGAACACGCCTTCGTAGACAACATGAAGCGCATGCATCCGCTTATTGAAACCTACATCCAGAATTTGCGGGAAGATAAAGAGCACGACGTGGCGCCGTTGAGCGATCGCTACTTCCTGGGCCGGTTCGAATTTGGCAAGGCAGTTGGCGATCAACTGTTTGAAAAGGACCAGCCCGGCCTTCGCCATCACCTGCTGGCACCTTTCCGGGCCGCCTTCTCGCGGCAATTTTCGCCGCAGGGATTCGCCCAGATGGTCATGCTGGATGCCAACTTCCAGAAGAGCAATTACTACTTCAATTTCGTCCGCCAGGAGTTCCTGGGCGAGGTGCGCTGCATCGTGGTTGACGTGCAGCCCAAAGAGCATGCTCCCAAGGGCTTGTTCACGGGCAGGATATGGGTCGAGGACCGCGACTTCAACATTGTGCGTTTCAACGGTACCTACACGCCGCGCTCGCGCTACAGCTACTACCTGCACTTCGACAGCTGGCGCCTGAACCTGCAGCCTGGCATGTGGCTACCGGCCTACATCTACAGCCAGGAGTCCGATACCCGCCGCAACAGTCCGCCCTTCGGTAACTTGTACTTCAAAGCCCAGACGCGGCTATGGGGCTACGATGTGGAACACCTGAAGCGCGGCCAGGAGTTCACCCAAGTTCAGGTTGACACGGTGCGGGACCAGAGCGATGCCGGCGGCGATACCGGGCCGGTGGAAGCGCAGCGCATGTGGGAGCGCCAGGCGGAAGAGAACACACTTGACCACCTGCAGAACATCGGCCTGTTAGCGCCGGCCGGAGATGTGGACGCGGTCCTGCAGACCGTAGTCAACAATCTGATCATTACCAACAAGCTTGAGATTGTCCCCGAGGTCCGCTGCCGCGTGCTGCTGACCTCGCCCCTGGAGTCGTTCACCATCGGACATACCATTGTGGTCAGCCGGGGCCTCCTGGATGTGCTGCCCGATGAGGCATCCCTGGCGATGATTCTGGCCCATGAACTCAGCCACATCGCGCTTGGCCACCGCATTGATACTGAGTTCGCATTCAACGACCGCTTCTTCTTCCCCGACCAGGACACGTTTCAGCGTGTGGATTTCACTCGCAGCAAGGCGGATGAAGAAGCCGCGGATTCGAAGGCCACGCAGCTGCTGGCGAACTCACCCTATAAGAGCCATCTGGCGGCCGCAGGCCTTTTTCTGAAAGCCTTGCAGGCTCGGGCGCAGGATCTGCCGAACCTCATTAGGCCTCACCTGGGCAATGGTCTGGAAGACGGAAAGACCATTCGCATGTTCGCCTTGGCAAGCTCCGCTCCGCAACTGGAACCGCAGCGTATTGATCAGATCGCAGCTCTTCCCCTGGGCGCGCGGATCAAGCTGGATCCATGGAGCAATCGAGTGCGGATGATGAAGGTTAGGCCGGTTCGCCTGCTCTCTTCCCAGGAAAAGATGCCATTCGAGGTGACACCCTTTTTCCCCTATTTAACGCGCCTGTCC
>DATJEH010000198.1:0-28262 GCA_035496875.1 Terriglobales bacterium | reverse complement strand
GATTCCAGAATTTCGAAGCGCAGCCCCTCGCCTTCCACGATTTCGCCCTTCTGCGGAATATGACCCAGAATTTCGCTCACCAGGCCGGCGACGGTGGTAGCCTCGTGTCCCTCCAGGCGAACGCCAAATAGCTGGTCGAGGCGGTCCACGTCCATGTTGCCGGGCACCAGATAGGAATTGTCGGCCTCGCGCACAATGTCGGCCTTGGTTTCGTGCTCGTCGCGGATTTCTCCCACGATCTCCTCCACCAGGTCCTCTATGGTCACCAGGCCGGCGACCCCGCCGTATTCGTCAATCACAATGGCCATGCGCACGTTGTTCTTCTGCATTTCGCGTAGCAATTCGCTGGTGCGTTTGCTCTCCGGAACAAAGTAGGGGTCGGTGTGCATCAGGCTGCCCACGGTGCGCATGGGCGCTTCCGTGTCAGCCACCTGCAGCAGGTCGTGAACAAAAATAATACCCTTGATGTTGTCCAGAGAGCCTTGGTACACAGGCACCCGTGAGAATCGCTGCGAACGGAGCATCTCCAAAAACTGTTCTACTGTGGTGTCCACCGGCACGGCTACCATTTCCGGCCGCGGGGTCATGGCCTCGCGCGCCGTTTTTTCTCCGAACTGCACCACAGACTGGATCAGTTCGCGGTCTCCCTCCTGCAGAATGCCTTCCTCCTGTCCGGCTTCAATCAAGGCATCCACCGCCTCAGCGGCATGGTCGGGAAGTTCTTCCGTGTGCTCGCGGGTCAGCGCTGCCACTGACTGGCAGAACCCAATCACCAGCGTGACCGGCATAACCAGATAAATGAGAATCCGCAACAGCGGCACCAGAGGCGTCAGCCACGTGCCCCGGGTGCGAGAGAAGAAAACGAAAGGCAGCAGCCGGTTGCAGATGATCACAATCAGCACCAGGCTCACCGTAGCCTGGAAAATCTCCGGTGTGTTCCAGCCCTTTTCGTGGAATACGGCGTAGCCAACCATCAGCGCGATCGCAGCCGTGCTCAGTTGCGTGAGCACCGCCATAGACAGCGCCGCCCGGGCGCGGCTCACCTTCAGGCGCGGCTCCACCCGTTGCTCGAAAATGTCAATGTTGTCCTGGAACTCGCGGGAAAGAAATTTGCCGATCTCCGTATAAAGCCGCTCCACGTAGGAGACCAGGGTGAGCACCCCCAGCATGAGCACAATAGGAATGGCGATCATGCTCATCAACTTCGCCCTTTCCTCCGCGGCACGTAGCTGGGCCGCAGCTGCGCCGGACGAGCGTCGTCATCGCCAGTGCGTGCAATCAGCGCCGTGGGCAAGGCAAGCTGCGCCCGCAGGCGCTGTTCCATTCGCGCCATGCTTCCATTGTCGCGCTCGTGATCGTATCCCGCCAGATGGAGAATTCCGTGCAGCAGCAGGACTTTCACTTCCTCGGCCGTAGCGTGGCCAAACCGCCGCGCGCTCCGGGCCGCTATTTCGACGGAAATGGCGATGTCTCCGGCAAATTCCTTTCCTGCTCCGCCGTCGGCGGGAAACGACAAAACATCCGTGGCCTTATCTTTCCCGCGGTAGCGCCGATTGAGCTCGCGGATTTCACGGTTACTGCTCACCAGCACGTTCACCTCACCCCGCAGGCCCGCGGCGCGCTGCGCCCGCGCCAGAAAACGCCCCAGCGAAGCGCTGCTCGTACCCGCCAATTTTCTCTTGAGGATAATCACCGGTTTACCAAAAAACAAAGGGGAGAGCCGCGAAGGGCCCTCCCGTCGAAACTACCACGCTTATTCTCCCGCGGGCTCGACTGCGGGCTCCTTTTCTGCCGCCGGCGCCGCGCTTTTCCCGTTGCCGTTAGCGCCCTTTCCTTCCAGCGAAAGCGACATCTGGTCCTCGGCCACCTTGGCCTTGTGCTCGTCGTAGGCGCGAATTATGCGCTGCACCAACTGGTGGCGTACTACGTCGCTCTCGTCGAACCAGATAAACGACAGCCCATCCACATTCTTCAGAATGTCCATCGCTTCCAGCAGCCCGCTGCGCCGGTAGTTGGGCAGGTCAATCTGCGTTATGTCGCCCGTGATTACCGCTTTGGAGTTGAAACCCAGGCGGGTGACGAACATCTTCATCTGCTCGGAGGTAGTGTTTTGCGCCTCGTCCAGAATCACGAAGGAGTCGTTCAGCGTGCGCCCGCGCATGAAAGCAATAGGCGCGATCTCGATGACGCTCTTCTCCAGATAGCGGTCCACTTTTTCCGGTTCGAGCATGTCGTAGAGCGCGTCATAGAGCGGACGCAGGTAGGGATCCACCTTCTCCTGCAGGGTACCCGGCAGGAAGCCCAGGCGCTCGCCAGCCTCCACCGCCGGACGTGCCAGGATAATGCGGTTTACGCGCTTGGCCAGCAGGGCGGAAATAGCCATGGCCACCGCCAGGTAAGTCTTGCCCGTGCCCGCAGGTCCGATGCCGAAAACCATGTCGTACTTCTCAATGGCTTCCACGTAACGCCGCTGATTGATGCTCTTGGGCTGAACTGTGCGCCGGCCGAAGGAGCGCTGCTTGCCGGCTTCCGCCAGCCCCCGCAGGGTGGCGCTGGGATCGCTGATCACGATGCGCAGCATGCTGCCCAAGTCCCCGTTGTTAAACACGAACCCGGAGCTCTGCAACTGGTCGTAGTCGAAAAAAACCTGTTCGGCGCGGGCTACGTCGCGGGCCGCGCCTTCGATCTCCAGCGATTCGGCCTTCAGGTCAATAGTGACGTTCAGACCGTCTTCCAGCAGGTGCAGGTTTTCGTCCCGAGTCCCGAAGAGGGTGCCGATGTTGGAGCTGATTTCGATATTTTTCTTCATTTACTGTCGGGTTTTAGCCTCCAAACGCACTGCTGCCGCGTTGTTTCCACCAGCATTTACCCGCTGCCTTGAGAAAGGGAGAACGCCCCACCAGGCGCGGCGCACAAGATTCGCAAGTGATTGGCGCAAAGGAACTTCTGCATGGAGAACGGACAGGTCGGAATGCTCGCCACCCGTGCAAGCAACTACCATTGGCTGTAGGGTACCCCCCTGCCGGGCCGGAGTCAACGGGTATGACCACCTGCCGCACGCCACTTCTTCCCAGGTATTTTGATGATCACACACCGAGGAAAGATACGCGCCTCCCGGACGGGCAATCTTTGGGGGAATCTTTTCCGCCCTGGTTTGACCATTTGTCCGCCCTTCTCGTAAAATCAAGGGGTTGCAACCAGCTCAAAGTTCTCCTGAGGTAGACCAGCAAACATGGCCAATCATTTTTCGGCGGTGAAGCGCGCCCGCCAGACAGAAAAGCGTACCGTTCGTAACCGAAACAACCGCTCCCAGCTGCGCTCCGTGCTGCGCAAGATGCGCGAAAGCATTGCCAGCGGCAACCGCGAGCAGGCTGAGCAAACCTACCGCGAAACAGTGTCTGCGCTTGACAAAGCCATCCAGAAGGGTGTGCTGCACCAGAATACCGCCTCCCGCTACAAATCGCGCCTCAGCGTGCGGGTGCGCGCTGTAGCGGCCAAGTAGCGCCGGTTATTTCGCCAAAAAATGAAGGCGAGCCCTTTCCGGCTCGCCTTTTTGTGTTTTTCTCAAAGCTCACAGCTCCAGATCACCGCTCTACTGTCCGGTGCTGGGCTTTTGCTGATAGGGAGCCTGAAGGTATTTGCGGGCTTCTTCCAGCGCGCCCTGTGTGTTGTCATTGGTCTGAAGCGCCTGCCGGTATTCGTTGGTGGCCCTTTCCCGCTGGCCTGTCAGGTCGAAAATCTTTCCCAGTTGGATGTGGCTCCAGACCTCGGTCCATCGCGGATCCAAATCGCCGGCTTCGGCCTCGCGGTAGGCGTTGGCGGCGGCCTGGTAGTTGTGCTGCAGGAAGAACACCTCGGCGATGCGGTAGTGCGCCAGCGAACTGTTCTTGTTGATATCGAGCGCCTTCTGGAATTCCGTCAGGGCCTGGGCCAGATCACCTTGTTTGACCATGCCTTGACCGCGGAGGATGGCGGTGCGCACTTTGATGTCGGGCGAGTTCTTCAGCACCCAGTCATTGGGGTCAATGACGATGCGCCGGGGACGCCCATAGGTATCAACCGTATATGGGGAATCGGTGCCGACCACCTCAATGCGCTTGTCTTCCGTTTTGCCGTCGGTATCCACCTTCAGTTCCACGGGCATGCGAAACAGGTCCAGGTCCTGCGTGATCTCGCCCACAATACGGAAGCCCTTGCCGTTGCCCAGCCGGTAGACGGTGTACTTGTTCTTGAAGTCGGGAGCCCCGGTGGAGTTCAGCCACTGGGTAAAGAACCAGGTGAGCTGCTGCCCATAGTGCTGCTGGGCGATGTTTTGGAAGTCGGTGACGGTGGCGGACTTACCCGAATACTGGAGGGCAAACCCGCGCATGGTGTTATCGAATTTGTCATCTCCCATGATCCAGCGCAGCATGTTAAGGATTTCCGCGCCTTTATCCGTGGTCAGCGACTGGAATTCAGGCGAAAACGGGTCCATCTTGCCCACGCTGGCCAAAGGAACCGTATCGTAAGCTAAGGCGCCCACGCTCACGTCCTTCATCATTTCCTGGAAAGCCGCTTCTCCCGCGGCCTCTTCCACGTAACGTACCTCGGAATAGCGGGCAAAACCGTCGTTCAGCCACCAGTTATCCATGCTGGCCGGGCTCACGCTAACACCCCACCACTGGTGGGCGATGGTATCGGCCAGCAGACGGTAGTTAACCTTATCCCCGATATTGCTCGAGGACAGGGCCGCAATCTCTGGCGCCCAGGCCGTAGGGAGGCCGGCATCGTCCGGGATTTCCACCACTTTCAGGTTGGTGGAAAGCGTTTGGCTGTAAAGCGAGGAGAAGTATTGGAACTCCTTGGCCGCCGTCTCACCGTACTGGGAGGCGATGTCCTTGTGCAACGGCTGAAAATAAACGTGAACGTTCAGCCCGCCCGCGGTGTAAACGCTATCCCCAAACTGTCCGGCGATGACGGTGCCGGGAAAGCTGGGCTTGTCCCAAACCAGGGTAAAAGTATGTACCGGACCGGTCTCAGATGCCTTGGGCTCGGCCACCGGCGCGGGCAGGCGTTCACGCTCACCCCGGCGGCGGCGAGTGGGCGCCTTTTTTGCTGCTTCTTCCACGGCCGGCGCGCCGCTGGCCACGGTAGTGCTGCCGCTGCCAATCACGGTCATGAACACAGGCACCGTAATGTGCATGGTGGCGGTAAAGCGGTTGATTCCATAGCCGCTGACCGGGAACCAGCGTCCGGGGTAGAGCAGGTACGAGGTCTCCGGGCCAACGTAGGCCAGCTTGAGGCCGGGCACCGGGCTGTTGTCGCCGGACTCCAGCGTTCCGGCATAGTCAATGGTCAGCGTGGTCGAGGACCCTTTGGGCAGACCATTGGGCAGCGCGATGCGGATGGTCGAATCCTGGGTGACGCGCTCCACGGAAAGCGGCTTGCCATCGGCATCCAGCACGCGGCTAGGCCGCAAGTCATTGTGCAGTTCAAAAACCGCAACGCTCAAGTCTTCCAGGGCGGTGAACTTGACCTGTGTATGGGCTACCAACTGGTGCTTGGCGGGAATTAACTGAGCGTCAATATCGTAGTGATCCACCTGCAGGCGCGGCTTTTCCGCGGCTTTCGCCGGGCGAATGGCCAGCAAAGCCAGCGCCCCAACAAGGCACAGCAATGCCCGGGACTTCCTTCTTTCGGGTACTAAGTACATTTTGTCTCCCGGAGAGCTATCAAACTTCGATGTAAGTAGCGGCAAAAAAGATGCGAACAACTCTGCCTTCCTGCCGTTTTTCGCCAGCCGCACTCCTGCTCCCAAATTACAGCGCACCGGCGCTGGGGGCTAGCTCTTCCGCTCCGCGCTTCTAGGATAACGCAGCCAGCACCGCTTCCGCAGCACGCTCTGCCGCGGACTGGGTGTGGCCCGCAGCATCCGCCCGGAGACGGTTCCGAACCCGCTCCAGGCCTTGCAGCATATGGATCCGCTGGGGAGTCTCTGCCAGCAGGGGCTCCAGGCGGGAAATAACGTTTTCCGGGGTGAAATCGGCCTGCACCAATTCGGGAACTACTTCTTCCCCGGCGATGAGATTGACCATGGCAAAGTGACGCAGTTTGACCAGCGGCCGGCCCAGGGCAAAGCTGAGCGGCGAAACTCGGTAGACCATTACAAAGGGCGTCGCCATCATGGCGGCTTCCACGGTCGCAGTGCCGCTGGCCACCACCGCCGCCCGGGAGTATACCAGCGCGGCACGGGCATCGGTTACCAGGCGAATGCCGCTGGCCGGACCCGCCCATTGGCGCAGGAAATCCGAGTCCAGAGTGGGCGCCACGGGTAGCAGAAATTCGTATGCTGGCCCCAAGCGTGCGGCTGCCGCGGCCATGGTGGGAAGATTCAGTTCGACCTCCCGGCGGCGGCTGCCGGGCATGAGCGTGACCCAGGGCTTCGCGGCATCGAGCCCGTGGGCGCCAGCCATCTGCTCCCGGCTGAGGCTGGAGCGGGCGGCCTCCGCCAGAGGGTGGCCGACAAACTGCGCCGGGACGCCCCAGTGACGCCAGAATTCCACCTCAAAAGGGAAAATGGTCAGGGCTTGGCGAACATATTTGCGAACGGTGCGCGCCCGCCACTGCCGCCATGCCCAGAACTGCGGCGCAACGTAATAAACTACCGGCACGCCGCGGCGATGAAGAGCGCGGGCCACGCGCAGGTTGAAAGCGGGCGAATCAATAACTACGCCCAGGTCTGGACGGTGCCGGCTCAAAGCTCGCCGCAGGCGGCCAAAACGTGCGTAGATGCGCGGCAAGTGGCGCAGAATCTCGGTGATTCCCACCACGGCGATGTCTTTGGCGTCCACCACCGTGTCGCATCCGGCGGCCCGCATGCGCTCGCCACCCACGCCGAATACTTCCAAGTCCGGACGGAGACGGCGCAGGGCTTCGATTAGCTGCGCGCCGTACATATCGCCGGAGGCCTCGCCGGCGGAGATGAGAATTCGGAGCGGATGCGAGGAGGTGGCTGAATCGGTCGCCGGCAGTTTGTCGTTCGCCGTTCGCGAGGGGGCAGGCGGTGGTTGGTCGTTGCTCGTGGGCAAAGGCTGTTCCGCGATGAGTTCAGCATAGCAAGGTTCCGGCCCGAGCGTGCCGGCGGCACAACCTGTGAATAGCCGGCAATCGCCAAGTAGCAATGCGCCCACTCCCGGGTGGGTCATCATAGGCACCACCTCCGGCCATTTTTTCGCTTCCCGCTCGATGGCCGTTGTCAGCTCGGTAATGGTCGCGTCCACCTGGTTGATTCGAGTCCCCGCGAAGCGGTCCGCTATTCACCGCTCACCCGCCTCGCTGTTATACTGGCTTGGACTGATCACAATTTCTACTGCAGTCACCCGCATTAGCGCTGTGTGTGTCACTGAGGGCGCGTAGCTCAACTGGCAGAGCAACTGACTCTTAATCAGTAGGTTGAAGGTTCGATTCCTTCCGCGCTCACCATTTTGGTAGCTGCAACAGGCAGCGTCGAGGTCCCTCGCGGGGCTCGGGATTTCGCGTGGCGGCTCCCGCTGCGCTCACGCCCCTAAGACGCCTCAAGTTCGATTCCTTCCGCGCTCACCAACTTGGTAGCTGCAACAGGCAGCGTCGAGGTCCCTCGCGGGGCTCGGGGTTTCGGCTGGCGGCTCCCGCAGCGCTTACGCCGCCAAGACGCCTCAAGTTCGATTCCTTCCGCGCTCACCATTTTCCATTGCAACAAATGGCCTTAAGCCATACTCTCGTCCCCTTCTGCCTGCGTCGGAGGGGTTGAATCATTAGCTAGCAAACGAGTGCGCATTCACCTGATCACTGCCGAGTCGCCGGAGTCACGACGCCTGCGCCGCGGCCGCCTCATTCAATTCCCTCAGCTGACGATGCCGTTGATCGCGGCTTTAACACCGCGGGAGCATAGCGTCACTCACACCGACGAGATCGTGGAACCGGTGCGCTTCGTTGAAGCGACAGACCTTGTGGGGATTACGACGCCAACGCCTTCCGCTCTTCACGCCTACGGTCTCGCGAGCGAATTCCGCCGTCGAGGAGTGCCCGTAGTGATCGGCGGACCGCACGCGACAGCACTTCCCCAGGAAGCCTCACGCCATGCGAATGCAGTCGTTGCAGGCGAGGCCGAAGACACATGGCCGCGGGTGCTCGAGGATGCTTGCCGCGGCAAGCTGCAAGATATCTACATCTCCACGCGGCAGGCGTCACTCACCGGCATGCCCCCACCACGTTGGGACCTGATCAGGGGGCGCCGTTACGGAAAGTCCGTCACCATTGCAACGCGCGGGTGCCCTCATCGGTGTGATTACTGCACGATCCCACTCCTCTACGGTCCTGGTACGGTCCGGTATCGTCCGATTGATGAGGTTGTGCGTGAAGTCGCGACGAGCCCGACACGCGCGGTAGTGTTCTGGGACGATAACATCGGCGCTAATCCCCGCTACGCGAAGGAACTCTTCCGGGCTCTTACTCCGTTGGGAAAATGGTGGACGAGCCAATGCACGGCAAATGCCGCACGCGACGAAGAGTTCGTGGCGCTGGCGGCTCGGAGCGGATGCAAGGCGCTTTTCCTTGGTTTCGAATCGATCTCGCAGGAAAGTCTTCAGGCCACGAACAAGGCGCACAACCGGGTCGCAGACTATCGGGGGCTCATCGCGAACCTGCACCGTAATCGAGTCGCCGTCCATCTTGGCATCATGTTCGGCTTCGACCAGGACGACGTCGGGATATTCCGGCGCACCGCCGATTTTCTCGATGAGTGTGCTGTCGACGTTGCCACGGTAAGTATGGTCGTGCCGATGCCCGGCACTCCGACGTTCCATCGAATGAATGCCGATGGAAGGATCCTCACCACCGACTGGTCGAAGTATGACGGAAAAAAGCACTGCGTTTTCGAGCCTGCGCGGATGTCACCGCAAACGCTCGAAGCCGGAACGGAGTGGGTGGCGCGGCGCTTCTACTCCCCTCGCTCGATCGCTCGCCGGCTCTCAAGATCGGGCGCCGGCATCTGGTGGAATCTTCCCAGGAATCTGGGCTACATGCTGGCGAATCTTTCGAACGCTGGGCCGTCGTGGAATCCCGATTTCAGCGGGTGATCGTTGTGTTTGTTGACCCAGAAGGCTGATAACTCGCTTCTGGCTCAGTACCTCTCGACCGTAATGGACGTGCAAGATCGAACTCCTCGATAGTGCGTCCGAATGGCTTGGTAACAACTGCCGGTGATAAACAAAGCGTTGGATCAGGCGCTCGTCAATGTCAGAAAACGCCGCCTTTCTGGCCGGAGCTTTCCTGATATCCTCAAAGGTCCCATCCCGATAAAACTTCTTCCCGGGAGGCTGCCATGATTCGTATTTCTCTTAGCCGGGCCACAATCACTCTCGTGCTGCTGGCCGCATCCGGCGCGCTGGCTGTGCCGCAACCGCTCAGCAATCAGAAAATTAACCGACGCATTGACGCGCTCCTGCGACGGATGACGCTGCAGGAAAAAATCGGCCAATTGGTGCAGTACAACGGTGATGCGGCCGGGGCGACGACCCAGGCTAAAGAGGCTCGGGTGGGTTCATTCCTGAACGCCACCGGCGCCGAAAAGGTCAACGAACTGCAGCGCGCGGCCTTGCAGTCGCGGCTGAAGATTCCGCTGATCTTCGGCTACGACGTGATTCACGGCTACCGCACCATTTTTCCCGTTCCTCTGGGCGGCGCAGCCAGCTTCGACCCCCAACTGCTCGAGCAGTCGGAACGCGTAGCTGCGAAGGAGGCCACCGCGGCGGGCGTGAAATGGACCTTTGCGCCCATGGTGGACATTGCGCATGACCCGCGCTGGGGACGCATCGTGGAGGGCGCCGGCGAAGACCCCTACCTGGGGTCGCTCATTGCCGCCGCCCGCGTGCGCGGCTTCCAGGGCACGAACCTGGCTGACCCGCAGAGCCTTGTAGCCTGTGCCAAGCACTTTGTGGGCTACGGGGCCGCCGAGGGCGGGCGCGACTACAACAGCGCCGAAATTCCCGATGACACGCTGCGCGAAATCTATCTGCCGCCCTTCCATTCCGCCGTGGAAGCGGGCGTGGGAACACTGATGTCGGCTTTTGAAGACCTGAATGATGTGCCGACTTCCGCCAACTATCGCACGCTCACCCAAATTCTGCGTAAGGAGTGGCGCTTCGACGGCTTCGTGGTCAGCGATTACGATTCCGTCCACGAACTGGTACCCCACGGCATTGCCGCTGATGACGCGCAAGCCGCGCAGAAGGCGCTGGCCGCCGGCGTGGACATGGACATGGCTGATGGGGTTTACGAAAAATGGCTGCCGCAGCTGGTCAAATCGGGAAAAGTGCCCATGAGCATGCTGGACGAGGCGGTGCGGCGCGTGCTGCGCATCAAATTCCGCGCCGGCCTGTTTGAACATCCCTTCTACACCGACGCGGCCCGGGAGCGCCGCGACATTCTCACTCCCGAAAACCGGCAGGTAGCGCGGCGTTTGGCGGAAGAATCGCTGGTGCTGCTGAAAAATGACAACAACCTGCTTCCCCTCTCCAGAAGCGGCAAGAAGATCGCCGTCATCGGGCCGCTCGCCGACGACCAGGCCAACCAGTTGGGTTCCTGGGTAGGGCGTGGCCAGGCCACCGACGTGATCACCCCTTTGCAGGGCATTGAGTCCAAGCTGCCGCAGGGCTCGGTGCTGCACGCGCGCGGCGTTGACATCTCCTCCCTGGAAGCGCAGGAGATTTCGGGAGCGACTGGAGCGGCGCCTGCTCCCACCGGCGCGACCGGCGCGGCTGCTGCCGCCCGCGAAACCGGTCCGGCCACCATTGAACACGCGGTACAGGTGGCGCAACAGGCGGATGTGGTGGTCATGTTTTTGGGCGAACCCGGCGGTATGACCGGTGAAGCCAGTTCGCGCGCCTTCCTCGACCTTCCCGGAAAACAGGAGCAACTGTTGGAAGCGGTGGCCGCCACCGGCAAGCCGGTGGTGCTGGTGCTGGAGAGCGGGCGTCCTCTGGACATCCGCTGGGCGGCGGGGCATGTGCCCGCCATCATCCAGGCCTGGTATCCCGGAACCGAAGCGGGCAACGCCATCGCCGACGTGCTGTTCGGCTATGCGGCGCCCAGCGGCCGGCTGCCCGTCAGCTGGCCGCGTAGCGTGGGCCAGATTCCCGTTTACTACAACCATAAGAACACCGGCCGGCCCACTTCCAAGGACCGCTGGCACACCGGCTACCTGGATGAGAGCAAGGAACCGCTGTTCCCCTTCGGCTACGGGCTCAGCTACACCACGTTTGCCTACAGCAACCTGAGCGTCACGCCGAAGGTGGCGCCGCATGGCGTCTTGCGCGTGCGCTTTACGGTGCAGAACACTGGCCAGGCCATTGCTACGGATGTGGTGCAGCTCTACATTCATGAACGGGTGGGCCCCACCTCGCCACGCGTCCGCGAACTGAAAGGCATTGCCCGGGTCACCCTAAGGCCAAGCGAGAGCAAGACCGTGGTATTTGATGAGACAGCGGAGATGTTGGCGACCTACGATCCGAGAATGAAACGGATGATTCCCACCGGCACCTATGACGTGTGGATAGCGCCCAACGCGGCCGCCGAGGGCGTGGCCGGCAGCTTCCAGGTGGTGCCGAAATGAGTGGGAAAGACGTGGGGCCAGTCGCCCTTGCTTTTCCGAGCCACCTGATGCGGCCTTAAGCGCATGCGCGCGACAGCCTGCCTGCGGCTTGATAGACTGTAAGCATCGGCGCGCGCCCGTAGCTCAATTGGATAGAGCGCCAGCCTCCGGAGCTGTAGGTTGGGGGTTCGAGTCCCTCCGGGCGCGCCAGTTGCTCCTAAGGTCCTTCACCTTCGGTTCAGGATTTCGGCAGCGGGCTCCCGCTTCGCTCACGCCCGCTAAACGCCTCAAGTTCGAGTCCCTCCGGGCGCGCCATGCACTTCCAGCAGTCCTTCGCCATCGTCTCCTCTCGCCCAGCGGCTTCGGACTATAATTTTGGGTGCTCAGCAGCACCCGGGCAAAATGGCGCCCTTTTTCTCCGCTTTCGCCTCGGTTCCCTCCCCTGACCCGCTGCTGCGTCTGCTGAACGATCCCCTGGTTTGGGGGCCGGTGGGCGCGGTGCTTGGTGTTTACCTGTTTTTTCGTGGATTTTCGCTGCTCAAGCGCAAGCGTCTCGTTCTCAACACGCCCCGTTCAACGGTGCGCGCCGCGGCTCTCGGACCGGTAGAGCTCAGCGGCCAAGCGGATGGGCCGTACACTCTGGTCTCGCCTCTCTCCAAGACCGACTGCTACTATTATCGTCTGGTAGTTACACACGTAAGAGCCAACCAGCGCAGCTCACGCAGCGTCGAGGAGTGCGCCCCGCTTTTTCTGAGGGATAGCACCGGGGACGTAATGCTGGATCCGCAGGGAGCGCAAATCCAGTTTCCCGCGCTGGCCACCCAGGATGATGGCTCCCTGCCGGATTACCTGTTTCACTTCCTGCTACAGCACGGGATTGCCACCGACGACGTGGCCAAAGCGGAGGAATTCTGCATCCGGCCACAGGAGCAGATGGTGGTCTTTGGCACTCTGCAGGAAAACCCCTGGTCGAAACCGCAGGCCGAGACACAAGAATCAGCGGCCCGGATCGGGCCCGGGTTTCTGAGTGCGACCGCCGCCGATGTGCAGCGCCGCCGGGCCTTCGAATCCCTCGCTGCAGAAGTCCCTTCCGGAGTCAGCCCATTTCCCGCACGCCACTTTGATCTATATCCTCCGGTTATCCTGAGGAAGGGAAGCTCGCCATTCTTCATTTCCAACTGTAGTCAGCAGGAACTGATTCAATCGCTGGCTGCCCAGTCCACCCTCTATATCTGGGGCGGACCGCTGCTTACGCTGTTCTGCGCGTACTGGCTGCTCCAGCGACTAGCCGGGCTTTGGCCGCGCTAGGCTGGTTCGATCGGGTTCAATGCCATCGGCGGGTAACGGCTAGGCAGCGCGAGCCATCGCTCCCGGTTGCGTCAACGTGGTGGGATGAGGCTCGCTCTTGCAGAGCTCTTCCTTGGGATACCGCCCTGCCGGCGAGTTCTCGAAGGCAACCAGCAATTCGTTTCGGTAAATGTATCTCACCCGGCCCCGGCCCAGTTCCAGAGTCTTGTGATACACGATGTCACCGATTCGAAACTTCATCTTGATGTTCATTGCGCTCCTCGTCGTCAATTGGTTGCGAAGCCGGGTTGATGGCGGCTGACCGTGGTTAGCTTTGGCCCTTTCATCCGCTCTTGGAGGCACGGGCTTTGGCGACCGCCCGTCCGCTGCCATCCACTACCACCGTCAACTCGGCACAGCATTGGTCGCACAGCCAGAAATATTCGGCGGTTCGCCCTGAGAGCGTTTCGCCGCGTTCTCCTCCTGACCCGGAGGAGAAACGGGGCAAGTCCACCAGAAACAGCTTTCCGCTGCGAAGATAGTGGAACAATGCGCCGCAGGAAGGATTCGCGCATTTGGTTACCATGACATCTCGCTTTCCTGTCCAATTTGGCCGCTTTGGACGCTGCGGAACAAGTTCCGGCATAGCGGCGCGCTTGACTCTGTTTCTTCGGTTTCTGTTTATCGGACGGAACGTTGCGCGCAAGCCGCATTCCTGTGGCAGAGAGAGATAGAGCAGGAGATGAGAACAGGGCTGCCCGATAACGCGCAGCCTGACCTGACTAATTCAGGCGAGGCCTCTCGTGCTTTCGCCATCCCGGTGGGTGGAACAGCTGCAAAGATGGTGCACGATACCTGGAGAAAGTAACTCAGCCCCGTCATCAGCGCAACACTTTTTTTCACTTAGATAGCAAGTGATATTCTTTTTTCTTTTGTGGTTTCCAGGTGATAGCTGTTTGATACTGCTTGCCCGGCAACTTAATCCATGACAACTGGCTGACACAGCAGAGATGCCTGCTCCGCTGACATCACCTCCACAGGTGATGCTCATCACCGCAACATTCCACTCCCGCGCACTACAAACGTGCAATACGCCTTCACCAGTTGAACCCAGCGGGGCCCGCAGGATCCGGGGAAGCAGATGACGAGTTAGGCGCCCAACACAACGCTGGGTACAGGGAGAACCCACCAGCCGGCACCTCCTGGCTTTCACCATGGGTGCCGCTTCCTTCCCATACCCAGCAATTCCATTCTTTATTTTTCCCGGTGTCCTGAAAGTGACGGCTGAACTCTGC
The DNA here is from genome assembly GCA_035496875.1 of Terriglobales bacterium. Lineage (GTDB taxonomy): Bacteria > Acidobacteriota > Terriglobia > Terriglobales > Acidobacteriaceae > JAICWP01. Next base: position 14,072 of record DATJEH010000198.1, on the reverse strand, counting down.
CACTGTGACGGAGGGGAGCAGTGACTCCTGACTAGCCGGACCGGCCTCTTTTCCACAGCTTTAGCGCTGTTTTGTTGCACCCAAAATGGTGTAGTTCCGTATAATCGCGGAAAATCAAGAGTCAAGCAGCCTTCCAGCCGTGGCTGACGCGCCACTGAGGAGAGGTATGAACGGTAACAAAGCGCCTGCTGGAAGCCACTATTTCTGCCGCGGCTGCGGCCAGCCTTTGCCTTCCGGTTGGCATGCCCAGTTCCATCCCGAATGCCTCAAGGCTGACAAGCGTCGTCGCACCCAGGAAAAGCGGCGCTTGGAGCGAGTCCGGCTGCAGCAATGGCTCCATCGCCAGCGCTGCCCGCAATGTGGCGCTGCATTGGCAGAAATGTTGCCCAATGCCCTCACTGTTCTCGCTGATCATGGCGAAGCCCGAAGCGACCCCGGGGTTTCCTGGGCAATGGCTCCTGCCTCCGAAAGCCCACATTGAAGGCTGCAGAATCAGCTGCGAGTTCCCATTTTTGCAGATGCTCGGCAAACCCTTGCAGATACTGGCGGCAGTTTTCTTGGGTTTAGCTGCCGTCCGCGCTTTTGCCGGAAGCGCATTAAGAATGTCCAATCTTTCCAGCAGCTTATGGGAGTAAATTAATCCTTGCTTCAAGGCCGGGAGCAGGGCTGCTGGTAACTGGCTTGCACAGCAATATAAGCCACAGATTTGGCCTTACTTGCCGATCCTCCTCATCCAACCTGCGGATAAGAACAATCATTCCCTGCTCTCCGGCCTGCCCGCCGAACGCGGAATGGCGGAATGTGCCCCCACCCTGAGTGCGGCGCTGAAGCTCGCCCGGCAACGGCGCTTTGAAGCTTTTGTTCTCGACCTGCGCCGCTCCCGCCTGGATGGGGCGGCGGCCGTACGCCAGTTGCGCCAGCACGATGAACTGGCCGCTATTGTGGTGGTGGGCGCTCAAGCCTCACTTGAGGAACGCCTGCGATTGCTGGAGGCCGGGGCGGATGATTACCTGAGCGAGCCGCTCTCAGAGAAGGAATTGGCCGTACGCCTGCGTGTTCTGCTGCGGCGCACAAATCTGCTGCAGCACAAACTCATTGTGGGAGACCTGGAATTGGACTTAGTACGGCACCGGGTCACCCGCCAGGGAAAGCTCATTTCTCTTACCGCCCGCGAGCTAGCCGTCCTGGAATGCCTGTTGCGACATGCCGGACAGCCGGTCAGCCGCGCCCGCATCTTCGAGGCAGTCTGGAACCGGGAACCGAACGCCACCACCACCAACCTGGTGGATGTTTACATCAACTATCTGCGCTCCAAGGTGGACCGCGACTTCGAACCTAAACTTATCCGCACTGTTTACGGCCTCGGATATCTGCTGGCTGCGGAGCAGCAACGCAGCGCCTGAAGTCAGCCCTGGCAGCGGCCAGCCTTAATGTTGTGGGTCCTGGCCGGTGGCCACCTGCAGGCGGCCGACGGCAACCTGATAGGCGTAGCGCGCCTCCACCAGTTGGGATTGCGTGGTGGTGGCCAGCAGCTCGGCATCAGTGAGTTCGATGATGTTGCCGACGCCGGCGGCATAGCGCCCTTCCGCAAAAGCCAGATTCTGCTGCGCCTCATCCGCGGCCTTCTCCGCCAGCGCAATCTTATCCTGGGCTACGCTGGCGTCCTGGTAATCGGTGTAAACCTCCTGGTCAACCTGCTGCAGATAGGAACGCAGGCTGCTCTGGCTGGCGGCCAGCCGGAACTGCGCCTCCTCCAAGATGGAATGGTAGAGGCCCCCGGAAAACAGGTTTTGCAGCAGAGTCTCGCCGATGCCGAAGTTGTAGATCAGGGGAAAACGCAGGTTGCGGTAATCGTAGAAGCTGGAGAAGGCGATATTCGGGCGCGTATTGGCGCGTGCCGCCAACACATCGGCCTGGGCCGCGCTCACCTGCTGCTGCACGGAGCGCACGTCTGGCCGGCTCTTTTCCGCCTGCGACAGCAGGCCGGGAAGGGGGCCCAGCGCTGCTTCCTCCCCCAGGGCGTTCACAATGGCGGGAGCTCCCTGCACCGGCAACCCCATGGAAACCGCCAGGGCGGCGCGCGCCACCTGCAGGTCCGATTGCGCCTGCGTCAAATCCAGCTGAGAATTGGCCAGTTGGACTTCCTGCCGGGTGAGGTCAATTTTGGGCGAGCGTCCCACCTGGAAAAAGGCCTGAATCTGCTCCAGGTGCCGGGTCTGGTCTTGTACCGCATTCTGCCGCACGGTCACCAGTTCCTGGGCCGCCAGCACGCCGAAGTAGCTGGTGCGGACGTTGAGCAGAACCTGCTGCCGCGTTCGTTCGCGGTTCTGTTCGGAGGCGGCCAGTTCGGCCTGGCCGCGCTGCACCGAGCCGCGGGTGCGGCCGAAGTCGTAAATAGTCTGCGAAAAATTTAGACCGGCGTAGTAATACGGGCTGGTGGTGGCGCTTTCGCCTTGATAAAACTGCGCAAACTGGCGCGGCGAGGTGCCTGGTTGCGGGGCGTAGTTATACGTCGTCTGGTTGTGCGAGATGCCAAAATCCAGCCGCGGCAGGTAGGCGGAGTGCCGCTGCCGCAGGCGCGCTTGCGAGGCCTGCACCAGGTCCTGCGCCGTCGCCAGGTCAGGATGGTTCTGCTCCGCGATCCGGTAACAGTCGGCCAGGGTGAGAGGCTGATTGGCCTGTGCGGCGGCGGAGGCGGCCAGGAGGGAGAGCAGCAAGAAACTGGCAACGGCTTTCATGATGGCACAAGGTTTCAAGGTTTCGAGTTTCAAAAGCCAAACGGGGAGCGATATCGAACTCCTGTCATGGCGACACCACGGGCTGCACCAGAGCGCCTTCGGCCACGCGATCGCCCAGGTTGCGAGCCACCTTCTCGCCTTCCTCAAGGCCGGAGAGCAGGCGCACTGACTCCCCGGTCTGATCCGCGACTATCACCGGCCGGAACTTTACGTGATTGTCGGCCGTCACCAGGGCTACCAAAGTTTGGCGACCGTGCACGATGAGCGCGTCGGAGGGCACCTCCACGTATCTGGGCGTGCGCACCTGCAGGTGCACCTGCACAAAGCTGCCGGCCAAGACGCGGCTGTGCGGGTTCGCTAAATCAATTTCCACCAGCAGGGTACGGGTCTTGGGATCAATTTCGCCGCTGGTGCGGGTGACGCGCGCGGCAATGTTCAAGCCAGGGCGCGCGGGGTCGAGCACGGTAGCGGTATCGCCTAGGTGCACGAACGCCGCATGTGCCTGGTCCACATAAACATAAATTCGCAAGCGTCCGGTTTCCGCGATGGACACCAGGGGCAGCGAACTGCTCTGCGAGGCGGTGGCGTTCTGCATCAGGGCGCCGGGGTCGGCGAAGCGCGCCGTCACTGTGCCGTCAAACGGCGCGCGCAGCACCTCGTAGGCCTTCATGGTTGCCAGTTGCTCGCGGTTAGCAACCGAAACCTTGGCATCAGCCTCCGCCTGGTCGGCGTCCTGCTGCGAAATCATTTCTTTCTTGACCAGGGTGGCGGCACGATTGGCAATCAGCCGTTTGTTCTCGGCGTCGGCCACCGCCGCCTGATATTGCCGGTCAATTTCCGGGGATTCGATGACTGCCAGCACTTGGCCGGCGCGCACGTGATCGCCTTTGTCCACACTGATGGTTTTCAGGTAGCCGCTGACCTTGGCGTAAAGCGTGATGGCCTGGAAAGGGTCTGCCTCGCCCAGCAAGATCAGCACGTCGTTGCCCCCAATCCGCTGGGCCACTGCCACTTGCACCACCGGCCCGGCCGCAGCCTGGCTCACGCGCGCCTTGGCATCAGCCAGCACCCGGTTACGCTGCCCTTCAAAGAGCACGACTACGGCAAAGGCCGCCGCCAGCACTGTGATCAGCCCGGCGATTACCAGCCAGCGAAAGCTCCTTCGGGTATTGGAATCAGTGCCCATGATTATGATTCGGGTAACATTTCGCCCCGTTCTTCCGCCAGGAAGCGTTCATCCAGCAAATGCCGGGTGGGGACCTTGCGGCGCAGCAGCGAATAAATAACGGGCACCACGAACAGCGTGGTTGCGGTGGCCACCAGCAAGCCGCCAATCACCGCCCGTCCCAGGGGAGCATTCTGCTCTCCCGCCTCGCCCAGCGCCATCGCCATCGGCACCATGCCGATGATCATGGCCAGCGCGGTCATGAGGACGGGGCGCAGGCGCACTCGCCCCGCCTCCAGCGCCGCCTGCAGCGGGGAAAGCCGCCGTTCCACGCGCACGTCGTTGGCGTAGCTGACCAGCAGAATCGAATTGGAAGTGGCGATGCCCACCGCCATGATGGAGCCCATCAGCGATTCCACATTGATGGTGGTGCCGGTCAACGCCAGCATCCACAAGATGCCCATCAGCGCGCCCGGCACCGCCATAATGATAATGAAGGGGTCCAGCCACGATTGGAACAGCACCACCATCAGCAGGTAAACCAGGATGATGGCCAGCACCAGTCCCAGCAGCAGGCTGCGGAAGGATTGGTTCATCACCTCATACTGGCCGTGAATGCGGATGCGCATGCCCGCGGGCAGCGCGCCCAGCTCAGCAATCTTCTGCTGGATGGCGTGCACCACCGAGCCCAGGTCGCGGCGGTCGAGGTTGGCGGTCACGTCCACCACCCGCTGTACGGTGTAGTGGTTCACCTCTTCCGCAACCGACTGCGGCTCCAGTCGGGCCACGTTGGAAAGAGTCTGGAACTGCGGCTCCGGCACTTGCGCGGAACCCGGCGCCGCTCCCGGCTGCAGAAAATTGGCCGACCCCGGCGTGCTCAAGGGCATGTTCATCAGCGCCTGCACCGAATCAATGCGCGAGGGTGGGATGCGCACCGCCACCGTGTAGTTCACGTTGTTGAGCGGGTTCAGGAAGTAGGAGGGCGAAACCAGCACGCTGGAAGAGAGCGAAATCAGCATGCTGTTGGCCACATCGCGCTCAGTGAGCCCCAGCTCGGCGGCGCGCTGGCGGTCCACATTGATGCGCAACGCCGGGTACTGCAAAGGCTGTTTTATTACCACGTCAGCCGTGCCCGGCACCTGGCGGATATCGTCGCTCAAATGTCGCGCTATCTCGTAGGAGCGGTTCAAGTCCGGCCCCTCCACCTCCACGTCAATGGGCGCGGAAACACCGAAGTTCAGCACCTGGCTGACGATATCGGCCGATTGAAAATAAAAACTCGAGCCGGGAAATTCGCGAGGTAGCGAGCGGCGAATGGTTTCCATGTACTCCCCCGTGGGGTGGTGCCGCGGCTTGAGCGCGATCAGAATTTCCGCGTCCATGTCGCCCACGTTGTCCGTAGGCACGAAGGCCAGGTTGTAAGAAGTGGGTATGCCCTGGAAATCGTTGATAGTGTCCAGTTCGTCGGCGGGAATAATCTTCCGGATGCGGTCTTCCACCCGCATCAGCAGACGCTCGGTGTCTTCCAGGCGGGTGCCTGCGGGAGCGCGGAAATGCAGCTTCATCAGTCCGGCGTCCACGCTGGGGAAAAAATCGGTGCCGATCACCAGCGGCAGCGCCGCGCTGATGAGCAAGAGCAGCCCGAACACGACCAGCGTGTAAATCCTGTGGTGCAGCACCATCCCCAGGAGGCCCACATAGGCGTCCTGGAATTTCTGAAAGCCTTTTTCCCGCCAGCGATTCAACGTGGCGTAGAGGCCGGCGCCCTGGCCGCGGTATTCCTCGTGCTGTGGCCCAGCCACATGATGCGCGGTGAACAACTGGCGCGAGAGCGTGGCCACCAGGGTGCGGGAAAGCAGGTAAGAAGCCAGCATGGCCAGCACCACCGCCAGAGCCATGGGCGTGAACAGATATTTGGCCGCGCCGGAGAGCAGCACCACCGGGAAGAACACGATACAGATGGCCAGCGTGGCCACGATGGCGGGCACCGCGATTTCGTTAGAAGCGTCGAGGATGGCGGGCGTCAGCGGCTTGCCCATTTCCAGATGCCGGTCAATGCTCTCCACCGCCACCGTGGCATCGTCCACCAGCATGCCTACCGCCAGCGCTAGCCCGCCCAAAGTCATGATGTTAATTGTCTGGTTGCCCAGGTTCAGCCCTATCAGAGCAGTCAGGATGGCGAGCGGGATGGAAGTGCAAACCACGATCACGCTGCGCCAGCTGCCCAGGAATACCAGGATCATGAGGGAAACCAGAAGCGAGGCCAGGATGGCTTCACGGATCACGCCTTTGATGGCGCCGCGCACAAACAGTGACTGGTCGAAATCAACCTTCAGTTCCATGCCTTGCGGCGCCACCGCCTTGATGGAAGGCAAGGCGTCGCGGGTGGCGTCCACCACCGCCAGCGTTGAAGCGTCGGCGTGCTTGAGAATGGCCAGATAAGTCGCGCGTTTGCCGTTCACGTGCACGATGCTGTGCTGCATGGCGAAGCTGTCGGAAACCTGCGCCACCTCGCCCAGCAGGACCGGCGCGTGTCCCACCACTTTAATGGGAATGGACTTGAACCCCTCCACCGCTTCCGGGCTGGAATTCAGGAGCACGCTATAGTCGGTGCGCCCGATTCGCGCCTCTCCCGCGGGCAGAATCACGTTCGAGGACTGGAGCGCGGCCACCACGTCACCCGGAGAAAGCCCCTTGGCCGCCAGCGCTTGCGGGTTGATGTCCACAATAATTTGCCGTTCCTTGCCGCCGAAGGGCGCGGGGGTGGACAGACCGGGAATAGTGAACAGGCGGACACGAATAAAATTCAGGCCGTAGTCGTAGAGCTTCTGCTCGGGAATGGTGTTACTGGAAACCGTGAGTTGCGCTACCGGAACATTGGAGGCGTTGAACTGAATGACGTTGGGAGGCGTCATACCCGGGGGCGTAATGCGCAGGATGGTGTTTGATACCGAGGCAATCTGGGCTATGGCGGCGCCGATATCCGCGTTCGGCTCAAAATAAACCTTCAGGACTCCGATGCCCGGGATGGACTCCGATTCGATCCGCGAAATGCCGTTCACCGTGGTGGAGTAGGCGCGCTCGCTTATCAGCACCACCCGGCGCTCCATATCTTCCGCCGACAACCCGGGATAATTCCAGACCACAATGACCACCGGGATGTTGATGACGGGAAATATGTCCACCACCATCCTGGAAAGGGAGAGAATCCCCAGCAGGATGATGAGCAGGGAGGCAACCGCAACCGTGTATGGGCGCCGCAGGGCGGTACGGACAAGCCACATGAGATGGGTTCAGGCCGGCCTGAATGTCAGGCAACCTGAGATGATAACTGAACCGTTCTCGATGCAAAATGCCGATGTTGGCGGGGCGCCGAAAAAGTTCCTCTTTTATTGCGCCGCCCTGCGGACAGTAGTAGACTTTACAAACTTTATCTCACACCAGAAGCGGCGGCAACGCGGCTCGCGCACGCCCGGTTTGCCCGCTATTTGGGATCCTCCAGCCTTGAGGTCCGGTTATGGCCAACCGTGGTGCGATACCACAACCGCTGCCCACGCCGCAGAACAATTCTGTGCGCCCCCGGCCCCAGGACCCCACCCCACCGGCTGCCCTTGCCCAAAGTCTGCAAGTCCACCTGCAAGCCCTGGCGGATGAGATTCTTCTGCTGGCCCGCGGCGATGGTATCGCCATTGGCTTGGCGGAGAATAGCGACTTACGCTGCCGCGCCGCCAGCGGCATTGCCCCGCCTGTAGGCACGCGCATTGACGCCCGTTCTGGCCTTACCGGCGCCTGCCTGAGTACGGGCACCTTGCTGCGCTGCGACGACAGCGAACAGGACGCGCGGGTTGACCGTCAGGTTTGCCGCGCCCTTGGCATTCGCGCCATGGTCTGTGTTCCCGTGAGCGCCGGCCTGGAAGTGGTGGGTATTTTCGAGATCTTTTCGTGTCGGCCCAACGCGTTCCTCAGTCTGGATTCGGCTGCACTCCATGGTAAGGCGCAGGAGATTGCCAACTGTTTTACCGCGGAAGAAGCCCTGGCTCGCGCCGCCGTAACCAGCGCCGCCGAACTGGGCACTGCTGGTGACCTTCCCCACTCCTGGACCCCGACGCCGCCTCCCCCTCATCGCCGGGCGCGCTTGCACCTTTCCTCCAAAAGCTGGCAGGCAGTGCTGGGAGCGCTGGTGCTCGCCTTGGGAGTTTTCCTGCTGCTGCGCGCCATCCGGGCATCCGGCCCCGCCGCCTCCGCCTGGATTAGACCGCAACCGGCCTCCGCCGCAGCCTCCAGCCTCGAACTACCTCCGGCCGTCACCCGCCGGCTCGACCAGCCTCGTTCCCCGCAGCCACGGGCCCCCCTCCGCTCCGCCACCGCAGAGCAGAAGCTAAGCGCCTCCAAGGCTTATATTGTCGTTCCGTCCGGCCATGCCAGTCCTCCTGAGGCCTCGCCGCAAGTTCCTCCCAGTCCCCTCCTGGCCGCGCAAAGCGGCGCTGATGTTTTGAGCAAGCTGGTGGGCTCCCTTCCCGCGGCACAACCGTCGCTGCCCGAAAAACTGCGTGTCTCCAGCGGTGTTCCGCAGCCTGTGCTCGTGCGCCGAGTAGAGCCGCTGTATCCCGCCTTGGCCAAGCAAAGCGGAATCGAGGGCGCAGTGGTGCTGGAGGCGCTGGTAACTAAGGACGGCAAGGTTAGGGGTCTGCGCATAGCCAGCGGTAATTCCTTGCTGGCAGCCGCTGCCCTGCGCGCAGTCAGCCAGTGGCGTTACCGGCCTTCACGCCTTAACGGTGAACCCATCGAAGTGCCGGTCAAAATTACGCTCAACTTCGAACTCGGCAGGTAAGAATCACAAAGCCATAGTGCTTCTGCTCCCGCAGGCCCGCTGGACCAGGTCTTCATCCCAGCAGCAGCAGTGGCCGGCAGCTTCCAGGGCGGCCAGAATTTCCGGCGCGCGGCCCGGATCAAAGATCAGGTAATCGCCCCGCCGCCGGCTGTAAGCCCGCCGCCCCAATCTTCCGCAAATCAGCGGCGGCAGCCAGCGCAACATGGCCTGCTCCGGTCGCTCCGGCCAGTTTCCTTGGCTCAACCCGGGAACAGCGTTCACCTCAAAAGCATCATCGTCCAGCGGCATGCGTTGTCCGGGCGTCAGGTCCCTGTATTCCCGCCATAAGATTTCGCGTTCCTCGCGCGTGCCGCTCTGCGCATAGGCCTGGTAATAACGATCGAAACAAGACCAGGCGCCACATTCGGGAAAGGTGGTCAGCAGTTCCGGCAGGCGGTTCGCTGGCATTTTCAGTTTGAATTCACCCCACGTCCTGGCGGTCAATGCCTCGGCGATGGCGGCAAGTTCCCGAGCTTTCTCCCGGGGCACAAAAACCAGGTTGCTGCCGCCGAGGGGGGAAGGAACTGCGCCGAAGACCAGGGTTTGGCGGCTAGAGTCCTCTCCCGGTTCGAAGCCGCCGGCGGGCTCCGCTTCGCCGGCGGACTCTACCTGTGCCAGGTTTTCACGCTGGCATCCCTCCGGGTCGCCGCCAAAGGTAAATGCCGGCTCCTCGGCATCCAGGCCGATGCCGCTGGCACGAATCATGGCCTCGCCATAGCCCTGGCCACACGCGTGGCTGATCAATTGTCCGGCCTTGAATTTGTAGATGTTCCACTCTCCGGTTTCGCGATTGTGCAGCACGTCCACATGGAAAGGGCCGCCTGACACCCAGGTGTAGGTCAGCTTGCGGCAGGAACCTGCGTGGATGAAGGTTTCAAAACGCGGCCGGTACTCGGCTACAAAGTTGCGCGAATCCGGCCAGGTGAGGCATGGCCGACAGCCGGAATATATGATCTTGCCTGGGAATCCAACCGCTTCCGGAGCCGCCGCTGCCAGGCGCAGGTCAAATGAGGTCAGCTGGCGGGGTATGTAGGCGGTGAAGTTGCCGTCCAGCGGAAACCGAGGTTGCGGAAGCATGCGGGCGCTCTCCTTGGCATCAGGAGTTCGCCAAAATGGAAACGCCGCCTGCATCAGGCGGCGATCTCGCAGGAGACTTTAGTTCGGAACTCGCGTCCCGCACATCGAGTGGAGTGCACTCGTGGCACCGCGGCGTCTCCTTGCCCGGTTGCCGGGCCCGGCACTGGGCCGAGCCGCTCCTGATGCGGGAAGAAGAATAGAGCAGAAGACGGGGAGTGTCAACCGCAGCGGGAGAAACCGCACAACCGCACTGGCACGGCAGGCTTGGTCACGAAGAACGCCTGGCCTGGTTCCCTAAGCTGCCCGCTCTGCTCTCCCGCGCTGCAGCAGCCGTCGAATCTCAGCCACCAGCTTCTCCGGTTCCTGCGGCTTGGGCAAAAGCAAGTCGGCGAAGGCCGATGCTTGCGCCGCTTCGGGATCGCCAGAGAACACCACCACCGGCAAGCCGGGCCGCATCCGTTTCACCTCCGGGCCCAACTCGACTTGGCCATCGGGCAGGTGATAGTCCATGATCACCAGGTCTACAGGCTGCTTTTGAAGCAGTTGCAACCCGCTGCTGGCGCTGCTGGCGCCCAGCACGGAATAGCCGTGCTGCTCCAGGATGCGGGTCAGGGTTAGCAGCGTGAGCGCGTTGTCGTCCACGATGAGAATGCTTGGTTGGGCTGGCACGAATAACCTCTTTTCGTGCGCGTTCCGTGACCAGTTTGCGGGTAGCGCGCAACGAGCTGGGATGAGCGGTGAGAGGCCAGGCCCGAGGCTGGGGTTGCCTTTGGATACTATTAGATATCAATCGCAATCCCTGAGAGAAGCAGGCCGGGGCTCGCCTTTGCTCGGGTGGACTGCCGTCGCATGTGGCGGTGCACGCGGTCCGCTTTTCGCTTCGTTCTTTGCAGCGCCCTTTTGGCGGCGCGCAGGCCGGCTTCCGTCTGTTTCATGTCCAATTTAAGGCTCTGGACCTGCCGGATCATTTCTTTTGCCTTCTTGCTGGTTTGTTCCGCCCGGCGGTTAAGATTTCGAACAGACTCCGTCAGATCGCCCAGACCATTACGATCTTTCGTCATCTCCAAACCGATGCTTGGAAGCGGCCGGGGGATGTGGGAAAGCAACATCTTTTACAGCCGTCCCCCAGGGGAGCGTCAATAGCGCTAACTCGGTCCACCCAGGGTGGACTGCACGCCGAATGAGTGTCGCACATCGGCGCCCCGCACCCAGAAAATCACGTCTTCGGCGATGTTGGTGGCGTGGTCGGCCACCCGCTCCAGGTTGCGCGCGATCAGCAGCGCATCCAGAGCCTGCCGGGTCACGGCCGGGGTCTGGTTCATGGTGCGCACCAGGGAAATAAAGGCCTCATCCCGCATTCGGTCTACCACGTTATCCATCTCCAGCACCGCCTGCGCCAGTTCCGCCTTGCCCTCGATGAATGATTCCAGGGCGCGCTGCACCATGGCCGAGGCGGCGCTCGCCATGCGCGGCACGTCCACCGGCAACTCCGCCGCGGGCAGTTCCATCATGTCCATCACCCGCTCCGCGATGTTCACCGCCTGGTCTCCCACCCGTTCCAGATCGGCATTAATTTTCACCACCGCCAGGATAAAGCGGAGATCGATGGCCATGGGTTGTTGCATGGCCAGAAGGTCGAGGGCGACCCCGTCTATCTCCCGTTCCGCGGCATTGATGAAGGATTCGTTCTCCAGCACCCGGTGGCACAGCGTGAGGTCGCGCTCGCGGTAAGCCTGGCAGGCACGATCCACCGCCTGCTCCGCCATGCCCCCCATCTTAAGCAGCTTTTCCCGCAGTTCGTCCAGTCCTTGTTGAAATCGTGTGCGCATCAGCCAAACCTGCCTGTTATGTAATCTTCTGTACGCTTATCCGAAGGATTGGTAAAGATTTTTTCTGTTTTATCGAATTCGATAAGCCGTCCCAGCAGGAAAAATCCGGTGAACTCCGCCACCCGCGCCGCCTGCTGCATGTTGTGGGTCACAATCACGATGGTGTAATTCTCTTTCAGCTGGAAGATGAGGTCCTCGATCTTCCCGGTGGAAATAGGATCCAGGGCGGAAGCCGGCTCGTCCATCAGCAGTACGTTGGGCTCCACCGCCAGGGCGCGGGCAATGCACAGCCGCTGCTGCTGGCCGCCGGAAAGGCTGGCTCCCGACTTCTTCTTCAGGGCGTCCTTCACCTCATCCCAGAGTGCGGCCATGCGCAGGGAGCGCTCCACAATTTCGTCCAGCTTGCCCTTATTGCGGAACCCGTTCAGCTTCAGACCGGCCGCCACATTGTCATAAATGGACATGGCAGGAAATGGATTCGGTTTCTGGAACACCATTCCTACCTGCCGGCGCACCTGCACCGCCGGCGTGCCGTTGCCGTACACCTCCATGTCGCCGATGCAGACCTTGCCCGTCACCCGCGTCTCCGGCAGGGTCTCGTGCATGCGATTGAGGCAGCGCACAAAGGTTGATTTCCCGCAGCCGGAAGGACCGATGATGGCGGTGGCGTGGTTAGGCGCGATGCGCATGGCGATATCGTGCAGCGCCTGCGTGGCCCCGAACCAGGCATTCAGAGCTTCGACCTCGATGCCCACGCCCATGATGGCTATGCCGTCCCCTTCATCAGGCCGCGGCGGGCAATCAGGCGCACCACCGCGATGGTTCCCACAATCAGCACAATCAGCACCAGCGCCCCCGCCCAGGCTTGCCGATGCCACTCGTCGTAGGGCGAAATGGCGTAAACGAAAATCTGCAGCGGCAGGGCGGCGATGGGCTGGTTGATATTCGCGCTCCAGAACTGGCTGCCAAAGGCGGTGAACAGCAGGGGCGCGGTCTCGCCGGCCACGCGCGCGAAAGCCAGCATGATCCCGGTAATGATGCCGGCGGCGGCGGTGCGCAGAGTGATGGAAACCGTGGTGCGCCAGCGTGAGATGCCCAGACCCAGCGCCGCCTCCCGCACCGAACGCGGCACCAGCAGCAGCATTTCCTCGGTCGCCCGGGTAATCGTAGGAATCATCATGATGCCCAGGGCCACCCCCCCGGCCAGCGCGGAGAAGTGTTTCTGCTTCAGCACCACCAGGGAGTAGGCCACTATGCCGATCACAATCGAGGGAACTCCGTTGAGCACATCGGCGGTGAAACGGATGGCGTCGCCAAAACGGTTGCGCCCGTATTCGGAAAGAAACACCCCGGCGCCAATGCCCAGGGGCACTCCGATGGCGCTGGCAAAGCCCAGGATCACCCCGGTGCCCAGAATGGTGTTGGCCATTCCCCCTCCCGGCACGCCTACCGGCTTGGGCGTCTGCGTCAGAAACGTCCAATTGATGGAGCCCACGCCGCGCTGCACGAGATAAATAAAAATCGCCGCCAGCGGCAGCAGCACCAGCAACAGGGCGGCTATTGCCAAAAACGTCGCCAGGTGATCCTTGAGGCGGCGACTCCAGGAGATCCCGGCCTCCCTTCGTGGTGCAATGTTATTGCGCATGCACCCTCGCCGGAAGGCCGCGAGTCACGCTCCACACCAGCAGGCGGGCGAGGGCGTTCACCACAATGGTTACCAGGAACAGGGCCAGCCCGATTTCCACCAGAGCGCTCAGGTAAAGGTTGCCGGTGGCTTCGGTGAATTCGTTGGCGATCACGCTGGCCATGGTGTAGCCCGGGGCCAGCAGCGATTTTGCAATTTCCGGACGATTGCCGATGACCATGGTTACGGCCATGGTTTCACCCAGGGCCCGCCCTAATCCCAAAATCACCGCACCCAGAATGCCGGCACGCGCGTTACGCAACACTCCTACCCGAATCATCTCCCAGCGGGTGGCCCCCAAGGCCAGCGCGGCTTCGCGCTGGTTCCGCGGCACCGCATTCAGCACTTCTCGCGTCAGCGAGGAAATGATGGGCACCACCATAATGGCCAGCACCATCCCGGCAGCCAGCATACCGATCCCATACGGCGGCCCTTCGAACAGCCCCGTCCAGCCCAGGTAGCGCATCAACCCGGGCTCGATGTACAGGCGCAGAACGGGCACCAGAACAAAAATAGCCCACAGACCATAGATCACGCTGGGAATGGCCGCCAGCAGTTCAGTGGAGAACGACAGAATGCCGCGCAGCCCTTTCGGACACATTTCCGTAATGAACACGGCCACGCCCAGCCCCAGCGGGACCGCTATGACCAGAGCGACTATGGAGGAGACCACTGTGCCGTAAATGAAAGGCAGCGCTCCAAACACGTT
>DATJEH010000197.1:0-17010 GCA_035496875.1 Terriglobales bacterium | reverse complement strand
GGAAACTTGGTGGCGGTGTGATCGAATTTCTGCAGGTCTGACCAGCTTTCGGTTGAGTGGCAGGCCTGGCAGCCCAGCGCCTTTCCGCCCGCGCCCACGCGCAGCATGCGCTCGCGGAACTGGCCCTGGTGCGGGTCCTGGTGACAGACGGTGCAGGAGCGGTCCTCGAAGCGATACATTACCGCCGGTTTTACGCCCGCCGTGCGTGTGAAATCTGCTTTGGCTTGATGACACTGGTTGCAGGGTGTGGCCACGTGCCCGCCGCTCAGCGGAAACCGTGTCTGCTGGTGCCGCGCCAGGGTGAAGGTGGACGGCCTGTAGCCATTCAGATCATGGCACTGCTGGCACTGGTTGAAATAAGGAGAGCGCGCGAACTGGCGCTGGTGTTCGTCCTTGTGGCAGTCGGTGCAGTTGGCGAATTTCAGCTTGTAGACCGTGGCCCTGCCGGCGGGAACATGGCATTGCTCGCAACGCACGCTGGCGTGCTTGCCCTGCAGCGGGTAGGCGGTGGCGGCGTGCTCTTTCACTCCGAACACCGCCGGCTTGAAGCCGTTCACGTTGTGGCACGAAGAGCATTCGCCCTCATCGGCGCGCTTCAGAAACTGCCCCTGGTGCGCGTCCTGGTGGCAATCGGAACACTTCTGGAAGGCGACCGGTTTCTTGAAGTCGCCGCCGGCGTGGCACTGGTCGCAGCGCACTGCGGCATGCTTGCCGAGCAGGGGAAATTTGGTCTTCGCATGGTCAAACCGCTCGCTCACCGCCGCCGCCGACACCCGCTTCCAGCCGCCGGTGTTGTGACAGGACTGGCAGCTGCCCGCGAACGCGCCATGGTGCGGATCAATGTGGCAGGAACTGCAGGTGCTGAACGCCAGGCCCACATACCTCGGCTTGCCGTCGGCGCCCGGCAGGTGGCATTTCTGGCAGGCCACCTGTTGATGCAGCCCGGTGAGGGGATATCGCGTCCGGCTGTGGTCGAACTGGGTAAGGGGAACGGAGAGGCTTTTCCAGTCATTGAAGCCGTGGCATTGCTGACAGTTCTGCCCCAGTCGGCCCTGGTGCTTGTCCACGTGGCAGGTCACGCAGGCGCGCGACACTCCCAGGTAAGTGCGGTTCAGATCTTTAATGGAAATGGACGCGCGCTCAGCGGGCGCGATGTGCGCCGCAGTGTGGCAGCGCGCGCACGCCAGTCCCGCGTGCTTGCCTTCCAGCACGTAACCCGTCTTGCTGTGGTCGAAGGCGCCCGGCGCTGGGTTCCAGCGGATGAGAGCGAAATTCTCCCCGTTGTGCTCGGAGTGGCAGCCGGCGCACTGCTTTTGGCTGGCGCTGATGCTGCCGAACGAGCCATGCAGTCCGCGCTTGGCCGCTATCCGGCTGGCAATATCGGCGTGGCACTCCTGGCATTTGAAGCTGGCCGCGCCCGCCCCCAGCTTGTGACAGCTGGTGCATTGCGTGGCCCCGCTCAGGGACTGGTGCGCCAGCGAAAGAGGGCCGGGAGAGATCTGCGCCCGGCTCACGTAGGAGAGCAGCAACAGAGATAGCAGGATCAAAAGCCGGGACATGGCTCGGCTTAATGGGCGGCAGCCCGCCCGCTTCCCACTACAGCAATTTTCCCGGCGATTAGCTTTCAGGCTCAACGTTCCGTGCAGGCAGGCGTCTCCCCGCCGCCGATCTGTACCGCACACGATAGTTTGAGGAAGTGGACAGGCGGAGTTTAACACGGGAACTCCCCGCACGTGTTACTTGCACGTACATGGCCGCTCGCCCGGCAAGCCCAGCTGAACGGTCAATGTTCTCCTGCCTGCCGCTGAGCCGCCGTAAAGAGCATTCCACACTCCTGGCAGCCTGTTTGTGAGGCCGGTCACGCGGCAATGGTCGTAGCCCGGCTCCGCACCGGTCTGCCGCGGGATAGACACTGCGCCTGTTCGTCTGGTTGTTATACACTGCGGCGTTCCCCATGTTTCCGCGACTGGCATTGTTCTTATTGCTTGCGGCCACTGCTTTTGCGGCTGCCCCGCCAGGCGTGCCCCGCGAACTGGCACGCGAGCGCGCGGCGGAAATTTCCAGCCTGCGTTACCACATCTCCTTCGTGCTGGCGCCGCATGCTGCCATCACCGCCGGCCACGAAGAGCTCAGCTTCACGCTGAAATCGGCCCAACCGGTGCTGCTCGACTATCGCGACGGAACCGTCCAGCGCATGACCGTGAATGGCGCCGAGGTTGCCGCCGCCCCGGACAACGGCCACCTGCAATTGCCCGCGGACAAACTGCGCGCCGGGGAGAACACCGTCACCTTTGATTTCACTTCCGCGGTCGCGCCCGCGGGCAAGCCCATCACCCGCTACGAAGATAAAGACGATGGCAGCGAATACATCTACACCCTGTTCGTGCCCATGGACGCCAGCATGGCCTTTCCCTGCTTCGACCAGCCCGACCTGAAAGGCCGCTTTCAGTTGGACATCACCGCACCGCAGGATTGGACCATCATCTCCAACAGTGAGGCGACACGTTCGGAAGCCGCCGGCGCCGGCCAGGCCCGCACCGTGTTCGGCGAAACCCGTCCCATCAGCACCTACCTGTTCGCATTCGCGGCCGGACCCTTTCGCAAAGTGGAACGCCCCGGTGTGCTCGACCTCCCCGGCCTGTACGTGCGCAAGTCCAAGTGGGAGCGCGCCGAACACGAAGCCACCGAAGTGCAGCAGATCGCCAAGCAGGGCATGGCTTATCTTTCCTCTTACTTTGCCCAGCCTTTTCCTTTCCCCAAGTACGACATGGTGCTCATCCCCGGCTTTCCCTATGGCGGCATGGAGCATGCCGGGGCCACGTTCCTGCGCGAAGAATCGGTGCTGTTCCGCACCGCCCCCACCCATAGCGACCTGCTGGGACGCGACCTGCTGGTTCTGCACGAACTCACCCACCAGTGGTTCGGCGACCTCACCACCATGCGCTGGTTTGATGATCTGTGGCTCAAGGAAGGCTTCGCGCAATACATGGCTTACCAGGCGCTGGACGCGATCAAGCCTGCCGAAAACGTCTGGAAGCGCTTTTATCTGTCCATCAAGCCGGCGGCCTACGAAATTGATTCCACCCAGGGCACTACGCCCATCTACCAGGACATTCCCAATCTGAAGGACGCCAAGTCCGCCTACGGCGCCATCGTTTACTACAAGGCTCCGGGCATGCTCAAGCAACTGGCTTACGTGCTGGGCGCGGAGCATTTTCGCGATGCACTGCGGCTTTACCTGAAGGAGCACCTTTACGGCAACGCGGAATGGAGCGACCTGGTCCACGCCTTCGAGCGCGTTTCAGGACAGAAACTGGACCGCTGGGCCGGTATGTGGATTCGCCACCGCGGAATGCCGCAGGTGGACGTCAGCTGGTCCTGCAAGGACGGGCACATTGACCAGTTCTCCCTCGCTCAGCACGACGTGCTTGGCGAAGGCAATCTGTGGCCCATCGCTACGGAAGTGCTGCTCGCCTACGATGGAACTGGGCCGGGACTAAGCTTCCGCGCCATCTTCGAGACGGCCAGCGCCAGCTTTCGCCAGCCCGTGGGCCAACCCTGCCCGCTGTACGTGTTCGCCAACCACCAGGATTATGCGTATGGCCGCTTCTTGCTTGACCCGCACAGCCGGCTGGCCGTGGTGCGGCAGCTGGGCAATGTGCACGATGTCTTTCTGCGCGCCATGCTCTGGGGCTCGCTGTGGGAAGCGGTGCGCGTAGCGCAAATGGAACCGCGCCGCTACATTTCTCTGGC
This sequence comes from Terriglobales bacterium, assembly GCA_035496875.1. Taxonomy (GTDB): domain Bacteria; phylum Acidobacteriota; class Terriglobia; order Terriglobales; family Acidobacteriaceae; genus JAICWP01. Next base: position 13,257 of record DATJEH010000197.1, on the reverse strand, counting down.
CCGCGATCTCCTGCCCCAGGAGCGCGATGAACTGCTGCTGCGCAGCACGGCCGCGCATACTCTTACCGCTCTTCACCGTTATGTAAGCCCCGGCACCCGCGGAGAGTTCGTGCCCGCCTTCGAACACATGGCGGATGACCGCACGCTGCACTCCACCCAAAAAGACTTGCGTATCTTGTGGTTTCGCATCTTGGGAGCGGTGGCGGAAATGCCAGCCGGACGCGAGTATCTCAAGAATCTCCTCGATGGCAAGCTGTCGGTTCCGGGAGTGGAATTGCGCTCGCTCGATCGCTGGAACCTGGTGACGGCTCTGATTGCGCTCAACGATCCCCAGGCCGATGCCGTCCTTCGCGCCGAACAGCAGCGCGATCATACCGGGGACGGCCTGAAGTATGCCTACATTGCCTCTGCCGCCCGCCCGGACGCTAAGACCAAGCAAACCTATTTCGACGATTATCTCCACGACCCTTCCCGCCCGGAAGACTGGATTGAGGAGAGCCTGGATGCGTTCAATTATTGGAACCAGTCACAGCTCACAGGGCCTTATCTGAAGCCGGCCCTGGAGGCCCTGCCGCAAATCAAGCGTGAGCGCAAGATTTTCTTTCTGCTGGATTGGCTGGACGCCTTCATCGGCGGTCAGCAGTCTGCCGCCGCCCAGGCCCAGGTGCATGAGTTTCTCCGCACTCCTGGCCTGGACCCCGACCTTCGCTTGAAGATCCTGCAGGCGGTGGATGAACTCGACCGCACGGTCAAGATTCGGCAGACATTCCCGCGGTAACCCACGATCGGAACGACCGCAAGGCATCCCTTTCAGCAATGTCTCGGATTACGGCACCTTGCCAGCGGGATGCAGCAGGAACCGCCGCCGGCTATCGCACTTTCAGACCGTATTTTTGCGTCATTGGCGGAACAATGCTGTTCATCCTTAAATATTCGACGAGCTGGCCGTAATGGTCGGTGATGTGCCACACGGAAAGGACAGAAATGCCCAATTTCGTGTTCGGGCCGCCATAGCGTCCCTCCACACGGTCGAGCGCATTCGCGGGGGTCAGGCCGGCAAGGACGCGGTTGCTGTAGTCAAACGAATCCTTCAGGTAGCGGATGAGCTCGGCCTTGCTCCTGGCAGGCATGTGACCGCCTTTTTCGCAGTCGGCGGGAGGCTGTTTGCCCTCGAATTCGTTAAAGAACGCGAACTGAGCACAGGCGACATGTTTTACCTGCTCGCCGAACGTACGGACCCCGTCGAAATTGCCATTTTGGGGAACGAAGTCGTATTTCTCCGCCGGCATGGCTTCCGCAATGCCCAGGAAACTGCCTTCGATGAATTCCATCGTTCCGCTGACGCTTGCGGCCATGGACCTGGGTACGTCCCCAACGAACGAACGCTTTGGGGTGGTCTTTGCGGTGGTCTTTGATGGCATCCCGCTCTGCGCCTGCGAGAGCCCGGTGAAGACGAACACAAAGGAAATCAGTAGCCAGTGCTGTGTCATCGCACCCCCAGGAGTCCGAGAGCAAATACCTCGGAGGATGATAGAAGGTACGCCAACGAATAGCGCTGAGGCAACCAGCAGGGTGGCGAGATTATTCTCGCTGATTTCCCGCTATGATTTGCAGACGTCAATAAATTGCGAGTCGGCGCCAGTAATGGACCCAATATTGAAAAACAAACAATGCTAGACCCGCATTGGCTCCAGCATCCCTTCCTCCACCCGGTTCTTGCCTTTCGACTTGGCCTGGTACATCGCCTGGTCCGCGGCGTGCACCAGGGTGCGTGAGTTCAGCAAAGAGTGTTGCCCTAACTCTGTCCCAACAATGCCTATGCTGGCGGAAATGCGAATCAGGCCGGCGCTGCTATTGATGGGCTCCGCCAGGCTGGCGCGGACGCGTTCCGCCTGCCGCTGCAGAGCCGCAGCAACGCACCCAGGCGCGAGCACCAGAAACTCCTCCCCGCCGTAGCGGCCCACCAGGTCATACACCCGCACCTGTTCTGCAATGCGCCGGGCGGAGGCGCGCAGCACCTCGTCTCCCGCCAGGTGCCCGTGCACGTCATTCACCTGTTTGAAGTTGTCCAGGTCCAGCATCATGACTCCCAGCGCCGTCTGCATGCGTTCGGCACGCTCGATTTCACGGTCCAGAGCCTGCAGTATTGCCGCCCCGTTCCAAACCCCGGTCAAAGAGTCATGGGTGGCCTCAAAGCGCAGCGCTTCCTGCGCCGCCAGCAGTTGCTCCTGCAAGTCGAGAATGCGCCTCCCTACTTTGAGGCGGGCATGCAGTTCGAGCGCATCAAAGGGCTTGCTGAGGTAATCGTCCGCTCCCGCTTCCAGACCCGCCACCAGGTCCTGCTTATCGCTGCGTGCCGTCAGCAGCAGGATGTAGCGGTATTGCAGATCGCTGCGGGCGCGCAGCTGGCAGCATATGTCCGGCCCCGACATGCCGGGCATCATCCAGTCCAGTATCACCAGCTTGGGAGCCTGTTCCAGTTGCAACATCTCCCAGGCTTGCTGGCCATTCTCGGCGATGCTGACCCGGTAGCCGCGATCTTCCAGCCAACTCTGCAGCAACACCCGGAACATGCGGTCATCTTCAGCGATCAGAATGGGCGTCTTATCCGGCAATGGGAATGCAGCTTGCCCTCCCCCGGACAAATGGATTTCCGGAGTGGCGCAATCGCGACTATCTGCAGTCGCGGTTGAACTCAATTTTGCCACTGAATCAACTAGTCGCTGGCATCACGGGCGGCTCGGAAGGACGCGTCAGGGCTAACCTGGTCGGAATTCCTAAAACGGGAAAACAAATCAACCGCCCTGCTCAGGACCCTATCGCGATACCGTAATCCTTGATCTTCTTGTAGAGCGAGCTGCGGCCAATACCCAGTCGCCGGGCGGCCACCTGGACGCGGCCATGCTCCTCGCGCAGCACGCGCGCTATGTGCAGCCGTTCCAGGTCGGTCAGGGTCATGCTCCCCATCTCGTTGGGAGAAAGATTCATATCCTCCTCAAAGCTCAGGTGTTCCGGGGCGATGGTGCGGCCACATCCCAGCACCAGCGAGCGTTCCAGCACATTGCGCAATTCGCGTACATTGCCCGGCCAGGAGTATCCCTGCAACAACTTAAGCGCTTCCGGGGAGAGGCTGGTGTGCGGCAGGCGCAAGTTAAGAGCCAGCATAGTAAGGATGCGGTCGGCAAGGACTGGAATATCTTCCGGGCGACGGGAGAGGGGTGGAACTGTTAGGCGAATGGTATTGATGCGGAAGTAAAGATCGCTGCGGAACCTCTTCTCCTGCACCAACATGCCCAAGTCCTCGTGGGTAGCGGCGAGGAAGCGCACGTCCACCGACAGGTCGCGCACATCCCCCAAACGACGGAAGCGCCGTTCCTCCAGCACTTTCAATAGCTTAGGTTGAACCTGGGGATCAACATCACCGACTTCGTCGAGGAAAATCGTACCCTTGTCGGCAATTTCAAAAAGACCGCTCTTGGCGCTTACAGCCCCTGTAAAAGCCCCTTTTTCATGGCCAAAAAGCTCGGTTTCCAGGAATTCGCGGGAAAGACCGGCGCAGTTCAAATCCACGAACGGCTCACCAGAACGGGAGCTGTGAGCGTGCAACCAACGCGCCAGAACGCCCTTGCCGGTGCCTGTGGCGCCCTGGATGAGCACTGGACTTCCGCTTTGAGCCACCTTATGCGCCTGCTCCGCCAATTCGCGTATCAGGCTGCTGCAGCCTAGGAACGGATCAGGAATCTCCAAGCCGTTCTTGCGATTGCCCGCAGGATGGGGGGGATTTTCCCTTTCATCTATCGCTTTTTGCAGGGTGAGGGCCAGGCTGGCCAGATGGACAGGCTTAGCAATAAAGTTTTGCGCTCCATGCTTGATGGCGCGCACCGCCAACTCGATGGTGGCATGGCCGGTGAGGATCACCACCGGCATGCCAGGCTGTACGTCCTTAAGACGGCGCAAGAGGTCGAGCGCGGTGGCATCCGGCAGGGCGTAATCCACTAAAGCGACATCCGGCCGAAAGCGGGGCGCGAGTTCCTGGGCGGCGCGGCTATTTTCCGCTTCTGCGACTTCATAGCCTTTCGCCTCCAGAAAAGAGCGCAGAAGGGAGCGGACGCCGGCTTCGTCATCCACCAGTAATACCTTGCGTTTCAAGAGATTTCTCCCGGTTCTCGGCGGCGCAGACGGAAGCGGCGGGGGAGAGGGGCGGACGGGCATAGCGCCGCGAACGTGGGCGAAACTAAACTCATGAACAGACAACGTTGCACCGATCGAGGTGCATTTGTAAATCCTACCGACTGCCGACATGTCCTACTTTCTTGGGTTTTATCCCCTACACATACGGCACTAGTGTAGGCAATACCACCTACAGCGGAAGCCAGGTATTGCTGACTCCTGCGCGGAAGGGGCAGACGCCCTTCTGCCAATCCAGAAGGCCTGCACAATCACAGGCAGGCCCTTGTTCTGCGCGCAGAACAAAAACCCCTAAATTGTTGGAGCCAAGGGCACTTCTGCTAGAGTGACGCGTCACCCAGGGAAATGGATAAAATTCGCCTCCTGCTCGTGTCCGACTACCGGTTAACCCGCACCGGCCTTCGGCAAATGCTCAGCCTGGTTCCGGAGTTCGAGGTGGTGGCGGAAACGGACAATCCTGGGCAGGTAAAAGAGGTCCCGCAACGGGCTGCGTCTGACGTAATCGTTTTGGAAATCACCATTCCCGGACCGCACGGATTGCGCACAGCCGCCAAACTGGCGCAGGAGATGGCGACGACGCGGGTGGTGGTGATAAGCAGCAACGAGAACATCACCTATGTACGTTCTATGCTGAATGCCGGGGTGGTGGGCTATGTGCTGCGGAAAGCTAGCGATACAGAGCTATTCCTGGCCATCCGCAATGCCTACCAGGGACGGCGCTACATTGACCCGCGGCTGAGCGATTCGCTGGCGGACGTGCTGCTGGGGCGGAACAGCGGGAAGGCGCGTGGTAATGAAGGCCGCCTCAGCAACCGGGAACTGCAGGTGCTGCGGGCCATTGCCCGGGGATTTACCAGCCAGGAAGTAGCTCAGCAACTGCAACTGAGCACCAAGACGGTGGAAACGTACCGATCCCGCATCTATGACAAGCTGGGCCTGAAGACGCGCGCCGACCTGGTGCATTACGCCATCGCAGTGGGGTTGCTGGAGACAGAAGAGCCCATGGCTTGAGATCCCGCTAGTCCGGGATGCCGTTTTATCACACGAGGGCGCGGTTCCAATTTCCGTTCGCCGGAACAGCTCTGTCGGTTTGGGAGCTGCCGCCGATTCCCGCTTAAGCCGACAAATTCCGTGGTTCGGAACAGACCTTAGACCCCACCCCTCTAGAGCTTAGTTTTATTGGGGTTTGGAGTGATGGCGGCAGCGTGAGATTTGCCAGAAGACCGCTTTGCAAGCCAATTTCGTTACGGTTTCCGAAATCCTGTCCATTTTGAGGCAGACCTCCTGAAAGGAAGCGGAGGCTGTGCCACAACCAGGCGTAACGGGCGCAAGCAAGTGCTTTCCGTTACGGTTTCCGAATTCCGATGACAGGAGGGGCAGCCGCACAAGACGTGCTCCTGGGCGTGGACAATTCCGCCGTGCAAATCGCACAAAAAGGAGCCTGACGTGAAAAAAGTCATCCGCATTCTGATTGCTTCGCTGTTGCTGGCCGGCTCGCTGTCCGTGTACTCCCTGGCCGATGGCCCCAACCCGACTCCCTGTAGCCCAACCACCAAGCAGTGCAGTTAACCGGACAGCTGAATCTGGCTTAAGTTTCTTGATTGTGGGCCGCTGGGCGAGGGTTTATGCTTTGGCTTCAGCGGCCCGTCATGATGGTCCCCACTTTCATTTCCTACCTGATCTGGGTGGTCGGCGGACTAGGAACCCTGGTCGCCCTGGGTCTGACGTTACGCCGTGGATTGCTAGGCGGCTTTCCTTTTTTCTTCTTCTACCTTCTATTTCACGCTGTAGATACTGTTAGCGCATTCCTCATTCTCCGTTATCTGGGCAGGGCATCTCTGCCTTACTACTACGAATACTGGGGAGCCCAGGCCGTCGGCTTGGGCCTGCGTTTCGCAGTGATCTACGAGATCTTTTCCCACGTATTACGGCCCTACGAGGGCCTGCGGCGCGGCAGCACGCTGGTGCTGCGCTGGGTGGGAGTAATTCTGATTCTGGCGGGAATTGGCGTCGCCCTAGCTGGTCCGAGCAACGAGCCCATATGGGCGGTTCAAGGAGCTTTGGTAATCCAACGCAGCATTGATGTGGTTCAGTGCGGGCTGCTGGTGGTCTTATTCCTCGCGGCATCATATTTCGCCTTGACGTGGCGCAATTATGTATTTGGGATTGCGCTTGGGTTTGGGGTAATTGCCACCATGGAATTGCTGGCTTCCGCCATTGCCGCACAGTCCTCTCCGGTGGTTTCTGGAGTTATCCTGAACTCGGTGCCCCGCGTAGCGTATGGCATGGGCACAATAATCTGGATCGTGTACCTGGCACTGCCGGAACCGTCACGTTTGGAGATAAAGCTTCTGCCGCAGCACGATTTGGAGAAGTGGAACCAGGAGTTGCTGCAATTGCTGGAGCGCTGAAGAATCTAAGCGCCATCCATTCTTTCGAACAGTCCTAAATGCCCACTGAAGCGGCTTTCTGCTGGCGGCTCTGGGCCAGGAGCTGAGGAACAGCCTCGGCGGCGACGGGCCGGGAATACAAGTAGCCCTGGGCCAGGTCACAACCCAGTTGCTGTAACTGCTCGGCCTGGGGGGTGGTCTCAACGCCCTCGGCCACCACCCGCAACTGGAAGTTGTGGGCCAAGCTGATAATGATGCGCACCATTTCGCGGCTTTCCTGGTCGCTGTCCATGTGGGATATGAAGCTGCGGTCAATTTTCAGCGTATCCACGGGAAAGCGCTGCAGGCGGCTAAGAGAAGAATAGCCGGTTCCGAAGTCGTCAATGCTGAGGCGGACGCCCAGAGCCTTGAGTTGGGCGAGCACGGCGCCGGCTTTTTCGGCATCGCCCATGGCGATGGTCTCCATGATCTCCAATTGCAGGCTGGAAGGACGTACCCCCGTTTGCCGCAAAGTAGCGGCAATTTCCCGGGCCAGGTCAGAATGCTCGAACTCCCTGGCGGACACGTTCATGCTTATGGACAAGGGAGAAGAGGGGAATTCCTCCTGCCAGTAGCGGAGGCGTTCACAGGCCTGCAGGAGCAAGCCGCGATTCATCGGAAGAATAATGCCGGTTTCATTGGCTACGGCCACGAATTCCCCGGGTGGAACCAAGCGGTCGCCGGTCTGCCAGCGGACGAGGGCTTCGAAACCCACGATATTTCCGGCGGGCAGGGCGACGATGGGCTGGTAATGATTGAGGAATTCACCGCGCTCCAGGGCCTTGCGCAAGTCGGTTTCCAGTCGCAGGCGGCGAACAGCACCGGCGTGCATGGCGGTATCGAAAACTTCGCAACGGGCCTTGCCGGCGCGCTTGGCGCGATACATGGCAATGTCGGCATCGCGCAGCAGTTCCTCGGCGCCGCTATGAGCGGTGGTGCTGAGAGCGATGCCAATGCTGACGGAGATAACAATTTCCTGGTCCTTAACCGTAAAGGGTGCGGCCAGTTTGGCGGTAATACGTTCGGCGACACGGATAGCGTCACTGGCGTCGCGAATATCGTAGAGCAAGATGGTAAATTCATCCCCGCCCAGGCGGGCCAAAGTGTCGTCCTCTTCTGAGCCCTCGGATTGGAGATGGGCGGCAGAGCGGGAGACGGTATCTTCGCGGCGCAGAGAATTGGTGAGCCGCTGCCCGATCTGGATGAGCAACTGGTCACCGGCGGTGTGTCCCAGACTGTCGTTGTAGAGCTTGAACTCGTCCACATCAATAAAGAGGACGGCGAACTTGTAATTGGGGTGGCGCTTGGCCAGGTTCACTACATGCTGCAAGCGGTCGAGGAAAAGCGCACGATTTGGCAAGTCGGTGAGGCCATCGTGAAAAGCATTGTGGACGAGCATCTGCTCGGCGCGTTTGCGTTCGGTGATATCACGGTTAACGATGACCAGTTTTTCGGTCTCGCCTTTGGGGTTGCGGATGGCGCTGGCGGTGGATTCCAGGATTCGCCAGGAACCATCTTTGTGGCGGATGCGGTATTCCAGAGGTTGTCCCCGGCCGGTAAGACGAGCCTTTTCCGCCGCCTCCAGCACGCGCGGGCGGTCGTCAGGATGAATTTGCTCAAGGCCCGAGGTTTGTTGCAACTCCTCAGCGGAATAGCCCAGTACCTTCTGATAAGCGGGGCTGTTGTAGAGACGGCGGCCGTTGCTGTCCACCAAGGCGATCATGTCAGCGGCGTTCTCGCTGATCAATCGAAACAGCTGATCGTGCTCGGCCAGCTGACGCCGGATGCGGTGCAGTTGGAGGTGCTGGTAAATGGTATAAATGTCGAACAAGAGCACCAGTGCGGCCAAGCCCCGCACCCATTCCTGCAAATCGCGCCAATAGTTTTCCCCGGCGAGGTGGAACCACGGGAAAGTAAAGGAAACAATGGCGAACGTCAGCAGCAGGGTGACGGTTACGGCAAAACCCCACAGCCACCATTCGCGGCCTTCAATTTGGCGCAATTGAACGGGGGAGCGGTCCCCGGCCGAGGCCAACGGCCACGATGATTGGTCCTTGTAATTCACAGATTTCCGGCTAGGCAGATTGTAGGCGGTTCAAAGCGAGTGAAAAGTTACCTAAGTCAAGCGACCTGTTGATGGCGGTCTCAGAAGTGGGGCTTCTTGGCCGCAATCCTGTTTATGGAATGTTTTTCGTAAAATAACGATAGCGGAACTTCCACAAAGCCTGTAAGATACGCCGACTTTCTGACGTGAGCTCAGCGTGTGGAGTGGCAGCTTCAGTGCCTGAGTACGCCGGTTATTGGCTTGAGTGTCACAATCGGAACTGCGGCTTTCCGATACGCGTTCCCTATTCCGCCGCAGGCGCCAAAGCCGGTGGGCGCTCGCGGCCTGCCCGGTCCTTTCTTTTCGCGTGCCCGGTATGCCTGCAAGTAAACACCTACAGGATGAAAGACTTGCGCAAGGTGCAGTTCCGCACCCGGGATCCATACAAAGAAGGCAAGCTGGTGTTGTATGGAACCCATTTGGTCTGCGCCCACCGCGGTTGTACGAATCAAATTGTGGTGTTCACGCCTGCCGCAGCGACTATGAGCAGCGCCGCTCTGTCGCGATTGTGGAAGACCTGGAAAGTGAGCTTGCGCTGTAACCAGGAACATCGCTTTCGAATACCCGATCCCAAAACGTGGTGGATCCAGGAAGAGTCAGGGCTCGGTGGAGAAGGATTCCGAGACTCCGATTTGTCCAATATTTAGACTTTTTTCCCAGAACGGGACGCGGAGTTGCTTTCAACCGGCACGTCTAGCAGAAATAGCTGCATAATCGGCCTCTGGCGGCACACCCCAAAGTGGCACTTCAATTGCCACAACTTAGGCTGGTTACTGCTGTTCCGGCCACATTGCGGAAGCGCGGCTATTATATCTGTGCACGGGAAGTCGCCATCGCGGCCGGGTGTTGGCGGGGAGAGATTCACAGATGACGGAGCCTATCCTGGAAGGGTTAGTGGTAGCGAACGATCTGGAGGTAGTAAATATTTTTTCCCGGTCGCTGAATGACATCGGGCTGAAGGCGGAGGCGCATCCGGATCCGGAATCGGCGGTAGCGGCGTTATCACACAAAAAGTTTGATGTGGTGATTGTGGACTGTGCCGATGGAGCCAAGAGCGCAGAGATCCTGAAGACGGTACGCTGGCTGCCTTCCAATAATAAGGCGGTGGTAGTAGCAGTAGCGGGGGACGGAGCGAGCATGCGCGAGGCTTTCGCCAGCGGGGCGGATTTCGTGTTATCCAAACCGTTGCAGCAGGAGCAGGCCACGCGGACATTGTGGGCGGGTTATGGTTCCATGCTGCGGGAGCGCCGGCGCTATTTCCGGCACCGGCTGGACGTGCCAGCGGAGGTGCAGCTGGAGTCGGGAGAAAAGATGCCGGCGCGCACGCTCAACGTAAGCGAATCCGGACTGGCCATCAGCGCCACGCTGACGATGCGGGCGGGTCAGAAAATCTGGTTTTCCTTTACCCTGCCGGACACCAACCTGGTTATCAGCGGTTCAGGCCAGATCGTGTGGACGGATGCGCGCGGGCAAGCGGGCGTCCATTTCGACGAGGTGAAACCGCAGGCGCTGCAGGAACTCAAGAACTGGCTGGGGCTGAAGTTTCTGGATCAACTGGCCAGTAGCACCGAAGCGCACTTTGTCCGCTCCGAAAAATCCATAACCAAGAACTGAAGCCGGGCGGCGATTCAGGCAGAGCTTCCCTCCGCCAAAGCCGCCTTGACGCGCGCGGGAGTGAAGGGGGCTTCGCGCAGGCGGGCGCCGGTGGCGTCAAAGATGGCGTTGCCCAGGGCGGCGGCTACGACGGTGATGGAAAGCTCGCCGGCACCCGCGGCTTCGGCCTCCGGCCGATTGAGCAGGACGGTTTCCACCGCGGGAACCTCCATGCCCAGGGGCAGGCTGTGGTAAGTGGCCCAACTGGTGGAAGTGATCTGGTGCTCATTCCAGGTCACCTCTTCACTAAGCGCGCGGCTCATGCCCTGCAGAGCACCGCCCTCAATCTGATTGCGCAGGCCGGCAGGATTGGAAACCGGGCCACAGTCGGCAGCAGCCACGAAGCGCTTCACGCGCACGCGGCCGGTAGAGCGGTCAACTTCGGCCTCGGCCACCAGGGCTACGTAACCGTTATCTCCTTCGTAAGCCACGCAAGCGATGCCGCGTCCGATGGCGGTGCCGGTTGAGGCGCTGTGGGGATTGGGCGAAGGCCGCGGCTCCCACGCAGCAGCGCGCGCGGCCGCTTTGACCACACCAATCATCCGCTCGTCGCGCAGATGCTTGAGCCGATAGGCGACCGGATCCTCTTTAACGCGGGCGCTGATTTCATCCATGAAACACTCATGGGCAAAGGTGTTTTGCAGACGCAGGGGCGAACGCAGGGGTCCGGTAAAGAACGGCGAAATTACGGTGTGGGCGAGCACGCGCTCACCGGCGATTCTGCCCGCGCCGCCGCATTTGCCGCTGATGCAGCCGGTGACATAGGAAGGCACCAGGTTGTGGCCATTGCGCAATTCGCCGGTGGGCTGGGAAGCGCGCTGGGGGACGACGTTTTGCGGCTCGAAACCCGCGAGCATACCGGTAACCACGTTGCCGGGGTGGTCGTAGCCGGGGCGGCCGCCGAAAGAAGCGGCCCAGGACTCACAATCCCAGGCAGTGATGCTTCCCTTTCGGTCAAGGGCGGCGCGCTGGTCAATGACGCAGGGCTGCCCGTAGTTTTCGCCCCAGGCCATCTCATCTTTACGCGTGAGTTGGACACGGACAGGGCGGCGCACCGCCTGGGAGAGCAGGGCGGCATCGTAGGAAACGGTATCGGCGCCGTTGAGCCCATAGCAGGCGGCGCCACGAGTAAAGATGACGCGAACATTTTCTGGCGACAAACCGAGGAGCGTGGCCACTCCACTGCGGGTGGGATAGACGGATTGAGTAGGAGACCACACAGTAGCCTTATCGCCTTGCACATGGGCCACGGCGCAGGAGGCGCCGATGGAACCGTGCATCTGGTAGGGATAGGCATAGGTGGCACGGAGGACGGTGGGCGCGCCGGACAGCTTTTGCTCTACATCCTGTGAGTCCACTACCAGCATGTCGCGCGAGGGCTGCTTGCGCATGTAGTCGTAAAAAGCCGACTGGCTGGGGAGTGTGGCGGGCGAGCTCCAGTTGACCTTCAACTGGCGCGCGGCCTGCTCCGCCTGCCATTGTGTTTCAGCCACCACGCCGACGAAGTTCTTGCGGACTACCACCTTCAACACACCGGACAAATCGCGCACCGAGGCTTCATCCACGCTGATAACTGTGGAACCAATCGCCGGCGGGCGGACCACGCGGCCATGCAACATGCCGGGGACGCGCACATTGTGCACAAATTCGAAGCGGCCGGTAGCGAGAGCCGGGATATCCATGGAGGGAATGGGCTTGCCGAGAACCGACCAGGCGCCGGGTGCCCTGCGGCGGGCACCCGGATCCAGTTTGAGGCTGAAGCGCTTGCCGCCGATGAGCTGGGCGTAGCTCATCCGTTTCCCGGCCGGGCCGGTGATGACGCCGGCGGCAATGGTGAGCTGGTTCAGGGGCACCCGCAGGCGGCGGGACGCCATGCCCAGCAGAGCCTCGCGGGCAGTGGCGGCAGCCTGGGCGAGACCGCCGGTGTTGAAATTGACCGGGGTAGACTGGCTGCCGGAGGTAGTACCCTGGTCGGGCGTGACGGACGTATCGCACTGAATGAGGCGCACGCGGTCGAGTGGCACACTCAGTTCTTCGGCGATCAACTGTGTCTGCACGGTCGCCATGCCCTGGCCGAGATCGCACTTGCCGGTATAGGCGGTGACCACGCCATCAGCGCCAATGGCAATCCAGGAGTCGAGTTGCCCGGGGTCAATGTGCGACATGTGAGTGCCGAACGGGCCCTGTGCAAGGACGAGAGGGTTGAGCAGCGTAGCCGCGCTGAAGCTGACGATGAGAGCGCCGGAAGTTTTCAGGAAATTGCGGCGTGAAAGCGATGAGCTCATACGCGCCTCGTTTGCGCGTAACGTTCAATGGCGCGCATCATGCGGACGTGAGTGAAGCAGCGGCAGAGGACATGGGCCAGGGCCTGCTGAATCTCTTCGCTGCCGGCTTGGGGATTACGATCGAGGAAGGCCTTGGCGGTAAGAATCACGCCGCTGAGACAGAAGCCGCACTGGGCAGCCTGTTCGTCAATGAAGGCCTGTTGAATGGGATGCGGCTTCTCCGCGGTGCCCAGACCCTCCAGGGTCACGATTTCAGATGTGCCTACGGCGCTTAGCGGGGTGATGCAGGAGCGGGTGGCTTTTCCATCCATAAGGACGGTGCAGGAACCGCATTGGCCCAGGCCACAGCCGAACTTGGGCCCGCGCAACTGGAGTTCGTCGCCCAAAACGTACAGCAGTGGAGTGGCGGGGTCGAGATTGACCGTGTGCACTCGGCCGTTCACCTTCAGAGATATGGCGCTCATCTGTTTCTCGCTTTCGCATTTTGAGCAGCTGTTCGGAACAGATGCAGCATTCTATTCCGCAGTGGGCTGGAATGGGAATCCGGGGGCGGATTCCGCCCACTGGGGCTAAAGCCCCAGCGCCTGTTGCCTGGGTT
>DATJEH010000196.1:0-10987 GCA_035496875.1 Terriglobales bacterium | reverse complement strand
AGCGAACCAGAGACATCAGTTGCTCCTTCTCCGCCCCTTCACCCACCAGCAGGAACAGGATTTCAGGCGCCGTGTTTTGCAGTTGCGCCGCAGCCTCGACCATGGTCTGCAGTCCATGGGCGTTGCCCATGGTTCCAATATAGGACACGATAAACTTTCCCTCAGCCCCCAGCCTGGACCGCAGATCGCCCTCCGCCTTCGGAGTAAATAGCTCCGCCTCAACTCCGTTCTCGATCACGGAAATCTTCTCCGGCCTGACCCGCATGCGCTCCACCAGATATTCCTTGAAGGCAGGAGTGACGACGACAATATGCTCGGAATTGCGGTACAGGAATGCGGCAATCCGGGCCAGGGATCGATACACGAGTGAATCCGCCGTCCCCACGCCCACGGCAGCCAGCGACTCCGGCCACAGATCTCTGACCTCGAAGATAAAGCGTGACCGCTTGCAGCGCGCCAGCCACCACCCCGACAGTCCGACCAGCAACTGCGGAGAGCTGGCGATGACCACGTCGGGACGCTCCGTGAACATTCCGGTGCCGGCCGCCGAGAAGCAAAACGAGCTGTAATTCAACATGCGCTCGTGCGTCCTGCGGTTGGGAAAGGGCAGCAGCCAGGTGCGGACGACATCCACTCCGTTGACTTCTTCCCGCGCCACCAGTCTGCGCATCTTGCGGCGGTATTCCGCCGGTACTTTGCCCGTGGGATGATTGGGAAACCCGGTCAGCACTGTGACTTCGTGGCGCTCTTCCGCCCAGTAGCGCGACAGCTCAGCCACGCGGGCGGCAGGCGCTCCCATCTCCGGCGGAAAATATTGTGAGACGTAAAGAATCTTCACTATCTCTCCGAGATCTTCTCTTTGCGCCCTTTGCGAATTCTTTGCGTCCTTTGCGGTTAAGGCTTTGCTTTACTCAGCTTCTCAGTAATAGCAAAGCTTGAATGCGCCCTTGTAACACAAGGCCCGGGTCCGCTTGGTCCGGCTGCGGGCGTAGGTCTCCCAACGATCGGCGTACCGGGAAAACAATTCATCGCCCGTCAACCGGGACATGATGCGCAGCTGTGCCACGTGCAGCTGGTGATAGAAGGGACTCGCAACCATGGGGAGACGCGTGCCCGACTGCTCGTAAAGCGACCAGAACCCGAGATCGTAGCCGTCGAGATTCCGCCTCAGGGTATTGACCGCCCGGGTGAACAATTGTTCCGCCGATTTCTCTCCCGTGGCCAGAAAGAAGTCATACACGCCCCATGCCGCCCAGATGAAGCCGTTCAGGATATGGGTGGGCGGCGACACGATGTACTCCTCGAACCAGACGTCGCCGCGTTCGTCGGTGAAAACGACTCCCCCCTCCTGAGTTGACTTCGAAAAGCTGTCAAACGCGCGGCTGGCGGCTTCGAGATATTCCGGCTTGCCGGTTTCCCTCGCCGTCCGCACCAGCAGGGAAATTCCCTGTCCCTGAGCCAGCCCGGAATACCACGGCGCTTTCAACGGGGTCCGATACTCCCAGTCGAACATGTGGTTCCAGACGGGAACACCGAAAGAGTTCGGCTCCAGATGCTTCACCAGCCAATCGGCCGCGGCCACCGACTTTCTCTTGCGCTCCGTGTCCTTGCCGCGAAGAAAAAAATTGAAGTTTCCCAGTCCCCACTGCGAGACCGCAATCGGGTTGTATTGCAGGCCAATATTGCCGTGATAGTTGAGCAGCGGAATTCCATCGGCATCGTATGGTCCAGCGTAATCCGCCTTCTCGAAGAAGGGCATGTAGTATTCCCCGAGCTGACCGACTGAGGCTCCCGGATTCACCTGCGGCTGGTCGTGCCAGAAAGTGAGTTGGCTCTTCCCCGGCAATAAATATGCGCTGGAAACGCGACGGTAGTAGTTAAGACGAGCCGCGACCGACATAGGAAACATAATTGTGCTGGTTTTCCGAACTATAGCACGACTCCGGGAAAGAGCCGCCAAATCGAAGCCCTGTTCAACCGGGTTGCTTTGCGCCTTTTGCGGCCTTTCTTTGCGCCCTTTGCGGTTTGAGATTTGGTTACGATTCAGTCGAAGTCAACTCCTAACCGCGAAGGACCCAAAAGAAGGCGCAAAGGACGCCAAGGCAGAGGAACATAGTTGAAGTCACGCAATGGCGCGACCGGGCAGCTCGCTCGTCGTGGCCGCGCTGCCGTCGAGGAAGGCCTGCATCCACAGTTCAAGCGTGAGGAATTGCCAAATTTGCATGGACCAATCCTGGCTGCCTCGGCGATGCTGCTCCACCAACCCGCGGACGGCTTCGGGCTGGAACAGCCCGCGGCGGCGAATCCGCGACTCGGAAAGCAGATCATCCGTCATTTCTTTCAAATCATGGGCCAGCCAGTAGTCGATCGGCGCCGCAAAGCCCGCTTTCGGTTGCGCCAGCACCTCACGCGGCAAAATATCTTTCATGGCCTGACGGAAAATATATTTTGTGGTGGGCCGAAAAAATCCCTTGAGCTTCAGCTTAGGCGGAACATTCCAGGCCACGAACTCCGCCAACTGGCGGTCCAGGAACGGTACCCGCACCTCCACCGACGACGCCATACTCATCTTGTCGTTGTAGGTAAGATTCAGGCTGGTCATGAAAATCTTGGTGTCGAGATAAAGCATCTGGTTCAGGAAATCCGAGCCCTCCACCTGGGCGAAGCTTTCACGGTGCCGGACCGCCGGATCTGAGCCGAGAATTTCCCTCCCCCAGGCCGGCGCATAAAGCAAATCCTTCTGCCCGGAATCCAGATAGGTGCAGTTCATCACGAAGCGTTCCACCGGCGAGAGCGAGGCGCTGCGGGTCATTTTCTTGAGCAGCCGCAACCTGCCTTTTGCTGCCGTGCCTCGCAGGCTGGGAAGGCCCGCGACCGCTCCAGCAAGCAGGCGGCGCACGCTCGCGGGCACACGCTGGTAGGCTTCCGCCCAGTAGTGCGCCGAGTGCTTGCGATAGCCGGCGAAAAGCTCGTCGCCCCCGACTCCTGAGAGGAGCACAGTGGCCTGTTTGCGCGCCTCGCGGCAGACCAGGTACGCCGGAATGATAGCGGGATCGGCGGTGGGCTCGTCCATGTGCCAGGTGAGGCGAGGCAGCAGATCAGCCACGTCCGGCTCCACCACGATGCGCTGGTTTTCGCAGCCCAGACTTCTTGCCAGCCGGGTGGCTACTTCGGGATCGTCCAGCGCGTTTTCACCAACCCGATATTTGGGCGGAAATGTGATGGTGTAAGTGCGCACCGGCTGCCGCCGCGCCCGCGCCATCATAGCGACGATGCTGGAGGAATCCAGACCCGCGCTCAGAAAGGCGCCGATCGGGACATCGCTGACCATCTGGCCTTCCACCGAACGCCGGAAACGCTCCCGAATTTCTTCCGCAAGTTCGTCTTCCCGCTGGGTGTAGGTCGCATCCGCGGGAGGAAATGTCAGGTCCCAGTATTTCGTCAGATCGAGTTGACCATCCCGGAAAACTGCGTAGTGGCCCGCCGGCAGTTTTAAAATTCCGCGGAACATCGTCGCGGGATCGGGCACCCACAAAAAAGTCAGATACTGGTGCAGGGATTCGGGATCCAGTTCGGCCTCAATGCCGGGCACTTGCAACAACGCCTTGATCTCCGAAGCGAAGGCGAACCGGTTGCCGTGGTGCGCATAATAAAATGGCTTCACTCCAAAATGATCCCGCGCCATGAACAGCGCAGGTCTGCTGGAGCGGAGATCGCAAATGGCAAAAGCGAACATTCCGTTCAGCCGCTTGACGCAATCCGGCCCCTCAGCCTCGTAAAGGTGCAGCACAACCTCCGTGTCGCTTTCAGAGACGAACTGGTGCCCCTGGGCGCGCAACTCCCGGCGCAATTCGCGGAAGTTGTAAACTTCGCCGTTGTAAGTGATCCACAGCGTGCGCTGCGGGTTACACATCGGCATGTGGCCGTCGGGAGAAAGATCGAGGATGGCAAGCCGGCGGCTGCCAAGAGCGAA
The DNA here is from genome assembly GCA_035496875.1 of Terriglobales bacterium. Lineage (GTDB taxonomy): Bacteria > Acidobacteriota > Terriglobia > Terriglobales > Acidobacteriaceae > JAICWP01. The sequence continues at coordinate 7,014 of DATJEH010000196.1, read as the reverse complement.
ATATGAGCCGTCCGGAAAACATTGCTCCCACAGTCCGGAGTCGTCGGGACCGCGGTGGGCCTGGATCGACGTCATGCGCGCCAGGGTCTCGTGATCTCCGCAATTGGCCAGGCCGCTAATTCCGCACATGAGCCGACGTCAATCCTTCCTGCTGCGCAACTCGTAAATCTTGGCTTTGATGTGAAGAAATTGGACACCCTGAAAGCCGCAGTAGATCAGGCCGGGCACGCCATCCAGGAATCCCAGGCGAAAGAAATACCGGTAGATAAACAGCAGCAGCGATGATCCGGGAAGAGCGAACAGCCGCTTGCGCAGCCAGCGCCGCCGCTGCGCCTGATTTCCGGACAAAGATGGCGGCAGGTCAGCGGAGTTCGCTTCACCTTCAAGCCACACTCGCGCGTCCCAGTTGGAGTATTCGTCATGCTTTTGAATGTAACGCGAGATGGACTCCACGTTGTGATGCCGCAAAGCATGTTTCAGCTTTGCGCTTTTGCCTTCCACGATCACGTGCTCGTGCACTTCCATGTCCGCCATCGAGGCGTCCTGGTCCTTTAGGCGGCACTCGAACCGGCCCTTGCCGCGGCGAAAGAGCGAGAGCTTATAAAACCCGGCGCCACCGTGGCGCAAAACCCGGCCCAGGAAAACTACTTGCAGACCGATGTAGTAGCCGTCGATGCGGGCATCCTGAATGGCCTGCCGCATTTCCGCAGCCAGCTCAGGAGTCAGGGCCTCGTCGGCATCCACGAGAAAGACCCAATCGTAAGCGAGAGGCAGCGTATCCATCGCCCACTGACGCTTCTTGGGCCAGCCCCCGGCGTAGTGAAACTGCACCACCTTGGCGCCGAAGGAGCGTGCGATCTCCGCGGTGCCGTCGCTGCTTGCGGAATCGACGACGTAAACCTCCCCCACCCCGCGCAGCGATTCCAGGCAGCGCGAAAGGTTGTGGGCCTCATTTCGCACCGGAACAATCACGCTCACCGGAAGCAACACCGCCGGAGCGGCGGCCTGTATCTGCCGGGGTTCCTCTAGTTCCTGCATGGCATGGAACGCTGGGAACATCTTACATGGAACGACCGTCCGGCTTCGGACCTCGGACGTCGGACCTCGGCAAGTCCATTCTGAATAACGCCGCAGGCAACTCAACGCCTTGAGGTCCGGGCTCAATCTAAGAGGGTAAAGCCCAAGGTCTGAGGTCCGAGACCTGACGCCCGAGGTCCGACGTCCGGGGTCCGAGGTCTGACCCCTACGCCGTCACCGAATTCACTTCACACCACCGCTGCAGCACATAAAGCGACCACACGCGAGACCATGAAGTCCGCTGATTCAGGAAATCATCCCAAACCTGCATAACGGACTCCTGGTTCAGCAACGGTCCGAGCGGCCCGCGGCCAATATTCTGCACGGCCGCTTCCGCTTCCGGCCGCAAATTCTCCCGCAGCCAGCGTTCAAACGGAAGAGTGAAGCCCTGCTTCTTGCGGTCAACAATCTCGTCCGGCAACGCTCCCTTCAATGCCCCGACCAGCAGCGGCTTCGGCATCTTGTCGTCCAGTTTCCAGGCACCGGGCAGGGCCATCAGCTTGTCCGCAAGCGGATGATCGATGAGGGGCACTCTCAGCTCGAGCCCGTGGGCCATGCTCATTACGTCGGAGTCTCTCAGCAAAGTGTTCAGCATGTAGCAACGCGCCTCCAGATACGAGACGCGGTTGATGGGGTCGAGTTCACGAGCGTGCCGCAGGCTTTCCTGCAAGGGAGCATTCGCCCGCGCCAGCGCCGCTTCATCGATGGACGCGAGCAGCGAACTACGCTGCCCGGGAGTGAAGAGCGCGCGCACAAGGAAGTAGGGATGAATGGCCCCTTCTCCCATTGCGGCGATTTTCCGGTTCTGGTCGGTATCCGTAGCCAGCGAGGAGAATATGCGCGCCAGGGGGCGCCGCAGGATGGCAGGCCAACGTCCCCAGAATCGGTCAAACCGCTCCATGCGGGGAACGTCGCAAAAACTGGAGTAGCCGGCGAACAACTCGTCCCCACCCAGGCCAGAGAGTGCAACTTTGATTCCGGCGGCGCGTGTCTGCCGCGCAATCAGATAGGTATTGAGACCATCGATCGTGGGCTGATCCATGGCCCGCAGCGCATAGGGGATGGCATCGAGCGCATCGCCCCGTGACACCATGATCTCCTGGTGTTGGGTGCCAAACGCACGGGCCGCAGCGCGGGAATATTCTGCCTCGTTGTATTCCGCCTCGCGAAAAATAAGGGAAAACGTATTGGGCCGGATCCCCGCCCGGCTCAGAATGCCGGCCAGACAACTGGAGTCGATGCCTCCCGAAAGAAATAGGCCCACCGGAACGTCGCTCACTGTCTGCATGCGGACGGCCTGGTCCAACGTGGCGTAAATATCATCTTCCAGATCTTTACGCGCTGTCGGGTTGCCCGCCAGGTAGCTGGCGGCCGTGCTGGCCTGGCCGTGCGGCGCAAGGTCCCAGTACATGGTGTCCTTGAGCCGCCCGCTCTCCCACACCGCGTAGTGGCCCGCCTGCAAAGCGGACACGCCTTGAATCATGGTGATGGGATCGTAAACCGATCCGAAATTCAGGTAGTTGATCAGACCGGCAGGATCGAGCCGCCGGGGAATGAGTCCCGTTCCGAGCAGCGTACGCAACTCAGAAGCAAACAGGAAATATTGGCCCGCGGAACAGTAGTACAGCGGCTTGATGCCCATGGGATCGCGCCCCAGCAGCAGGCGCGAACGTTTGGCATCCCAGATGGCGAAGGCAAACATTCCGCGCAACTCGCCAGCACACTTCTCGCCCCAGCGGCTATAAGCCTGCAGCAGCACTTCGGTATCGGACTGGCTGACAAAGCGCACGCCTTCGCCCTGCAGTCGCGACCGGAGTTCGCGAAAATTGTAGATTTCGCCGTTATAAACGATCCAGTTGCCGGTTTGAGGGTCCTGCATGGGCTGATGGCCCAGCGGAGAGAGGTCAAGAATCGCCAGCCGTCGGCTGCCCAGGCCGATTTCGAGGCGTGGCGCGGTGTTGGCCTGAATGACAACCGTCCCGCGATCGTCCGGCCCGCGGTGCGCCAGCGAATCCGTGGCACGCTCCAGCAGCAATGGCGGAACGGTGCCGTTCGTCGCCAGGATGCCGAAGATGCCGCACATTTACGCTGCCTCCAGTCGCGCGGAAACCCACATAGGCCTGAAAGCCCCCCGCACTTGGGATGGTGATTCGTCGCGGCCTTGATTGGGCCTGCACCACAACATTACAAAGTCGCCGACCCTTTGCTCCGAGTCAATCGACAGGTACGACGACAGGTGATCTCTCGCAAATGTTGGGCGTCGGGCGTCATCAATTACCAGGACCCGACGGTACGGGCGAAAAAAATCCTGCGCGGGGCCCTGCTGGTTTTCAACCTCTGCCAGCCGGGGAATTAGCTCCGCCATGATTTCCCGCTTCCCTGTATCCAGAGTGTCCTTGTCGGTGGGATTGATTTCGCCCGCGAAGGCCAGCCGGTCCTGTGCGGTTAGGGCCGCTGGATCGCTTATGACTCCATCCACCCAGCGAGTGTCCTTGCCAGTGAAATAAAAATAAAACGCCTGCCGCAAGCGATGAAAACCACGCCGCTCTGAATCGGACAGCTCGTATTGCGCGCTGCGGCAAAATAGCACCGTCGCGCGATTCAACAATGGGACCCATGAACACAGGTCGTCCACGGTGTCGGCCCGGGCAATGATCAGGTCACCGCCGTCGATCCGCACCGAACCAACCGCGTGCGCCAATTCACTGATCTCCCGGTTTTGCGGCAAGGACCACCTGTAATTGCCTGACGCAAGCATCGCTCCGTTCACCGTTACCAGAACAATGGCGGTAAGGCATGCAGGCCTCATCCATGGCCGGAAACGTTCAAACCTCATCCACAGCCCGGAGAGGAGATAAGTGACCTGTAGTGTGACGGTGCAGTGCAGGAAGTAGCCGCCGTGAGAGGACATCAGCAGCGAAGGCGCCAGCACGACATCGGCAAGCATGAGTAACGCGTTGGTGGCGCCCAGTCCCACGATCGTCCACTTGGCTTCGCGCGACCCGATGAACGGAAGCACCAGGATGAGAAGTCCCAGCAAGAGAAGCAAGATCACGGCGCCACCAGTCAGATCGAAAATATGCGAGGGACGGAACCTGAGAAAAGAAAACTGCGAATCCTGCATCCCTCGCGTCATTCGGTGCAGCAGAAACGCGCAGTCAATGGCCGCACAAGCCAAGCCATAAGAAATGATCGCCTTGAGCCGGGCGCCGGGCAGCAACGAACGAAAGCTGCACAATAAGACCACCAGAGTGCTTCCCGTCATCATCAGCGTGGCATAGGGAAACATGGCAAGCGCAACTGCCTGCAGCGCCCACATCCCGGCCCAGTCGTACCATTTGGAGGACCGCAGCACGCGAACCTGAAGCGCGAGATAGAAAAGCAATAGCGCGACCGGAATTTGCGGAAAAAAGACGCGGATGTAGGGCAGACTCACAGCTTCAAATCCGCCCAGGGATGGAAGATGCAGCCAGGCCACAAGCAGCGACTTCAGCACTCCGAAGTTAAAAAAAAAGAGCAGGCTTATTCCGAGCCACAATACCGGTGACGTTTCCTCGGGCAGCGCCAACCGGAAAAACCACAGGGCTCCCGCAAAGATTGCCCCCCACCAAAGCCAGTTCCAGATCAGCACAGTCCACCAGAGGTTGTGGCCGATAATGTTCTCCAGCCAGCCAAAGACTCTGAACGCAAGGTCGAACGTGAGATAACCAAGCAGACCGGGATGCATAGGAGTGCCGTAGTAAGGATTTACGGCAGGCTGAATGTGCGACAAACCCAGCTGACCAAGATTCAGATAGAGACTCAGGTCCGCCGCGAACGAAAATGGCACTTGCCTTGAGTGCAACGTCCTGGTGGTTGCCAGGTACGGATAGCTGTAGATGGCGAGGACGAGGAGAAGAATCAGGACTGTCGCGACGCGCCGGCTAAAGGACGCTCGTGGATTCTCGATCAAAACGCCTCCGCGTGATCCAGCCAAAATAACACACCGCTTCACTGGCAATTTCGAGGCTGCGCCATCCGACGGTCGATTGATTCCAGCGACCCTGCAAAGTCAGTCCTCCACGGCTATCTCTGATTCAAATGCGAGCGGGCACGGTATAACGCTTTCGCCCTGCCGTACGGACTACCCATTTGCTATAGTCTGTGCATCCTGATGGTGCAAGATCTCGGTCAAGCCAGTCGTTTTGCATCCCTTCGTGGTTCATCGCTAATCCTTCTCGTGCTGCTTTTCCCGCTCATTTTGTCCAATCATCCGGAAAGTGTGGCCTTAGGCATCCTGGTGTTTCTTTTCACATTTTTCTTTCCCGGTTACCTGCAGCTGGGCCCCTGGAGCCGTTGCCTGGGCAGTTTTCGGATCCTCCTGAGCCCCGTCTTCGGCATTGTGAGTGTCACGACCTCTTACGATATTTTCGCGCGGGCTTCCTTGGCAGCATATTTTCCATACCTGGTGGCCGGGCTTTCCGTGGGAGGGATGGTTCTCTTCGCCTGGCGAGCCGCACACTCGCCCGAGTGGACGCGCTGGACGCAGGAAGGTTATGAGATCGTTATAGCCGGGAGTGTCGCGGCCCTGGCCGTTGCTCCTCTGTACTGGAGAAGCGGCCGCTTTTCAAACGGCGAGTTCGTGTTTTACGGGCCCGCCGGACAAGATCATCTTTTCCATGTGACCCTGCTGCAACGACTCCTGCATCACGTGCCGCCGGACAACTTCATTGTCTCGGGTCTCAGGGCGCCCATCTATCACTACTTCGGCGATCTCGCCCTGGCTCTCATCTTGCGGGTGCAAAGCACACTGCATCTGGGGACCACCGATGTCATCGATCTGTACTACAGATGCTATCCGGTCTTTTTATATTTCCTTCTCGGCGCCTTAGCCTATCGTACGGGCAGAACTTTGCTGGGGTCGGCAAGAGGCGGGGTCCTGAGCGCTCTGCTGCTGCTGGGGGGTGGCGGGCTGGGCTGGTTCCTGGGTGTCCTGCAGACCGCCGCCCACGCGTCGCAGTTGGTGGCAATGCGGGCGGCACTTTTTTCCGACTGGACTTCCTGGGACGGCGTTAATTCCATTGTTCCGTTGGTCCACCGCCCCGCCCATTACAACGGCCTTCTGATCTCCCTGGCCGCCATCAACATCTTGTTGCGGCCGGATCGCTCCCGCCGCCACTGGGTGCTGGCCGGGCTGATGCTGGGCCTGATGGCCGGATTCAACTTTACCCTGGCGGCAACTTTTGGCACTGCCGCCGCGGCCGGCAGCCTCACATTCCTCTTCCAGCGCAGACATCGCGAAGGGCTTGATCTGGTCTGGCTTGCTCTCTTCATATTCATCGGCAGCCTACCGGTGACTGCGGGAATGTTCATGGCTGGGCTTCATAACCCGGCACCCGGCTTTCCCTTTCGTGGGCCGAACCTCCAATTCTCCACCGCGACCTGGGGCGCATTGCTCGGCCGGGTAATGCCGGCGGCCCTCGTCCCCTGGGCCTCTCTGGTGGTCTTTCCCGTTATGGCTTATGGGTTCAAGCTATTCGGCCTCCGCGCCATGGCCCGCCTTGATTTGGGTGAAGAGCGTCATCGCGGCGTGGCGATGGTGTTCGCGATCGCATTTGCCTTGTCGTTTGTGATCGGAGTGTTCTTCCCATATCAGGCATTCGGCGGCGTAGGCATCATTTTTCTCCAGCCGACGCTCTGGATTCTTGGTCTTTTCTCGCTTCGCCCGATCAATACCTGGTGCGGACGTAATCGAGGGAACTGGCGGCCGCTTGCCTTATGGGGAATACTGGGACTGACCTGGGTACAGGCGCTGGCGGCGTTCAATTTCTCCCATAAGGTTGTCTTCAGCCAGGATACTGCGCAAGCGTTGCGCGATGTTCGCATGGTAGCCGCGCCCGACGACGTTGTGGCATATCTCCCGACCGGGCTTCCCGCGGAGGCGATCGCAGGGCCGCC
>DATJEH010000195.1:0-37949 GCA_035496875.1 Terriglobales bacterium | reverse complement strand
GCTGAACTTCAGGACGGACTCACACCATCGTTCTGGGGACGGTATGACAAGGTGCTGATCACCTCCGGGCTGTCGAAGGCGTTCGGCATGCCGGGCCTGCGCATCGGCTGGATTGTGGGGCCGCCTAAAATGATCGCCCGGCTGCATTCCTACCACGATTACCTGACGCTCACCCCCAACTACATTTCCGAGCGCCTGGCGCGCATTGCCCTGGAACCGGGCCGCCGCGAGCAGTTGATGGAACGCACCCGCAGCATCCTACGCCGGCAATTGCCTCGGCTGGAATCCTGGATCCACAAACACGACGACATCTTCACCTACATTCCGCCTGTAGCTGGGGCCATCGCCTATGTACGCTACAAGCTGCCGATATCTTCCACCGCGCTTATGAACCGGGTGATGAAGGAGCAGTCGGTGCTGATCATGCCGGGCGAATTCTTTGGCATGGGCAAGTATCTGCGCCTGGGCTACGGCTATGATCTGGATTACACCCTGCGCGGGCTGGCGCGAGTGGACGAGGTGCTGAACGCGCTGAAAAGGAGAAAGAGGGCCCGGACTTCTCCGCCGCGTACGGAGGCCATGCGCAGCGGCGCTGCATAGTCAGGCTCTGAAAAGCTAAAGGATCAGCTTCTCGCCGCCGCCGGCGGCCAGCGCCCGTTCCATAACCAGCGAAGCGGCGGCCACGTCCTGCACGCCGACGCCGGTCAAATCGCAGACAATCAATTCGTCATCGCGGGTGCGGCCGGTCTTAAGACCGGCGACAATTTCGCCTAATTCACTGACCTTCTCTTTGTTGATAGCGCCCTGCTCCACGGCATGATGGATTTCGCCCAGGCGCAGGCATTGCGGCAGGCTATCGGCCACAATACGGTCGGCGCGCGCCAGCACTCCCACGTCCAACTCCTGCTTGTCCGGTCCGTCCGATCCCACGGCAATGACGGTTTCTCCCGGCGCAAGCCACTCGGCACGCACCAGGGGTTCGCGGCTGGCGGTCACGGTAATGACCAGATCAGCTCTCCGCACCGCCTGCTCCACCGAAGGCGCGACCGAGAATGCCGGCTGGCCGGAGATGCCGGCCCGGCGCAGTTCTTCAGCACATGCTTCCGTTTTCTCCCGGTTACGGCCCCAGACGCGCGCTTCTCGGAAAGGCCTTACCAGGGAAAGTAATTTCATTTGATAGCGCGCCTGCGCGCCTGCCCCGATCACGGCGACGGTTTGGATCTGTTTGCCGGCCAGATATTTCGCCGCCAGGGCGCCAGCGGCCGCGGTGCGCAAGTCAGTGATAAACCCGTTATCCAACAGGAAGGCGGCAGGCGCGCCCGTAGCGGAATCAAAAACCAGCACCATACCGTCGCTGCTCGGCCGCCCGAGCGCGGCATTGCCGTAGAATCCGGAAGCGATCTTCACCGCGTAATACGGCCCGCCGCTGAGGTGGCCGGTCTTGATGTGTACTTCCCCGCCGCGCTCCGGCACTTCCAGATTGATCACCGGAGGCAGTTGCGCCTTCCCGGTGGCATAGGCCGCAAAGGCCCGCTCCATCGCCTGAATGCAGGCCGCAGGATCGAGCAGGGCGCGAATCTCGTTTTCCCGCAGGATGAGCACGTGGCGTTTCATTTTCTAAAACAAGCGTCGCGCCTGCTTATTGCGGCTTCTTTTTCTTTCCCAGGATGTTGCCCAGCATCTGCTGCACGCCCTGTGCCGGATTCTGCTGCGCCTGCCCTGCGCCCAGTTTTCCCGCCAGCATGCCTTTCACGTCCGGCACAATGATGGGGCGCGAGGTCGTGCCCTGTATCATGAAGGGAATGCCTCGCGTGGCCGCATTCTTCCCCACGCCGACCCGGGTAAGAACATTGCTCACCGCGCTGCCGGCGCCGCCCTGCAATAGCATTTTGAAATTCATGGCGCTGTTGGAGGCGATGGTTCCCCCGCCGGTCAGAGTGCCAATGCCGGCCACAATCAGCTTCAGATTGTCGGCGTTAATCCCAGCCGGCGCGATGCGCACACCCGAGCTCAGCGTTTGTATAACGGTGTCCGAAGCTGCTTTGTTTATGCCCGACAAAGCGGAGAGCGCCGCCAGCTTGGAGCCGAGGCTGAAACCGGCGAGGCGGGCGTTGGAAAGCGCGACGTTGCCCGTGGTAACCAGGTTGCTCAGCGGCCCATCCACCGACATGTGCGCGTCTCCGCTGCCGCTCTGGAAGGAGGCCCCTTCGGGGAGAACCACGCCCATGGCGGGCAACAATGCCTGCACATCCTGTACCGGGATGCTGGGGGCATTGGCCTTCATGTGCAGCACCGGCGAAGCGCCGCGCAGGTCATAGGTGCCGGCCAGGTTCACCGCGCTCTTGCCGGTCACAATGCGGGTGTTGTCCACAACCCCGGTTTGCCGCGCCAGGTCATAGTCGGAGGCGTAATCCACCGTGATGGGCTGGCTGGCAGGATGGCAGCCTTTCACCATGCACAGTTTGGAAGCGGTCACCGTTCCCTTGGTTTGGGCGCGGTTGCCGTCTGATTTCAAATTGCCTTTGAAATCCACGACCCCCGCGATTCCGGCCCCGGGCTCCAACAGGCCGCTGGCAGCCAGGTCCAGGCGGGTGATGTTGGCCTGGGCGGCAAAAGGCGTGCGCGAGGCATCGCTGCGGTCCACCGGTCCCGCCTGGCCTTTCACATCCATCTTGCCCCCGCCCGGCATATTGGCCGTTAGCGTGAAGGGAAAACGGGAAGTGTAGGAAACGTTTTCAGCCCGCAGGTTCACCGCATCGTAGGCTTGCGGGCGGTGTCCCGTGGAACCCAGCAGGATGCGGCCGTTGAGGATTTCGAGCTTCTGGATCTGGATTTCAGGCATAGCGCTGCCCCCGGCTGTGTCCGCGCCGCCGGATTGCTTTTGGGCCGGCGCCGAGGTCTTCTGCGGCGTCGCGTGCGCGCCCGCTCCCTGGCCAATGGTGGAGAAATTCCAGGTGCCATTGGCGGAGCGGATTAGCGCCACCTGCGGCTGCTCCAGGCTCAGTGACTGCACATGCACGGCGCGGTTAAAGATCAGCGGCATGATCTCCACGCTGATGTCCAGCGCCCGCGCCTGTACAAAGGGATTGCGGCTGAAAGTGGGGTCATCCGCAATGGTAATGTTGGAAGCGCCTAGCTGCCCTTTCAACAGGGAGAGACTGAGATCGCCAATCTTCACCTGCCGGCCCAGCGCCGTGGTCAGTTGCGCCTCTACCGTGGGCCGGAATTGGTTAACATTGATAAAGAAGGGAATCGCGACTGCCACCGCCACCAGCACCACAATGACAATTCCAATAATGATCAGAGCTTTTTTCATAAATCCACCTTCCGCGCGAACCCGCCTGATCAGAAGTAGGGCTCGCTAGACAGCCTAAGCGCTTGGGCCTACGAGAAAACTGTAGTCCCTCTATCGCGCAGTTCGCAACCATATGATTGTAAAAGGCCAAGGCAGTGTTGGCCGGGATGGGAATGTCTGAGGGGTCGGCGTTCCAGCACCTAGGGGCGGGCTTTGTCTGCCCTTCCGCTCCCACACCAAATGGAAACTGAGAACCGGGAACTGAGAAACCGCCTTATGCCGGCGCAGCCTTTGCCATCCGCCCTAGGACACCAGAGGCGAATTCGGCAAGGCTGCTGATTGCGTCCACATCGGTTTGGTCGAAGTTGCAATGCTCTTCATGGGAAACCACCCACAGCGTCCCCCAGGGGATGCCGGCAACGAAAATGGGCACCACCAAACCCTCCACAATCGCCGGTTTCAGCTCATTCAGGTAATGGAAGCAGCGGGCGGGATAAAGGAATAGTTGCGGCGACTTGCGCTCCAGGGTAGCGCCGGAAGGGCTCCAGTCGCGTGGGCTGGTGGCGCCAGTGTGAGGGGCAAGCGCGCCCGCCACCGTCTCCCAACGAAACAACGGAGCGCCCTGCGGTGGCTGCACCAGAACGCTGACGCCCGCGGCTCCGGCATTGCAAATTTCCCGCGCCGCCCGCGCCAAGGCGTCCAGAAATTCGCGGCTGGAGACGTTCCTTGCCGCCAGATCCTTAAGAAGGCGGCTTTTGCTACGAGTTTTGGCCAGCAAAGAGCGGCCTTTGGGAATCCTATATCGCAGTTCCCCGGTTATCAGTACATCCTCAACTCGCGCACGCCACAGCGGAACCGCAGTATCGTGCAGAGCCATAAGCTTCGTCTCCCCGGCGACCGGAACTAGCCGCTTGTCTGGATGATGAAGGTGAGTCTTGCGTTGTACTGACGCTCCGCAGCTGTAAGCTGCAGAACCTGCGCCTGATGTGGGCTGGAATCACAGATCATCTTACCGCAAAAGCCATGCCTCCGCCTGTGAAGTTGTGACTGATTGTGATGGTGCTGAGCGTCCTGCCTTGACCGCTTAACCCTACATACCTAGACTTAGTCGCCATGCCCCTTCGCCTGCGGCGCTCGCCCCAGACCCTGGCTGTGTTGTCGGCGCTGCTGGGCCGGCCGCAGCAGTGGCATTACGGCTACGATTTGCTGCGCGAAACCGGGCTGAAATCAGGCACGCTGTATCCCATTCTGGGGCGCTTGCACCATGGCGGCTGGCTGCAGCAGCGCTGGGAAAAATCGGCCGCGGCCGGCCGTCCGCCCCGCCATCTCTATCGTCTCACTCGCCAGGGCAGAGGCGCCGCGCGCGAGCACTGCGCCAGGGGCTAAAGCCCAGAGTTGAGGACATGCTCATCGGCATGCCTGAAGGCATGCTCGATACGATTTCTGGCGATGCCTTTGCCGAGGAGCGCCGCTCCTATATTCGCCAAGGCGCAGCCTCAGGGCTGATTGACGTTCTTTGGAGACACGGCGGCCGCCTCCCGCTCCCTGGCCAGCACCACTTCATCAAAGGCGTGCAGCAGTTGTTCGCGGGTGGAATAGGGACCCGGCTTGTAGGCGCGCGAGCTGATCCCTAGCTGTGACAATTCGGAGATGCCCCAGTCCTCGCGGTTGGTCAGGTCCCAGAAATCAATGGCGTCGTTGGCCTGGAAGTCAGGCTTGGCCATTTCCTGCGGGTGGAAGTGCCACTCGCAGACGATCTGGGTATGGTTCACGGTCTTCGGCCACAGGGTGTGAGTCATCATGTAATCGGGGTGCAGGCTGAGCAGGAAGTTGGGGTAAATGGCGTAATAGCACACCTTATGCTGCTCCTCCTCGCTCAGGCCGGGGAGATAGGCGCGGCGCCGCTTGCCGTCAATGCTCATGGTTTCGGCGCTGCCCTTGAACCCCATGGCGCCGCCCACGTAGGTAGGCTGCGGCGTTTCGTTATTCGCGCCCAGATAGTTGGTCAGTCGGTTGAGCGTGGGGTGCAGCACCGGGCAGTGCAGGCACTCGTTGTAATTGAGGATAATGAGTTTCCAGTTGGCTTTGACGTCATAAACAACGCGCTTGTGCAGCCGCAACTCCTGCATACGCCAGGCGGCGAACTTCTGCGGCAGGTCCGCCAGTTGCTTCTCCAGTGGTTCGGGGCGGGGCGCCAGGTTGATGAAGATGTTGCCCTCCCAGACTCCGGCGGCCACGCGATTCAGGGGATATTCGTCGCGGCAGAAGCTGCCCGCCTCGTCCATGTGGGGGGCGCCAATCAGTCGCCCATCCAAGCCATAGGTCCATCCGTGGTAGGGACACTGGATGCGTCCGGCAAAGCTGCCCTGCGGCTCGCTGCACATGCGTGTGCCGCGGTGCCGGCACACGTTGTAGAAGGCGCGAACCTCGCCGCCCTGGTCGCGGGTGATGATGATGCTCTCGCCCGCTACCTCGCGCAGGAAGTAGTCGCCGGAACTGGGAATCTGGCCGGCTCGCCCGGCGCAAATCCACGTCTGGCAATAAAAGCGCTCCATTTCCTCGCGGAAAACCTCCGGATTGGTGTAATAGCGCGCGGGCAGGGTTTTGGGAGTGGCTATGGCTTGGGTGCTCATGGCTGTCTCAGCGAAATTATAGAGGGATTTCCTGGTCCCCGGTAATGCTCGCTTCGGCGTCCTCACGGCGAAAGGACGGACTAAAGCCGCGGTGTACACACACCGGCGCGCGGGCTTTGCTTTAACCCAGCCAACTCTGGCTGCAGTATTGTCTTTATCCGGCACTAAAAATGAGCTTATAATCCGCGCCAACCGTGAGGGGGTTACGCCTAGCAAGTGTGCTTTTGGGGCTCACCGCCGTGGCCGTGGGAGCGGCCCGCGCTGAATCCTTACCCCTTATCAGGACCAATCAGAATCACCATCCGGCCGGCGAACTCCGCAACGGAGCACTAACCCTCCAACTCGAAATCGGCAAAGGTATTTGGCACCCCGAGAGCGAAGATGGCCCTGGTTTGCCGATGTACGCTTTTGGGCAGACAGGCCAGGCTCTGCAAAATCCGGGACCGCTGATCCGCGTGCCGCAGGGCACTGCGATTCATGTCTCCGTACACAATACCCTCCCGGTGCCAATCAGCGTGTATGGCTTGGCGGAACCGGGCGCCGGAGACCACCAGGCTCTTCATCTGGCGCCGGGCGCCACCCAAAGCGCCACCTTCAAGGCGCGGACACCGGGAGTGTACTTCTACTGGGGTGCGACCCACGCTACCGATTTGAACGCGCGCCACGGTATTGACTCGCAGCTGAACGGCGCTTTGGCCGTGGATCCCCCGGGCGGCAGTCCGAAGGATGAAATTTTCCTCATCAGCATCTGGGCAAACGGTCCGAGCGCATTGGCTAGCGAATTCGTGGCCACAATCAACGGCAAATCCTGGCCCTACACCGAACGCCTGCAATACGCGGTCGGCGAGCCGGTACGCTGGCGCTGGATTGATGCCAGCGACCAGGTCCACGCCATGCATCTCCACGGTTTCTACTACCGCGTGGGTGGGTTTAATCGCGGCGGGAAAATGCAGACCTACAGCGGAGATTTGCGGCCGCGCGTGGTCACGCAGCGGATCGGTCCGGGTGAGACTTTCGACATGAGTTGGCGGCCGGAGCGGCCTGGACGCTGGCTCTTTCATTGTCATATGTTGGCCCACATGGTCCCGCCGACGTTTCCTCCCGATGCGCTGCCCAACCCTGCAGCTGCGCATGCAGAAGACCACGCCGCGCATGATGCCATGGGCATGGGACAGCTGGTGCTGGGCGTGACCGTGCCGGCACGACCGGGAGACCCGGCTCCGCCGCCCTGGCATTCCGAACGACATTTGCGGCTGGTGATCGGCGGGCCAGCCAACGGCGATTCGCCTTACGCACTGCAGTTAAGCGAGCCTGGACAAGCGCCGCCGGGCACGACGAAACCCGGATTAATTGGGCCGCCTATTATGCTCACGCGCGGCCAGCCGGTGGAGATTGAAGTGGTCAATCATCTGCAGCAGCCGACGGCTATCCACTGGCACGGGATCGAACTGGAAAGCTACTACGACGGAGTGCCTGGGTGGTCAGGAACTGCGACCGAGATCACTCCCCCCATTGCTCCTGGCGCTTCTTTCATCGCCCGTATGGCGCCACCACGCGCCGGCACTTTCATCTACCACACCCACTGGCACGACGCCTCGCAGCTTACCCACGGCCTGTACGGTCCGCTGATCGTCCTCCCTCCGGGAGAGAAGTTCGACTCCGCATCGGACCTGACATTCGTGTTTAGCGAGGGCGAGTTCGATACTTTGGGACCGATGTTCCTCGTTAACGGTCGCCCCCAATTGCGGACGCTGCGGTTGCAGACTGGGAAGCAATACCGGCTGCGGCTCATCAATATTGCGCCGAACAATGTGGCCTTGCAGGTTTCTCTGCATGACGGCCACGGTCCCGCGCAGTGGCAAATTATTGCCAAGGACGGAGCGGATTTAGCTCCTGAGGTGGTCAAGCCCACAGCGGCCGAGACGCCCATTACGGTGGGCGAGACCTACGATGTCGAATTCGAAGCCGATGTGCCGAAGGAGTTGCTCCTCGACTTCTACTTGCCGGGCCCGAAGATACACACCACGCAAACACTTGTCTTTGCAGCCGCAAAAGCTGTGAAGTAGGAGCGCACCCGCCGGCGCTCTAACCTCTTCCTCTATCCGTTCAACGACAAGCTGGCACTCGTCCGCCGGTCAGAAATCGGACAGCGCGTCGAAACCGGACAGCTCGATTCTGGTTATTGGATAACGAAATGACGCCACGCCCGTCTTTTCAGTGGCATATACCCCGACGCTCCTGGCATTGCAGGTGCTCTTTGCATACCTTTCGCGAACTGGGGCGGGTGAACTTGCCACCGGTGTTTTTCGTAACTTGAGCAGAGGTGGGGGAAACGTATGGGAAATCTCATGCACGACCTCAGGTACGGCTTGCGCGTTTTGCGCAAAAGCCCGGGCTTCGCGGCGGTCGCCGTCATGGTGCTGGCGCTGGGGATTGGCGCCAATACCGCCATCTTCAGCGTGGTTAACGCTGTCCTGCTGCGGCCCTTGCCTTACCGCGACCCCAGCCGGCTAATGCAGGTGTGGCACGTGCCCCCGCCAAAGCAATTTCCTGGCATGACCATGTTTTCCGTCTCGCCGGCCAATTACCTGGATTGGGACCACCAGAACCATGTTTTTCAGAGCATGGCCATTTACGGCTTTCGCAGTTTCAACATTACCGGCAGCGACCGACCGCAGGCGCTGCAGGCCTCGGTGGTATCGCAGGACTTCTACCGCACTCTGGGTGTACGGCCCCTCCTGGGGCGAACCTTTACCGCCGACGAGGAGCAGCCCGGCCATAACCAGGTTGTGATCCTTGGCTATGCCCTATGGAAATCAGCCTTCGGCGGTAATCCCAACATTGTCGGCTCGAGCATCCACTTGGACGATCAACCCTATACTGTGGTGGGCGTGATGCCGCCCAAGTTCAAGTTCCCCGACTGGGCGCAGCTGTGGACGCCCCTGGGCTGGACGGACCAGGAACGCGCGGTGCGCGGCAATCACAATTACATGGTGATCGGGCGCCTGAAGTCAGACACCACTATGCAGCAGGCCCAGGCCGAAATGAATACCATTTCCGCCCGCCTGCAGCAGCAGTACCCCGTAGACGATGCCGGCTGGGGCGCCGTTATCGTGCCCCTGCGCGAGCAGTTGGTATCTGATCTGCGGCCTGCCCTGCTGGTGTTATTGGGAGCCGTGGCCTTCGTGCTGCTCATTGCCTGCGCTAATGTGGCCAACCTGGTGCTGGCCCGGACCGTGGGCCGGCGCAAGGAGTTGGCCATTCGCGCTGCCCTGGGCGCCAGCCGCGCCCGCATCCTGCGCGGGGTTCTGGCGGAGACGGTTCTGCTGGCCATAGCCGGGGGCGCCCTGGGACTGCTGGTGGCCCACTTTGTAACCAAACTGATTGTCGATTTCCTGGTGGCAGCGCGCGCCCCCCGGGCTGGAGAGATCGGCCTCGACCTTTGGGTGCTGGCCTTCACCCTGGGCGTCTCGGTCCTGGCCGGCATCCTCGCCGGCCTGGCGCCCGCCTGGCGCTACACCCGCAACGACTTCGACGTGCACGAAGCCCTGAAGCAGGCGGCCGGCAGGACGGAGACCGAAGCGGGCGGCAAGCACACCCGCGCCGCCCTGGTGGTGTGCGAGGTGGCGCTATCACTGCTCTTGCTGGTGGGCGCCGGGCTGATGATTCGCACCCTGGGAGCCCTGCGCAGTATCGATCCTGGATTCGACCCCACCAACGTGCTCACCATGGTCCTGCCTACTTCCGCCATTCGATATCCCACGCTGGAGCAGAACATCGCCCTCTGGAACCGCGTCTTGCCGCAAGTGCGGGCGCTCCCGGGTGTGGTGCAGGCGGGCGCCACCGATTCGCTGCCCCTCTCTGGCGATGGATCCACGCAGCCCGTGACCGTCGAGGGACGTCCCGTGCTGCCCATGGCGGAACAACCGGAAGTGGGCGTCCGCATTTTTACTCCAGGTTACCTGGAGGCCATGCGTGTTCCGCTGCTGCGGGGGCGCATGCTCAACAACGGCGATGTCGCGGGCCGTCCCCCGGTGACCGTCATCAGCGCCGCTATGGCCCGGCAGTTCTGGCCGCATGAAGACCCTATCGGCAAACACTTAACCCTCACGTTCTTTCCCGGCATCGCGCGCGAGGTGGTAGGCGTGGTGGGCGACGCTAAGATGGACAATCTGAACGCCTCCGAGACTCAATCCATGGTCTATGCTCCCCTGGGGCAGATGACGCTGCCGCCGGGCCAGGTCTGGCACGGCTTCGCCATGTACCTGGTGGTGCGAACCGTCAATGCTCCCAGCAGGGCGGCTGCGGCCATTATCAGCGCGGTGCACCAGGTGGACTCGGCCCAGCCGGTCATGCAGGTGGAAACTATGCAGGACATGGTGGCCGATTCGATTTCCCAGCAACGCTTCACCATGTTGCTGCTGGCCGCCTTCGCCGGGCTGGCACTGCTGCTGGCTGCCGCCGGCATCTACAGCGTGCTTTCCTATAGCGTCCGCCGGAGGGTGCGCGAGATTGGCATCCGTATGGCTCTGGGCGCTCAGATCAGCGATGTGCTTCGCATGGTTGTGGTGGAGGGCATGAAGCCGACTCTGCTGGGCCTGGCCATCGGCTTGGCCGGGGCGTTGGCGCTGGGACACGTGCTGTCCAAGCTGATCTTCGGCGTCAGCCCGGCCGACCCCGCCACCTTCGCCGCGGTTTCGGCGCTGCTGGCGGCAGTAGCGCTGGCCGCCAGTATCATCCCGGCTTATCGCGCCTCCCGGGTAGAGCCAGTGAAGACGCTGCGGGAGGAGTAGGCACGGGCCGACCGACGTCCCTGCTTGAATGCCATCGAAAGCGGCCAAGTCCCTCCTTTCCGCGCCCAATTATGAGCGCATAACTTTGCACAAAAGGCGCAGTAACTCTCATCTTGACAACCTCTTAGGCAGAGAGCAGCTTAGATGGCCTCGCGCTGCACCCACTGTGTGTTGCGGGAAACGCCATCCAGGGTCAGTCCTCCTGATGTGCAGAATTCACTGTGCTGAAACGAGGAAGAAAACTATGAGAGCAACGACTGCGAAGGTTTTCTTGTTTGCCCTCGCACTTTGTTTAGCGTCGGCCCAGGCTTACGCTACCGGGTACTCCATAATTATCCCCAGCGTCGCTAACTATCCCACAACCACGATAAGGTTCTCGGCCCCAGGAATATTGAACGGCTCCCAGCCGATCGCCGCCAGCAGCATCAAGGTGAGTTTTAACGATGCGAACTTTTCCGCCACGCCAACCGGGGGACAATGGATCACCAACGCCTCCGGCACTTACTTCGGGTTCACTTGTGCTCCGTCTTCCGTCGCCTGCATGAAGGCGACCAGAGGCAAAGGCACCTACACCTACAAACTGGTTGGCGTGGCGCTTGTTGCGCCTGCCACGAGAGGACGCTTTCAGCTGAATTGGGATGTGAATCCTCCAGGTGACGTCGTTGAAGATGTTGCCATCTTGCCCGAGCCCAGCAGCATACTTCTGCTGCTCGGCGGAATGCTGATGCTGGCGTGGCTGATGCGCAGGAAGCTTTCAGTCGCACGCTGCTGAACCATTAACCAGCTAGCGCGGGCGGCCAGCACCTCGCAATTAGTTGCGGGTTCAGAGCGGGCGTTCGCTTCTACTCTGGTGCCGGCGAGCGCGCAATCGAGGCATCAGGAAGGGCGTGCGATGGAGATATTCGTCGTACGCTGTGCCGTGCTTCAACAACAGCTCTTTTTCTTCTATCCATTTGTCCCAGGAAAGCACCAGCAGGGCAAAGACTCCCACTCCACCGAGCAAGGCGCTCAAACTGTTGGCCAGCAGCGCCCAACCCGCCAGCCAGAGAATCCCGCCCAGCGCCATCGGATTGCGCGTGAACCGGTAGGGCCCATCGCACAGCAACACTCGGGTCGGCACCAGAGGAAGCGGGGTGCCTTGCCCCTTTTTGTGCTGCCAATAAATGGACCATCCCAGCCAGGGAATCCCCGCCGCAAACAGCACCATAGCCAGCCATCGCGAGTAGGGGCCGAACGGCATATAACTCAGGCCCCAGGTTCGGTCCAGCCTCCGGCCCAGGTACACCAGGGTTGCCGGGATGAGGACAAGTTCCAGTGTGGAGCCGAACACGGTAGCGGCGAAGGAATGGGAGAATCTCTGCGGAGAAGCCGACCGGCGCACCAAAAACGCGACCACGGACTTCAGGTGAGTTGGCCTATCCATTGGATCTTAAGGCTAAACTGCCCAACCGCGACAGGGCGAGACCGCCTTCTCATTTGACTCCCGTTAGCTTTTTCTCAGCACTTTTTTTTCTCGGCACATTACTAAAGATTGCTCCCTGCCTGCGGGTTATCTGGCCGACAGGACCTACTTCAGGCTAAGCTTCCACGATTTTCTCGCAATTGCGGTCCGCCGCACTAAAGGGGAATCTGTATGCTTCTCCCCATCAAACACGAGAATATGTCGGCTCGGCGCCTGCCGGTTGTCACGCTGGCGCTCATTGCTATCAACGTGCTGGTTTTTCTTGGCACATATTCCACCATTGAAGAACAAGCTCCGCAACTGGGCAAGGCTCGGGCGCATATTCTGCTGCTTGCCGCCGCCCACCCGGAACTGAAGCTCACGCCAGAGGCGGAACAACTGGTCACCAGTTTCGAGAAGGACCATCCCTCCACGTGGAAGAAAATCCAGGATCCCAGCCATGACGTGGTGGACCCATGGGACGCCAAGATGCGGCTGCAGCAGGACCCCGAAGTCCTGCAGGAGGAAATGGATTCGCTGGCCCAGCAGTACGTCACTTTTTCTGCCGCTTCTCTGACCCAGCAGTACGCTTTTGTTCCGGCGCATCCGCGGGCCCTAACTTATCTCACTGCCAATTTTCTGCATGGCGGGTGGCTGCACCTGATCGGCAACATGTGGTTCCTGTGGCTGGCTGGATTTGTGCTGGAAGATGTGTGGGGACGCCCGCTGTATACCGTGTTTTATCTCGTAGCCGGGGCGGCGGCGCTGCAATTTCACGCTTGGACCAATCCCGGCAGCCTGGTGCCCACCCTGGGCGCCTCCGGAGCGGTAGCAGCGCTGATGGGCGCCTTCCTGGTGCGCTTTCCCAAGATGAAGATTCGCATGGCGTGGCTGTTCGCCTTTCGCATCATCCGCTTCAACGCGCCTGCCTACACCCTGTTGCCATTGTGGCTCTTGCTGGAAGTTTTCTATGGCGCGGCATTTGGCGGCTCCAGCGGTGTAGCCCACTGGGCCCACGTGGGCGGTTTCGCTTTCGGCGCCATAGCGGCGGTGGCCTTGCGGTACTCGGGGCTGGAGCAGAAGGCAAACCAGGCGGTTGAATCCAAGGTAAGCTGGACCGCTGACCCGGCGATTGACCAGGCCCATGAGTTGATCGAGCAGGGCCAGTTCGATGCCGCCGGCGAGCTGCTGAAGCAGCACCTTGCGGCGCAGGCCGACTCGGTGGATGCCGCCATCCTGCTGTGCGATGTGTACCGGAAGAAGAACGACGCTAGCGCCTTCCAGCAAGCCACTGCCCAGCTGTGCGCGCTTCACCTTAAGCTGCGCGAGCCGGAGGCGGCATGGCAAGATTATGAGGAATTTCTAAACGCCGGCGGCACGCAGTTGCCGGCGAACACCCGGATGGAACTCGGCCGCGCCCTGGAGGAGCAACAGAATTTTGAGCGCGCGCTGAGCGAGTACTTGAGTCTAGCCGAAAATTGTGCTTCCGAACGCGCGGGCTTGATGGCGCAACTGGCGGCGGCGCGCCTCTGCCTGAAGCGGCTCAACCGGCCCCAGGATGCTCTGCAGTTGTTTCAGGCGGCAGCAGCTTCTCCGGTGCCTCACCTCGATCTGGAAGTTAACGTTCAGGCCGGCATCAAGGAAGCGCAGACGGCGCTTTCCGGGGGACCTGCGAAGGCGAAGGCGGCAGGGGCGGGCGCCTAATTCGGTTCCAGTACTTTGTACCCAATACCTGGTTCTCGGCAGCCAAAAGCCAAAAGCTCAGAGCCAAGACCCGCTCTACGGCAACCTTCCGCCTCGGCTCTGAACGTGGCGCGTAAAAGCCTCCGCTGCTCCCACACCGCTCTCCACCCCACGGAATCGCGCCACCTGGTCCTGTAGCGCGTAGAAGTGGTCGGGGCTCTGGCTGGCATGAGCGTAGCAGGCAGCGCGCTTGCGTCCTTCCACGGCGCTGATATCAACGTATTCCCGGGGCGAGAACATCAGCGTGTCTTCGCCATCGGAGACCTCATAATAGTAAAAACCGAAACTCTTGCCCATGCGCAGCCAGGCTTCGTAGCAGAGCACAGAGGTCGCGCGATGGTCGGGATGGCCGTCAATGGGCCACTGGGTGAGCATTACGTCCGGCTTCTCGCTTTCAATAATGCGGGCGAAGCTGTCGTAGTGAGCCTTGTCCACGATGGCGTGGCCGTCAATCTGGCCGGCAAAGATCGGAGTCGCTCCGAGCAGTTCGCAAGCCTTCTTTGCCTCCGCCGTGCGGATGCTCGCGGCTTCCTGCGGAGTCTTGCCGGGAACACCGCCCTCGCCGCGGTTCAGATACAGCAGGGCGACCGCGTGGCCAGCTTGGGTGTAGCGGGCAACGGTTCCCCCGCAGCCATATTCCGGGTCGCCTGGGTGACCGCCGGCCACAATCACTTTGAGCTTTTCCTGCACGGTCCCTGGTGCCGCATCTGCTCGGGCGGGCGCGGCGATGGCTGCGGCAGGAACCGCCCAGGCCGCTTTCTGCAGAAATTTGCGGCGCGAGAAATCATCCATTACAACCTCCAATGTTGGCGCTCAAATACCGCTTCCAAAGCCGTGTCCAAGGCAATTCTTACCCGCGCGAACCGGCTGTGGCAGATCCAACTACGAATCACCAGCTAACCTTGGTGCCATCTTTGCGTCCAACCGCATCAGGGCTACTATATTGCAGACCATGCTGGAGCCTACACCCACTCCGCCGCAACGCCGTTTGGGATGGCTGGCTTCGGCCGCCGTTCACGCGGCGGTGGTGGCCTGGGTGCTCTACCGCCCGGCGGCCATTCTCGTTTCGCCGCGATTCGCCGCCCATGGAAATGGAGGGAGCGCGCAGGTGGTGTATTTGACCGCGCCCTCAGACTTGGCGGCGAACCCGAGGAGCAATGAACTGACGGCGCCGCTAACGGCACCTTCGGCGGGACGATTGCAAATCACGCGCCTGGCCCGGAAGGCAAGCCGAGGGCGAAGCTTGCACCCGGCGCATGCTGCTGCCGCCGGCGGTTCCACCTATGGCTCCATGCTCGAAGGTGCGGTGGGGACGGAGGTGCGTCCGGCGCTCCCGCAGGTTTTTCCTGATCCGGATGTGGATCGCGCCAGCCTGCCACCCAGCGTGCGCGGCGATGTAATTGTAGAGATTACCATTGACGAGCGCGGCAACGTGGTGGAGGAGCGGCTGCTCACAGGCGTGGACCACAGCGTGGACGAGAAAGTGATTGCCGCGCTCAAGAACTGGCACTTCCTTCCCGCCACCTCAGACGGGGTACCCATCTCGTCGAAGCAGGATGTGCATTTTCATTTCCCCAGCTAAAACCATTCACCACAGAGGACACAAAGGGCACAGAGGAATTGACGATTTTCGATTGACGATTGGAAAACCATGCGAGGGGTGTAATCGTCAACCGGCAATCGTCAATCTGAAATTGTTTTCCTTTGTGTTCTTCGAGTCCTCTGTGGTGAAACGGGGTTAAGCGACCTTGCGCAATACCAGGGCGGAGTTCTTGGAGCCGAAGGCGATGCAGTTGCAAATGGCATGCTCGATCGCGGCTTGGCGGCCGGGCTGGGGTACGTAGTCGAGATCGCACTGGGGGTCAGGAACATCCACGTTAAGGGTGGGGGGAATCTGGCCGGTTTCCATGGCGATGAGGGTGGCGGCCACGCCGGCGGCGCCGCAGGCGCCCTGGGGGTGCCCGATCTGCGACTTGAGCGCCGACATGGGGACTTCGCGCGCGCGCTCGCCCAGTGCCGCCTTCAAGGCTTCCGTTTCGATGCGGTCGTTGAGCTGGGTGGAAGTGCCGTGCAGGTTGACGTAGTGCACGTCGGCGGGGCCGATGCCGGCTTCGCGCATGGCCAGGTTAATGGCGCGCGCCGACTCCTCGCCTCCTTCGCGCAGACGCACGCGGTGGAAGGCTTCGCAGGTGGTGCCGTAGCCTGAGACTTCGGCGTAGATATGCGCGCCGCGGGCACGCGCGTGGTCGTAGTCCTCGAGCATCAGCATCCAGGCGCCTTCGCCGAGCACAAAGCCGTCGCGGTCAGCGGAGAAAGGGCGGGAGGCGCGCTCCGGCGCGTCGTTCCACGAACCGGTCAGAATCTTCATCAGGATGAAACCTTTGACGATGCCCAGAGAGATGGGCGCGTCGGCGCCGCCGGTGAGCACGGTGTGCACCGCGCCCGACTGGATCTGGCGCAGGGAGTAGCCGAGCGCGTCGGTGGAGGAGGTGCAGCCGGTGGTGACCACGTGGCTGGGTCCGCGGAAGCCGAAGCGCATCCCCACGTCGCTGGAGAATGTGCCCATGACGGCGGTGGGCACGCAGAACAGGCTCATGTGGCGGAACTCGCCGCGATAGAAGAGGCGGTATTGCTCTTCCGTGAACTCTTGGGAGCCGCCACCGGAGCCAAGAATCACCGCGATGCGGCGTTTTTCTTCCAGCGGGAGGGTAGCGGGCTCCAGGCCAGCATCCCGTACCGCTTCGTGGGCGGCGGCCAGGGCGAGAGGGACAATCCGGGAGACGTGCTTGCGCTCCTTTTTTTCCACCCAGGCGAGTTCGTCAAAGTTGGCGATTTCACCGGCGATGTGCACGGAGATGTCGCTGGGGTCAAACCGGGAGATGCGGCGCACTCCGCTCTTGCCGTCGAGAATGGCTTCCGTGAAGGCGGGTTTGCCAGTTCCGTTGGGGCTGACCACGCCCAGACCGGTGATGACGGCGCGACGCTTCATAGCGGAATAGAGTGCAAGCTGCGGGCGGCGGTTGCGAAAAAAACAGGGAGTCGGGAGTCAGGAGTCGGTAGTCAGCGGGTTTGAGCTGACTCCCGACTCCCAACTACCATATGCCCTTATCGCTCCCCGTAACCCTATACGCCAAAGCGGCCATGGAAGCCAGCGGGGGCAGAAGGCTAAGGCGCAGGGCAGCAGGGAGGTTGCCGCGACGGGCAGTCTGGCCCATCTGCAACTTGTAAAGGCCCGCGCCCTCGGGCATAAGGGGAAAGCGCAGGAAGCGGTTGCGCACCCCGATTTTGTTGCCGCCGAACCTGGCCGCGGCCAGAACTTGAGCAGGCAAAGCCACGCCTTCGCCGCGGTAGGACTTCACGTAATCGGAAACGATGACCAGGAAGGTGGCCACGCCCGGCCAAATGCCGCCTAGATCGGCGCTGCGCCGCAGTTCGGCGAAGTTTACGGCGCCGCTTTCGACCAGCGCGGCGGTATCCAGCACGTCGCAGATGCGGAAGTAAAAATGCCGGTACATGCGTTGCAGGGTAGCGACGATGATGCGCTCTTCGGGAGCGGGCACGCGGAAGACGTAGCCGCCCACCTCGCGGGCCACGGCGCGCTCGATGACGCGGCGGGCCAGGGCGGTGTGCTCGCCGGTCTGGCCCAGACGCTGAGCATGCACCTCGATGGCTTCACGCAGGCCGGGGACGGCAAAATTCCACTTGTTGGCCAGGCGGTCGCCCCAGCTGCGGGGCTCGACGTGAGCCTGGAAGTTGCCGCGCATGATGCGCACGATATCGCGCTCGGAAGCGGTGGTGACCAAGTCGAGGTCGTTGCCCAGGTCAGGCCAGTGGTCGAGCGACTTCATGACCACCGCCGGGCAGCGCGCCGCCTCCAGTTCGCGGCAAACCGAATCCAGGTGCCGGAGCGCGTTGTCAATACGCGATTGTTCGGCAGCCAGGGCGGATTCCGCCCAGGCGATGAGGCCGGTGTCGGAGGTGGCGGCTGCCAGGGCGTGCGCCGCCTGCAGCGCGCGCACCAGAACATGGTGCGAGTCCGCCAGGGACAGCAGTTCTTTGCGGCCGCTGGCATCCAGGCGGGAGATATAGTTGAGCGCTTCCTGCAGCGTGCTGGAACCCGGTTCTTGCTGGTTCAGGGTGAGCTGCGAAAGCGCCCGCAGATGGCTGGTTTCGGGCGACGATGCGAGTGTCACGTTTGCTTGGATGGGAGAAGGGCGGGAAAAGTTGGGTGGAAGGGGAGGGCGGTCGGTATAATCGCGCGTTTAGCTCTTGGCTATTTAGCTGTTAGCTTTTGGCTTGGGCGTTGCCAGGCAGTAGCTTGAGCCAAGAGCCGAGAGCCAAGAGCCAAGAGTCAGGAGCCCGATTGGCCTACGAATCAATGCGAGAGTGGATAGCGGCCCTCGACCGCGCGGGGGAACTGAAACGGGTGCGCGCCGAAGTGGACCCGATACTTGAGATTACGGAGATTACGGACCGGGTGAGCAAAGCCCCGGGCGACGCGGACGAGGGCGACCGCGCTACCAAGTATCCGGGCGGGCCGGCTCTGTTGTTCGAAAACGTTAAGGGCTACCACACGCCGGTACTGATCAACCAGTTTGGCTCGGCGCTTCGCATGTGCATGGCGCTGGGCGTGGACTCGCTGGACGAGGTGGCGGAGCGCATTCGCGGATTCATGGACGTGAAGAGCCCGCAGGGATTCCTCGACAAGGTCAAGATGTTGCCCATGCTGGCGGAAATGGGCAAGTTCTTTCCCAAGACCGTGGGCGGCGGGCCATGCAAGGAAGTGGTTCGCCGGGATGGCTTCTCACTGCTGGACATGCCGGTGCTGAAGTGCTGGCCCAAAGACGCCGGCCGCTTCATCACGCTGCCGTGCGTGATCACGCGCGATCCGGCGACGGGTAAGCGCAACGTGGGCATGTACCGCATGCAGGTGTACGACGAGCGCACCGCAGGCATGCACTGGCAGCGGCAGAAAGTAGGCGCGGAACACTATCGGGAGATGCTGCGCAGGGCGGCGGGAGGAGACCAGGCGACGGCCGACGGCCGCTGGGCGGCCGTGGACATTATGGCCAGGTCGGCGGGCGGGGCGCGGCTGGCGTCAGGCCCGCAGCCCAAGGGCAAGATGGAAGTGGCGGTCGCCATCGGCACGGAGCCGGCGCTTACCTTCTCCGCCATTGTGCCCGCACCGCCGGAGGTGGAGGAGTTCATCATCGCCGGTTTCCTGCGGCAGAAGCCGGTGGAGCTGGTGAAATGCGAGACCGTGGACCTGGAGGTGCCGGCCACGGCGGAGTACGTGCTCGAAGGCTATGTGAACCTGGATGAGCTGCGTATAGAGGGGCCATTCGGCGACCACACCGGCTTCTATTCGCTGGAGGACGAATATCCCGTGTTTCATGTGACCTGCATGACCCATCGCAAAGACCCGATCTATTCCACCACTATCGTGGGCAGGCCGCCCATGGAGGACGCTTGGATGGGCAAGGCGGTGGAACGCATTTTCCTGCCCATGATGCGGCTGAACATCCCCGAACTGGTAGACATCAACCTGCCGGTGGAGGGTGTGTTCCACAATCTCATGATTGTTTCCATCCGCAAGTCCTACCCGGGGCAGGCGCGCAAGGTGATGAACGCCATCTGGTCGCTGGGGCAGGCGATGTTCACCAAAGTGATCGTGGTGGTGGACGAAGACGTGAATGTGCAGGACCTGCGTGAAGTCGCGCTGAAGGCGCTGAATCACATTGACCCGGAGCGCGACCTCCAGTTCACGCTGGGGCCGGTGGATTCGCTGGACCATGCCTCGCGCCTGCCCGATTACGGCTCCAAGATGGGCATTGACGCCACCCGCAAGTGGGCCAGCGAAGGCTTTGCCCGCCCCTGGCCGGATGAGATCGTGATGGACGATACGACCAAGATGATCGTGGACAAGAAGTGGAAGGAGCTGGGGATAGAGTAGTACCGAGTACGGGGTAGTGAGTTGCGAGAACCCGTCCCCAGTTTGTCATGTTGAGCGAGGGCGAATGCCCGAGCCGAAACACCACTACTCTGCCGGATCCGCCGAGTTGTGGGAGGGAGTTTCTAGCGAGCGCCAGAGCACACGAATGACGAGCGGAGAGAACTCCGTCGCATCATCACCACGAGGTCAGTCGCGCTGCTCCTACCAGATGGTCTTGAGCAGAGGGCTGGAGCGGATTCGCTCGTCGCGGGTGACCAAGGGAAGGCCCTCGGCGCGGGCGGTGGCGCCAATCAGGCGATCGGCGGGATCGCGAGGGTAACTCTCCGGAAATTGGGTGGCAAGGGCGGCGATGGCCGGCGTGATCGGCATCACTAACGTCCCCGATGATTCAAGAATCAGACGAATGGAATTCTCCACGGAGCCCTGGCTTCTGAGCTGCCCGCGAGTGAACATGACCGCCAACTCCAATAGAGAAATTGCTGCCAGACCTATGCCCGTGCCCATGCGCGCTCGCTTGATGGCAGAAGCGGCAGTCCGGGACAATCTCTCCGGTTCAGCGACTGCCCAGGCGAGGACATGCGTATCCAAAAGAATCATCGCAGTACTTCCCATTCTTCGGGTGGAACTACCGGCGACTCGATGTCGCCGACGATCTCGATGACGCCTTTGAGACAGCCAAAGATGTCCCTTGGTGGTGTATCGGGAGGCACGAGTTTGGCGACGGGTTTGCCCTTCTTGGTGATCGTGACCGGTTCCCGCGTATTCTGCACCTCGTCCATCACCTTCAAACAGCGAGCCTTGAATTGGGCTGCCGGCATCGTCTTCATGACCACTCCTGATGACCATAGTCATTATAACATGACCCCCCATGATGCTGGTGGCACTTTCCGGGGCTGTTCCCCCGGCGAAGCGGGTCTTATGGGCGCCGATTTCGCTGGCGGGGGCGCCCGCGCCCCAAGGTTGTGCGGCCTACCGTTTATACTAAGAAGTTATGGCAGTCATAAAGGACATTGCGGCAATTGCAAAGGGGATGAGCATCACGCTGAAGGAGATGTTCTCGCCCACCGTGGTGGAGAACTATCCCGACGGGCCCGGGCCCCTGAAGGGCGCGAAGTTCCAGGAGCGCTTTCGCGGAGTGCACGTGCTGCAGCGCGACGAGAACGGCCTGGAGAAGTGCGTGGCCTGCTTCCTGTGCGCGGCAGCGTGTCCTTCGAACTGCATTTATATCGAGGCGGCGGAGAACACGACGGAGCAGCGCATCAGCGGCGCCGAACGCTATGCCAAGGTCTATAACATTGATTACAACCGCTGCATCTTCTGCGGCTACTGCGTAGAGGCCTGCCCCACCGACGCCATCACCCACGGACACGGCTTCGAAATTGCCAGCCTGAACGCGACCAGCCTGGTCTACCGCAAAGAGCAGATGCTGGCGCCCCTGCCAGCACACCTGGGATCGAACGCGGTATTCAATCAGGCAGAGACGGAGACGGGAACGCCGGCGGTTAGAAGCTGAAACCCAGTTCTCAGTTCTCGGTTCTCGAAGCCGGGAGTCTGGAGTCGGTAGTTGGCAGTCGGTTCGGCACAACGGAGTGCCGCTTCCTTCCTAAAGCCAAACACGAGGTCCTTCGACTCCGCTTCACGATTCGCCAGCGAATCGTTCAGCTCCGCTCAGGATGACATGGGTTAAGGATTTTCTTTTGAGAATGAAAACGGGTTTTCTCTGTGTCTCCGTGCCTCCGTGGTGAATCGAACACCCGCGGGGTGACAAGGCCCGCGGAAAACCGATAATCTAAATACTTCGAGAGATGGCGGACTTTCTTCAACGCGTGCGCGAAGGCGTGGTGGTGTATGACGGCGCCATGGGAACCAACATCCAGGTGCGCCAGCCCAGCCCCGATGACTTCTGGGGCAAGGAAGGTTGCAACGAGCTGCTGGTGTTGAGCCGGCCCGACATCATCAAAGACATCCATGCCAGCTTCTTCAGCGTGGGCTGCGACGTGGTTGAAACCGATACTTTCGGGGCCACCCGCATCGTCCTGGCTGAGTACCAGCTTGAGGACAAGACCGCGGAACTGAACCAGGCTGCGGCCAAGCTGGCGCGGGAGGTGGCGCAGAGTTTCTCGACTCCGGACAAGCCACGTTTCGTAGCCGGCTCGATCGGCCCAACCACAAAGCTGCCGTCGCTGGGACACATCAAATTCGACGACATGGCGGCATCCTACACCGAGCAGGCGACCGCGCTGATCGCCGGAGGCGTGGACATTCTGCTGGTGGAAACCTGTCAGGACCTGCTGCAGGCCAAAGCGGCGCTGGTGGGCGTGTTTGAGGCGTTGCGGCTGGCGGGCAAGTGCTTGCCGGTGACAGTTCAAGTAACCCTGGAAGCCACCGGCACCATGCTGTTGGGAACGGAGATTGGCGCGGCGCTGACCACACTGGAGCCCTTCGACGTGGACGCAATCGGGCTGAACTGCGCCACCGGGCCGCGGGAGATGAACGACGCGGTGCGCTACCTCAGCGTCAACTCGCCCAAACAGGTTTCGGTGTTGCCCAACGCCGGCCTGCCGCAGAACGTGGGCGGGCACGCCGTGTACATGCTCAAGCCAGAAGAACTGGCGGAGTACCACAAGCACTTCATCGCCGACTACGGCGTGCGCATTGTGGGCGGCTGCTGCGGCACCACGCCCGAGCACCTGAAGGCGGTGGTGGCGGCGGTTAGCGGAGTGGAGCCCGCCAAACGCGAGATGAAGCCCACGGCGGCGGCGGCCAGCGCCTACACCATGGTGCCGCTGGATCTCGATCCCAAGCCTCTAGTGGTGGCCGAAGAAATGAACACGACCACGCAGAAGGCGCAGTTCCGCGAATTGGTGCGTAACAAGAAGTACGACGACATTCTGGCCGTGGCCAAGCGCCTGGTGAGCGAAGGCTCGCACATGCTCGACTTGTGCTGCGCCATCGTGGGTGAAGACGAGAAGGGCTACATGAGCTCGGTGCTGGAAAAGATTGCCACCCGGGTTCCGGCGCCGGTGCTGATTGATTCCACTGAAGCGGACGTGGTGGAAGAGGCGCTGAAGCGCATCCCGGGCAAGCCCATCATCAATTCCATCAATTTGGAGGATGGCGAGAAGCGCACCTCCAAAGTGCTGCCCATGGCCAAGCGCTACGGCGCGGCCGTGATCGCGCTGACCATTGATGAAGACGGCATGGCGCTGACCGCGGACAAGAAGCTGGCCATCGCCAGGCGCATTTTCGAGCTGGCAACGGAGAAGTACGGGGTGCGCCCGGCGGACCTGATTTTCGACGCGCTGACCCTGCCCATTTCGACGGGGCAGGAAGAGTACCGCACGGCGGGCATTGAGACGCTGCAGGGCATCAAGCGCATCAAGCAGGAACTGCCGGAGGTGAAGACGCTGCTGGGGGTGAGCAACATTTCCTTCGGGCTGGAGACTTACGCGCGGCGGGTGCTGAACAGCGTCTTCATGCACGAGGCGGTGAACCATGGCCTCGACATGGCCATCGTCAACTACTCGAAAATCTACCCGCTGTACAAGATTCCGGAAGAGGAAATTGAACTGGCGCGCAAGCTGATTTTCCGCGACCAGTCGGCGGGCGACCCGCTGGCCAACTACATGTCGTATTTCGCCAAGCGTGGCGGGCAGAAGGAAGAGAAGGCCACGGCCGAGGTGGAGACGCTGGCCATCGAGGATAAGCTGAAGTACGCCATCATCCGCGGCGAAAAGGCGATTGGCGAGGGAGCGGCGCGGCGATCCCTTGAACAATTACTTGAAGAGGCGCTGGGGCAGTACACGCCGCTGGACCTGATCAACAACGTGCTGCTGGACGGCATGCGCACGGTGGGCGAGCTGTTTGGGGCTCGCAAGATGCAGCTGCCATCGGTGCTGGATTCGGCTTCGGTGATGAAGCAGGCGGTGGCTTATCTGGAACCCAAGATGGAGAAGAAGGCGGGCTCACAGAAGGGCACGCTGGTGCTGGCCACGGTGAAGGGCGATGTGCACGACATCGGCAAAAACCTGGTGGACATCATCCTGAGCAACAACGGCTATCGGGTGGTGAACCTGGGAATCAAGCAGCCGGCGGACACCATCATCCAGGCGGCGCAAGAGCACAAGGCGGATGCCATCGGGCTGAGCGGGCTGCTGGTGAAGTCCACGCTGGAGATGAAGTATGTGATCCAGGACCTGGAGCGGCAGAAGCTGGAGTTCCCGGTAATCTGCGGGGGCGCGGCGCTGACCCGCAAGTACGTGGAGGACGACCTGCGGCGCGAGTACTCCAATGCCGTGTTCTATGCCGACGATGCTTTCGGCGGGCTGCACATCATGGAAGACCTGGTGGGCGAAAACGGCGGCCGGGAGAAGCGGCTGGCCGAAGGGCGCACGGTGAAGGAGTTTGCCAGGGCGGCCGCGGCGGGAGCTTCTGCCGCCGACCCGGCGCCGGAGGTGGTGGAGCGCAGCCCGGTGGTGGCTGATGCGCCTAATATTCCCGTACCGCCGTTCTATGGCGCGCGGGTGAAACGCGATTACGATCTGCGCGAAGTGTTCCGCTACATCAATGAGACCGCGCTGTTTAAGAATCAGTGGCAGCTGAAGACAGCTTCGCAGCAGGATTATGTGCGGCTGGTGGAGGAGAAGTTTAGGCCCATCTTGAAAGATTTGCAGGAAGAAGTGATTGCCAGCGGCCTGTTTGAGCCCAAGGCGGTGTACGGGTATTTCCCGGCGCAGGGGGAAGGGAATGATCTGATTGTGTATGAACCCCCGACGCGGGCGGGGGCGCCCGCGCCACAAGAACTGCTGCGGTTTACCTTTCCGCGGCAGAAGGAAGGGCGGCGGCTGTGCTTGGCTGACTTCTTTGCCCGGCGCGGCTCGGGCCAGATGGATGTTCTGGGGCTGGCCCTGGTCACGATTGGCCCCAAAGCTTCCGAGTACACCAAGAAGCTTTTCGAGTCAGGCGAATACACCAAGTACCTGTATCTGCACGGGCTGAGCGTGGAAACGGCGGAGGCGCTGGCCGAGTTCCACCACAAGCATATACGGCAGGAGCTGGGCATCGCGGGTAGCGATTCGCCGGAAATTCGCGACCTCTTCCATCAGAAGTATCGCGGCTCGCGCTATTCGTTCGGCTACCCGGCCTGCCCCAACCTGGAAGACCAGACCAAGCTGTTCCGTCTGCTCAAGCCTGAAGAAACAATTGGGGTGCACCTGACCACGGGCTTTCTGCTGGAGCCAGAGCAATCCACCTCGGCGCTTGTGGTGCACCATCCCGCAGCCAAGTATTTTGTAGCGTAAAGGCAGCTGTCAGCAATCAGCCCTCAGCATTCAGCCCGTTAACATTGATGGCGGGTTCGAATGGTAAAGAACTTCCTTGCCGCGGATTCACTCGGGTTTTCGTCGATCAATTTAGAAAGGGGCAGCAGTCAGCACTTAGCTCTTGAATGGTGTTGCTGAACCCGCCCAAAACGTTAACCGGCCAAATGCTAATTGCTAAATTCTTCTTTATGCGGCTTGCTCCATTTCGATGACCCGGCCGGCGAGGTCGCCGAGATCAGGAACCACGAAACGGGGCCGGGGTGCCAGCGGGTCCAGAACCTGCCCGGGGCGCTGCACGAAAGCGGCTTCGCACCCGGCGCGGATGGCGCCGGTGGTGTCCCAGGAGTGGGCTGCGACCAGCAGCAAAGATGCGGGCTCAACTTGCAGTTCCTCGGCCGCCATACGGTAAACCTCGGCGGCGGGCTTGTAACGCTGGGTAATTTCCGCCGAGAGCACGCGGGCAAAAAAGTCGCGCAGGCCAGCCTTTCGCAGCGCTTCTTCCGCGGCCTGGAAGCGGGAGTTGGTCAGAACCGCGAGCCGGCAGTCATTAGCGCGCAGGCGTTGCAGAGCCGGAGCCACATCGTGAAAAGCAGGCAGGAGGCGAAGGTTCTGCAGCAGTTCGATTTTCTCTTCCGAGCCGAGCATCACGTCGCGGCGGCCGGCTAGCATGTCCAGGGCGTTTTTGCCCAGAGTGGGAAAATCCACAAATGATCCGGTGATGGTGGCGAGCATGGCCGACTGCAGCAACTCCGTGAACCACTCCCTGCGGGCTTCGGTGTCGCCAAAGGTTCTGAGAAAGTAGGGATCTAGGGCGCTGAGGTCCAGCAAGGTACCGTTGAGGTCGAAGACAATGACGGGGCGCATAAGGACCTCCTCGCTGGAATTATCTCACTCCAAGCAGGGCTAAGCTGTGAGGTAGTCGGTAGTTAGTAGTTGGTAAACCACGGTGGGGAGGCGCCAACGTCGCCACGCTTCTTCGGCCAGCCAGCTATTGCTTGCAGAAGGGAAACATCTTTTCCACGGTACCGTCGGAATGGGAGACCAGCAGGTAGCCGCCGGCCAGCGCCAGACGGACGCCGGCGGAAATGGCGTCATTCTTGGAAGAAAACTTCTGCTGGGGAGCGGCGCCGCCATCAGCGCGGAGGAGCCAACCGTCTTCGATCGGGGTGACACGAAACACCTGTAAAACCCTGGGCATGGGCCCTCTTTCCGGTTCGCCATGGCGGGGCAAGGAGAACCGGCAACAAGGTACATGGGTTACGGAAGGTTGTCAATGATATCGAATGCTTTCGAATTAGCTGTGATTCCCTCTCCGCCGGACTTGCGGATCTTTTCAGGCGGCGAGTTGCCTGGGAGCGATGGGTTCGGGGGCAAGGGCGATTTCGTCCGGGTGCGCGCTCAATAAGGGCCAGCCCTTGCGCAATAGGTATTCCAGCCAGGCGCCCGCCGCTTGTGAAGTGATGATCGCCATCAGCACCAGGGTGGTAAAAAAGGCGCCGTTGATGATGCCGGCGTCATAAGCCACGCTGGCCAGCACGATCCCGGGGCCGCCACGGGCGTTGAGGGCGACCGCCAGGTTAATGGCATCCAGGCCGCGAAAGCGCGCCAGGCGCGCCCCTATTCCCGCGGCAATCAATTTCACCACGCAGCCGCCAATCACAAACAGGGCAAGCATGGAGAGGGAGAAGTCTTTGCCCAGGTCCAGGCGATAGCCCACGATGGCGAAATATATGGGGATGAAAACGGCAAAGGAAACGCGTCCCAGCGAGGCGAGCGCGTCGGCGGGCAGAAGTTGGTCCGCTCCCACGGCAAAGCCGGCAAGGAAGGCGGCGAAGACCAGGCTGACGTCAAAAGCCGAGGCCACAGCGGAGTAAAGAAAAAGCACGACCACGAGGTAGCCCGCGGGAGAAGCAGTTGAAAGCACATTCCAGCGCGCACTGTTAATGCGGCGCAAGAGGCGTGGCATGAGCACCAGGCCAACCACGAAGAACACGATCGTGGCGGCGACATGATTGATGATCTCGCGGCGAGGAATGACGCCCGACTTGGCCAGTGCGGTGGCAATACCCAGAACCGCCCAGAGAACGATGTCCTCCAGAACGGCTACGCCCAGTACCAGGCGGGCAAAGCGGGTGTGCAGGATTCTGAGGTCATAAAAAATTCGCGAGATAACGGGAATGGAGGTGACGGCAATAGCGATGCCGATCACCAGCACCAGCGAGCTGTGCTGGCGCGCCGGTCCCATCAGCCAGTCTAAGGGCAGCCAGGGCGCGGCCAGTAATCCCAGGATGAAGGGCAGTCCGGTGCCCACACCCGCCAGCCAACTGGTCTCTTTGCGGTCGCCACGGCCAAATAAGTTTCGAGTCTCGGCACCGGAATGAAACATAAGCAGCAGCAGGCCGAGGTTGTAGAGAAACAAGAGGACGACGTGAAATTTGGATCCGTCACTGCCGTGGAATAGGGTGGCGCTGAAATGGGGCGCGAAATGGCCGAGCAGGGAAGGCCCGATAAGGATGCCAGCGACAATTTCACCGACAACGCGCGGCTGCCGCAGGCGCTGGAAGATGTATCCAAAAAGATGAGCGGCAGCGAGGATGAGCAGGAGAACTAGAGTGAAAGATCCGAATTCAGCGCTAGTCATGTGCGGCCCGAAACGAGTTGGATGGGGTAGTGGGGAAGGGAGTTGCCGGACGGAACATCCGGACGGTAATTCTCGAAAAACCGCGGGCTGGTAACCATGAAAAATAGGGGTAACGTCGAAACAGTTACATGGTGCCCGGCGGAGATAGCGGTGCAAGTGGCTTGATTTCAGCGGCAACGACAACGGCAGGGGACGTGCATTGGAAGAGGGCAGGATGGCAACCACAGGGCAAACTTACACAGTGCACGCCTACCCGGTCGCGGACGAGACTGTGGTGCGGCGCAATGGCGTTTTATACGACAATTACTCTAACCAGCGGCTGGAGCCGAGAGGACTGGCGGTGCTGCCCGTGGTTGTGCGAGCAGAGGCGCAGGAAAGTGTAGGGCTGCTGCGCGACATCAGCCAGACAGGCATGTTTTTTTATTGCAGCCTGAGCCCAGCGGTGGGCAGCCAAGTCGAGGTGGTAATACGACCATCGGTGGCCGACGCGAATGTGGCGGTGCGTTGCAGGTGCCGAGTGGTGCGGCTTGAGTCGAAGTTGCCGGGTGCCGCGGCGGGAGTGGCGGTGACGATCGAGGAATACCTGGGAGAAGCGGCGCAGGCGGAATGCGCAGTGGCGGACAGCACAGTGATGAGTTGCTAGTATCCACTACCTGGTAGCCGGTTCGGGGGCGAGGGCGCCCGCGCCACAAAGATTCCAGTTCAGAAAAAATCAGTTCTTCGACAAGCTGGGGCATTTTCTTCGTTGGACGCAGGATCAGAAACCAAAAGAAAAGCAGGTCCTTCGCTGCGCTCAGGATGACAAAGCGAAAGAGGTTGTTGGCCGGCGCTGATTGGACCGGCGCTGGTGTCAGTCGGCGGAGGCGGTGGCCGCGGCGGGAGCCGACCAGGTCCAGCACTTTCCGTCCATGTGGGGCGGGGCAGGCATGCCGAACAGGCGAAGGATGGTGGGCGCGACGTCGGCAATGGCGGGCTGCGGGTCGGCAATTTTCCGGTTGGAGAACAGCACGCCGGGAACCAGTCGCGGGTCTACGCAGTGGTCGCCGCTCCAGGCCTTGGTGTTATCTTCAAATATCTCCTCTGAAACTTTGCCCGTGACCGCTCCCCAGGAGGCGCGGTAGCCATCGCCGTAGCCGACGATGAGGTCGGGCGAGGTTCCCACGTAAGGCCCGGCATAAACGGAATCGTTTTCCCAGATGCCGGAAACGGCCACTTTGCCGAGAAGGGGATCGGCCAGACCATCGAGCTTCTGCCGCAGCTCTTTCTTCAGCGCGGCGGCCTCGCCGGGCTCGACAATGCCATTGCGCTCGCGGCCGCGCACGTTCAGAAACAATCCATTCAGACCGAAGTTGTAGGCGCGGGTGCGTGACCAGTCCACGTCATGGAACCATTCGCCGTCGCCCTTGGCGCCGGGCTTCAACGCCAGATAGCCGTTTTGCATCAGCCAGGTGTTCAAGTTGACGCCCCGGGCGAAGTTCTGAAAACCATGGTCGGAGATGACCAGGAGCAGGGAATCGTCATCCAGTTGCTCCATGACCCGCCCTACGACGCGGTCCACGCGCTGGTAGAGCTCCTCGATCACCTTGGCATGGCGCTGCTTGGGGGGATGTTGTTGCTGGGCGGGATGCGACTCCTCCAGGTAGCGCCAGAACATGTGCTGCACGCGGTCGGTGGTGTCGAAGACGCAAACGCAGACGCCGCGCGGCGTTTTCTCCAGCGCGTCAAAAAGCATACGTTCGCGGTCCTCGTGGTTGCCGTAAGCCTGCACCAGAAAGGCGTCGTCATCGAGCACCTGCTCGTTGAGCGCCCAGGTGTCCTCCGCCAGGCCGAGCGTGGCATAGGGGCCGAAGAGGCGCGCCAGATACATGGAATAGGTGAGCGGATGGGAGATGGGCAGGTCGGGGCGGCCGGGGTCAATGTTGACCGGGGTGACGTAGAGTTCGACTTCGGGTGCGAGCTGCTTGAGATAAAAGCGGCAGATGCCGTGGGCGGTGAGGCCAAAGCCGGCCTTGAACTGCACGGAAATCCACTCCGAATACTGGCCGAGCTTGAGGGTCAGGCGCTCGGTATCGAGTTCAATGAGGGCCTCGCTGCGCTCGGGGAAGGCGCGCAGGCGGAATCTGGCGCGCAGTTCCTTGCCTGGCTGATCGCTAAGGGGATCGTCCGGCCCGGGAATGTGGGAGTGAAAGGAGCCGTTGTGCCGCTCCATGGGAATGCGCACGCCGCCCTCCTCAAATTTCTGCCCAGCAGAACGCGTGGTGCAGAAGCAGAAGGTGCCCTGACTGCCTTTTAAATCCGGAACACACATGCCGGAAAGCAGCACGCCGGAAAACTTCTCCGGAGGGAAGGTGACGGGCACGCGCAGGATGGAGCAGAAAACTCCGGCGTCGCTCAACCAGTGCCAGAAGGGCTTGGAACGCCGCAGTTGCTTGATCTGTGGCTTGCCCAGGGGAATGGAATATTTGCCCAGGCGCAGGTGGCGCTTGGGGCCGCTGATCTGCGCCGATGAAAGGAAAGGCAGGTAGTTGCCCGTATCGCGGGCCAGGAAATCGTAGATGTTGTGTTTGCCGGGGTTGGCGCCAGTCTGAAACGTGGACCAGGCCACCGGGGAAATTGGTGGGAAGGTGGTCTGCAGGCGCTGGAAGGTGCCTGTATCGCGCAAGCGAGAGAGATGGGGCAGTTTGCCTTCGGCCATATATCGTTCCGCCAGCCTGGGGTCCATGCCGTCGAAGCCGAGGATGACCACGCGCTTGGCGGCGGCCTTGCCGTAAGCTTTGCGGTGGCGCAGGAAACGGAATAGTTGGCGCAGCGGCCAGGTCACGAAAGCGTAGAGCGAGTAGAAGAAGGCGACAAACAGCGTCCAGAAAGAAGAGAGAACCGCGAAGCCCGCGCCGGGCCCGACGTAGGCTTGGGCTCGATGGGGGACGAGGAGGATGAGAGGGAGCAGCCAAAAAAACAAAGTCAAAAGCCGCGAGCGAGAGCGCCTGCGCGAAAAAAAGGTTTGTTCGTTCAAGCAAAAGCCGATCCTTCGCTGCGCTCCTTGGCTGCGCTCGGTTGCGTGACGCTCAGGATGACAATCGTGGCAATGATTCCTTTGGGAAGCGGGGTTCATATTTCGATACCCAGAATGAATTTGAAAAGCAGGGCGGCGGCGAGAGAAACGACGAAATAGATGACCAGCCAGTTGGTAGTCCATGGTCCGACGTCAATGTCGCGCGCCGGATAATTTACCGCCAGCAGGCGAACGGAAGAGGCGGCGGGCAGGGCGGGCTCGGCGCAATCGAGCAGGCGCTGGAAGAAGTGGTCGCGCATGCGGCAGTCCGAGAGATGGGCCAGGTTGCTGGAAACCACCACTTGTTTGTCCACTTGCTGGCCCTGGGCCAGGACGTTCACGGTGTAATCGCCGTCGGCGGAGGCGATCAGGCGCCAGTCCACCTCATTGTTCTCCGCGATATGAACCGCGGGCGCTGACTCGCTCAAGCCGGGAGGAAGGCGCAAGGCCACGTTGTCCAGAGCCGCGGGCTGGTCAAGTTGCGCCTTGAACAGAATGGGCTGGTTGGTCTGAAACGGCAGCGAGCCCAAGTAGCGATCGCCGTAGATGAGCAGGACGATCATGGGAAGGATGATGATGGCGAGCGGCTTGAAGGAAACGCGCAGGTAGCGCCCGGTGCCGGTCAGGATGCGGCCATAGGCGCGCACCACCACCTGAGGCTGGTCCTGGAAGAGGCGCACCGCGAGCAGCTGGGCGCGCAACTGGTCCTTGGCGTAATGCACCGCCTTCTGGTCGGAGAGGTAGCCAAAAAGCACAATCATGACCAGACCGGTGAGGACGGAAAGAATGAGAAGGACTAGCAGGGCGTGGCGGGAGCCGATGGGTAGCAAGATACAGAGATTCGATATTGAGGTGCCCAGAGCCATGGCCGTCGTGCGTGTTCAATGCCGCACCTAACGGAACTCGTTGTCGTTTTCTCACCCAGAACTTCCGTTCGGGGCTTTACTGTGGCGCCCCTCAGGGGGCTACTCGATGTAGCCCAGCCCGCGCAGGCGCTTCTTGATTTCCTCTTCCGAGGCGGAACTGCTGTCGGCGCCCAGGATCGCGGTAGCTTCTTTTTCCAGCGCGTGAACAATAAACTCATCCACCGAAGCGTAGCCGGCCATCTCCGAGCACTTCTTCAGCTTTTCCAACAGATCGTCATCGATCTTCAGCTTGTAACCGAACATAACCATGCTCTCCTTCAGCGGCCTAAAGCAGCGGTTTGAGAACGGGGTGCGGCTGGGGACTGGAACACCGAATGACCCATCATACCTTGCCCAGGAGCGATACCAAATTCGGCCAGGATGGTGGGAGCAATATCGGTGAGGGCGGGCGACGGAGCTTCAACCTTACGGTTGCTGAGCAGCACGCCGGGGACCAGGCTGTAGTCCATGCAGTGGTCTCCGCTCCACGCGTAGGTGTTGTCCTCCAAAAGCTGGCGGGGAAAGGCGCCCAGAATGGTCTTCCAGCCAGCACGATAGCCGCGATTGTAGCCCACAATGAAATCGGGTGCGTCCGGCACGAAGGCGCCGTGGTAAACCTGGGAGGTTCGGCTCATGCGTGTGATCACGGGCAGGCCGGTGGCCGGATCGCGGACCGTCAGCAGCTTGGCGCTGAGCTCATCGAGCAGGGCGTCGGCATCGCGGCCGGGCTGCACGATGCCGTTCTTTTCCCGCCCCTTCAGATTCAAGTAAAGTCCGTTCAAGCCCAGGCCATAAGCGCGGGTACGGCTCCAATCGACATTGGTGAAGTACTGGCCCTCTTCTTGATTAACGCCGGGCTTGAGGGCGATGTAGCCGTTGTCGAGCAGCCATGTGTTCAGGTTGAAGGAACGGTAGAAAGGTGCAAAGCCGTGGTCGGAAAGGACCAGCAGGGTGGTATTGGCATCGAGCTTGGGCAGCACCTTGCCCAACACGCGGTCAATCTGCTGGTAAAAGCTTTCCAGCGGGTTTCCATACTGCGCCGCCAGGGTAGGGTCGTAAGCGGGATGGTGGGAGTCCATGAGACGCCACATCATGTGGCCGTTCAGGTCGAGGCTGGAAAAATAAAAGAAAAAGACGCCGCGGCGAAACTTGGGGAACTCGGCGTTGAAAATGCGGCGCTGCTCGGCG
Organism: Terriglobales bacterium; assembly: GCA_035496875.1. Classification (GTDB taxonomy): domain Bacteria; phylum Acidobacteriota; class Terriglobia; order Terriglobales; family Acidobacteriaceae; genus JAICWP01. Next base: position 4,984 of record DATJEH010000195.1, on the reverse strand, counting down.
GCCACTTCGCGTGCCTGCTGCAGGTATTCCCCGTCATCAAGCACGCCGTCGGAAAGCGCCTTGGTATCTTCGGCGATGCCCTGGGTGTAGAAATCGCCTACTTCGCGCCACAAGTCGCGAGAGAGGCTGGCGGGGGTTGAGAGGGGCAGGGCGGGATTGGCGGGGTCAATGTTGACCGGGGAAACGTAGAGCTGGAAGCGAGGGTGCACCTGCTTGAGGAAGAAGCGGCAGATGCCGCTCACGCTTTCCAGGCCGGGAATGAGGGAAAAATCCACGTGCACCCAGCCGCTCCATTCGCCTTCTCGAAGGATGAATTCCTGGTCCTGGATGGCGAGTTTGGCCGCCGGCGAAACCGGGTCCACCGAAACGGTAAAGGGCACCAGGGCGGGAGGCCAGCCCTTGCGAAAGCTGTTCTTAGGGCCTTCCAGGTTGGCGGTGACGCGCCAGCTCTGCACCATGACAGGAATAATTTCGCCGCCTTCCACTTCGCCGGCCTGGACGGTAGGGTCGTCGGTATAAAAGCTGAAAGTCCCGTAGCCGCCGCGCAGGTCAGGCGTGCCCATGCCGGCCAGGGTGCGGGCCTTGGAAGCGCTGGGCGGGAAGTTGGCGGGCATATGAAAAACGCTGGTGGGAATGCCGTGGTCTTCCAGGATGTTCCAGAAGGGCTGGCCGTGGCGGAGCAGTTCGGCGGTGCCGCTACCCAGGGGAATGACCCACGAGCCCAGGTGAAGGTTGTGCTTGGGCGGCTCGACCTTGGAAGTGGAGAGGTAGGGTTCCATAGTGGCGGGGTCGCGGTGGACGAAATCGAAGATGCCGTGGCCGCCGGGGTCGAGGCCGGTGATCAGGTTGGACCAGGCGACCGGGCTTTGCGGAGGCGTGCTGGTGGTAAGGCGGGTGAACGAGCCCTCCCGCGCCAAGGCAGCGAAATTGGGCATTTTGCCTTCGCGCATAAAGCGTTCCAGCAGCTGCGGATCCATGCCGTCAATGCCCAGAATGATGAGCTTGTGCTCGCCGCGGTAGCGGTTTCGCGCGGGAAGTTGAGAATAAAGCAGGCCGGCGGCAGCGCAGATGACCACCGCAACCAGGAGCCATTTCGCCTTGGTCATGGCAGGACTCCTCTTTCACTAGAGGACCGGAACCAGAGCGGGTGGCGGGTGGCGGACTGAGGGGCTGGTGACAACACGCGTGCTTTTGGCTTGGGTTGCTGGGAATTCGAGATGTTTAGCTTTTAGTGCAAAGGGGAGGTGAAAGTCAAGGCGGTGGCGGGAGCGAGAGCGAACCAGGGGATGATTAACATTGCTTATCGAAGTGATAACAAGAATGATTTGACCGCGACGCGGGACGAACCGCAGAATGGAGGAATCCGTTCCACAGCGACTCGTCAGCTATAGCGGGAGCGCCCGCGCGATATGGCGGTTCTGCCCGTGGAGCGAGCCGGGCTGAGCGAGAAAAAGGAAAAATGGCAACCACCACTGATGACGTTCGCGCACAGAAATTTTCCCAGTTGCAGCCACCACGGCGTTACCTGTTTGGCCCCGGGCCAACGCAAGTGCATCCCCGTGTGTACGAAGCGATAGCCAAGCCCATCGTGAGCCACGTGGACCCGTATTTTTTCAGGGTCATGGAGGACGTACAGGGGCTGCTGAAGGTGGCGTTCGGCGCCCAGCAGGGTGTCACGCTGGCGGTTTCGGGCACGGGCAGCGGAGGGATGGAGGCGGCGGTTTCCAACTTCGTGGAGCCAGGCGTGAAATGCGCCGTGTTTGCCAACGGTTTCTTCTGCGACCGGATCACGGAAATGGCCAAGCGGCACGGAGCTGAGGTGGTTCGCCTGGAGAAGGCCTGGGGCGGGACGTTCAGCGACGACGAGGCGCGGGAGTTCATCCGGCGGGAGAAGCCGCAGGTGGTGGCCTACGTCCAGGCGGAAACTTCCACGGGTGCGCTGCAGCCGGGGAAGGCACTCTGCGCCGCGGCACACGAAGCCGGAGCGATGGTGATTGCCGATTGCGTGACCTCGCTGGGCGGCCTGCCGGTAGAGGTGGACAAGACCGGGATTGATGTGGCTTATAGCTGCACGCAGAAAGGCTTGAGTTGCCCGCCGGGACTTTCGCCCATGGCGCTTTCGCAGCGAGCCATGGAGTGGCTGGGGCAGCGGCGCACGCCCGTGCCCAACTGGTATTTCGATTTGAAGCTGATTTACGACTACTCGACGGTTTCGCACCGCTACCACCACACTGCGCCCATCTCCATGTTCTACGCGTTGCGAGAAGCCCTGGTGCTGGTGGCCGAAGAAGGGGTGGAGAAGCGCTGGGAACGGCACAGGCGCTGCCATTCGAAGTTCGTCAAGGGCATTGAAAATATGGGGCTGCGGATGTTTGTGCCGCAAGGACAGCGGATTCCTACGCTCAACACGGTATGCGTGCCTGCAGGCGTGGATGACGCCAAGGTCAGGAAACGGCTGCTGGAGGAGCAGGGCATTGAGATCCAGAGTGGCTTTGGGCCGCTTGCGGGCAAGGTGTTCCGCATCGGCATCATGGGTCCGCTGGCCACAGAGGAAAACGTGCAGTTCCTGCTGCGCGAACTGGGACGCGCATTGACGGCGGAAGGGCACAAGGCATAGATGAGCGGTCTAAGAGCAGGGCTCATCTGGCGGTGCGCGTTTGCCGTGCTGCTGTTCTCGTCCCCCTTGCTGGCGGCGGAAAAACCGAACATCGTTCTTGTAACCCTGGACTCGGCGCGGGCCGACCGCATGGGGTTTCTGGGCGCCAAAGGCGGGCTGACGCCCAACCTGGATGGCCTGGCCAGGCAGAGCATCGTCTTCGAACAGGCCTATGCGCAGTCGCCCAGCACGGTGGCTTCGCACGCGGCGCTGCTGACCGGCACTTATCCTCCTTACAACAATGTGAGCGAATTGGGAGCGGGGCTGGGGGCGAGGCTGCCTTACTTGCCGGAACTGCTGCGTGCGGCAGGATATCGCACGGCCGCCTTTGTGGGCACGATGCAGTTGGACCCGCGGGAGGGCTTTGCGCCCGGCTTCGACCGCGGTTTTGACAAATACGACGCCGGATTCCGCCTGCCGCAAATGGGCGAAAGCCGATATGGCACGGTGGAACGGCGCGGCGCGGAAGTGGTGGGGCGCGCGCTCTCTTGGCTGGAGCGCCCAGGAAAGGGACCATTCTTCCTCTGGCTGGAGCTGAACGATGCCCATGCCCCGTATCAGCCGCCGGCAGGCTACGGGCGGGCGGGTTCGGCATACAACGGCGAGATCAAGTACGCCGACGCGCAGCTGAGCAAGCTGTTTGCGGGGCTGCGGTCCCGCAAGTTATATGACACGGCCTTGATAGTGGTGGCGAGCGATCACGGTGAGTCTTTGGGAGCGCACGGCGAGGAGACGCACGGTGTTTTTCTTTATGACGAGACCATCCACGTGCCCTTGCTGGTGAAGCTGCCGCAGAACCGGGCGGCCAAGGCGGCGGCGCATGTGCGCCTGGTAGACGTGGCGCCCACGGTGCTGGAGATGGCGGGAGTGCCGGCGCCGCCGCAGATGCAGGGGCAGTCGCTGCTGCGGGCCATGCGGCAGGCCGGGATGGGCGAGGCGGCGTACGCGCGCTCCGATTTTTCGCGGGAGGCGTTTGGCTGGAGCCGGCTGGAAGCGTGGCGGGCCGGCAAGTACCTGTACATTCGCGCGCCCAAGCCGGAGCTTTACGACACCGACGGCGATCCCGGAGCCACGCACAACCTGGCGGGCAGTTCGCAGGCCACGGCGGGGACGATGGCGACGCAGTTGCTGGCCTTCGATGGACGCATGACGGGCAAGGCCAGCGGCAGCGCGCAATTGAGTTCCAGCGAACTGCAGAAGTTGGCCTCGCTGGGGTATGTGGGACTGCAGAAGCCGGTTTCGTCCAATGAAGGGGCGGTTACCGGCACCGACCCCAAAGACGAGATTGCGCTCGCCAACAAAGTAGAAGATGCGATGCGGGAGATCGAAGACGGCAAGCCGCAGAGAGCGAGCGCGGCGCTGCAGACCGTCCTGAAGGGTCATCCGCAAATGTTCCTGGCACAATTCGCGGTGGGAACGGCCAAAATGCAAGAACGGCAATACGCGGCGGCTGTTCCGTTTTTGCGAAAAGCGATTGAGCTCCAGCCGCAGGCGGCCTGGGCCTATTACGAAATGGGAGAGGCGCTGACCCATACCGGCGACTGGAAGGGCGCGGCCACGCATTTGGAAATCGCGGTGGCACGCCTGCCGGAGATGGCGGAGGCGCACGCCACGCTCGCGGAAGCCTACCAGCATTTGGGGCGGGTGGCGGAGGCGAAGAAGGAGTCGGAACGGGCAGAGCAGCTCAGGCACGCAGGAAAGTAGGAATCGGGGAGTTGGCGCCCGATTCATTAGAGCTTGCCCGGCTGAAACCCGGCTCCACGAGAACAGACGCGGCTGCGGCACACCGAGCTGAAGCGGTTGCTTCGGCGGCGGAGTAATCCGGCCCGATATGGTAGATTCAGAAGAGTGTGGGCGCGTAGCTCAGTTGGTAGAGCAATGCCCTTTTAAGGCATGGGTCGCAGGTTCGAGTCCTGCCGCGCTCACCACAATTTCAAGAGAGTTAGATAATTTCGGCAGGGCTGAGTTTGGACACCCTCGGACACCTAGGGCGGGTGCCCCGTTAATTTCTAAGGAGCTGCTGTGCGCTTCTCGCCTTCAACTTCGCTTGTGCCCCTACATGGCGCCTCACGATTAAGAACCTGATGGTCTTTATCTCTGGCGAATTCTTGGCATGTTTTCGCTGGCAAACTTGCTCGCATTAGTCTTACAGGGAAATCACTGGCTCCGATTCGAAATCTCGGCTCTCTTGGTGCGGAGACAAAAGGGACGGCGAACGTTTTCTCCCGCCCGCGATCAGCTGCTTCCTGGACTCATTCTCGATGTGAAAATCATCGACTCGGCTGACGTTGCGATGCCCAGCAATTACCGACTATTCTGCTTCTCCCA
>DATJEH010000194.1:0-14331 GCA_035496875.1 Terriglobales bacterium | reverse complement strand
GTGCCCTCGCCCAAGGTGGCCACTTACGACCTGAAGCCGGAGATGAGCGCCCAGGGCATCGCCGCCGAGGTGGTGAAGGCGGTGGAGAAAGGCGCCTTCGACGTCATTATCGTGAACTTCGCCAATGCCGATATGGTGGGGCACTCCGGCCAGATTGAGCCCACGGTAAAAGCGGTGGAGACGGTGGATGCCTGCCTGGCGGAGTTGGAGCGCGCCGTACGGCAGCGGGGCGGGGCCATGATTATCACCGCCGACCATGGCAACGCGGAACTGATGATTGACCCGGCCACCGGCGGCCCGCACACTGCTCACACCACCAACCCGGTGCCGCTGATTGTGCTCAGCGGCGAGAACAAAAACTTCAGCCTGCGTCCTGATGGCTCGCTGCGGGATATTTCGCCCACGGTGCTGGCTTTACTGGGGATTGACCAGCCGAAGGATATGACCGGGCGCGACCTGCGTCAGGTCCTGGTGGCAGCGGGAAAAAAGTAGGCAAAAACAAACGGGCAACGCTCCCCGGAGGGTGTGTGTTGCCCGTTATTTCCGCTTGCGGGAGAATCCGAGCTTGCGGGATTAGTTGCCGATGGCGCTGGCAGTTTCGGAAAACACATTGTTGGCCTGCGTGCCGATCAACCGGATCGTGCCAACCACGATTACCAGAATGACGGCCAGCATCACCGCGTACTCCGCGATATCCTGACCCTCGTCGTTTGACCACATTCTGCGTACCAGATCGACCATTTTTTCCTCCATGCAAAATTTAAAAGGGGGGAGTCTAGAAAACGCGTCGCAGGCGGTCGGTCCTGGGCAGCCCTGCCCCGAACAGGGAGAAGCGCCGCCGGCACAATTGCCAGCTTATTTCAGCTTTTTGCGCAGCCGCCGAACTTCTACGAAGGTCAGGGCTGTGGTCATGCAGACCACACTGGCAAATAACACTTCCAGGCCAAACATCGTTTGCATCGCGTCGTTCCTCCTGTAAAGCGGCCAGGGAACGGAGCCCGTTCGCTGCCCACGCCGCTAACTATGGGCCCGCGCACCGGGAACGTAAACATTACGTTCGTCCAACATCGCGGTGGAATTAGGCAGATTAGTTACCAGCGGGAGAACACGCGATTACCGAAGAGCAAGCAAAGTGAAATCAGAGGCTTGGAAACGCAGGCCACGCCGGAGGCGGGTCACAAGTGGCAGCTGCTCAGACCCTTCTTCTCCAGATAGCGCTGATGGTAATCCTCGGCGCGGTAAAACCTGGCCGCCGGGACAATTTCCGTGACAATAGGCTGGGAGAACCGCGATTGCCATCGTTCGCGGGAAGCGCGCGCCAGCTTTTCCTGCTCCGGAGTGTGGAAGAAGATGGCTGAGCGGTACTGGGTGCCGAAGTCCGGACCTTGCCGATTGGGAGTGGTGGGGTCGTGCATCTCCCAAAAATGATCCAGCAGCTGGTCGTAGGAAATTCTGGCGGGATCGAAGGTCACCTCAAGGGCTTCGGCATGGCCGGTGCGGTCGGTGCACACATCATGATAGGTGGGATTGGCCAGGCTGCCGCCGGTGTAGCCCACCACGGCATCCGTAACTCCCGGCAAAGCCCGGAAGGAAGCTTCCACTCCCCAGAAACAGCCGGCGGCGAAGGTGGCTTTTTCCATAATCGAGTTTTCAGTTTGAAGTTTCGAGTTTCAAGCGAGCCACCGCGTATGCGGAAACTTAAAACTCCGAAACTCGAAACTGCTTTATTGCGTCATGCGGATCGCGAGCTGCTTCTGCGCCGGCGTCATCTGGTTCCACAACATTTCCAGGTCGTGAGACAAGTAGGAGTTGTTGGGATCCTGGCGCAAGGCCAAGGCAAACCACTTGTAGGCGACCGACCGGTCGAGGGGCACGCAATGCCCGGTGGCGTAAAGGCTGCCCAGGGTGCTCTTAGCCTTGGCGCTATTGTTGTCTACTGCCTGACGCAAATAACCGAGAGCGCGATCGCAGCTTCGCGGAACCCCGCTGCCGTAGAGATATCTTTGCGCGTCGTTCAGCAGGGCGGCATTTTCCGCGTCGGCCGACGGCGCGGCGCTGGCGGCCCGCGGCCGAGTCTGAGGCTTGGCGGGCGCCGGGCTGGGCGGTTTGGCCACTGCCGCCGTCTGGCTCAGGGCCGCCGGCGGAACATGCTGCTTTTCCGCGGCGCTTTGAATCTGCGCCGGGCTGGGCGGCGGGGCCACTACCGGCGGCGTCTTTCCGTTGGCTGCGGCGGCAGAGTCAGGTGCGCCACTACCGGGCGAAGGGTTGGCAACGCTGGAGTTCTCGGCCGCGGCCGGACTGGCGTTAGGGGCTACGGCCGCTGCCTCCTGCTTTTCCTGGCCGATCTTGCTGCGCGCCGTTTGTACCAGGCTGGCGAGATGGCTGCGGTCCAGCCCGCCATTGCGCGCCTGCCACCAAACGGCTCCTCCAGCAACCGCCAGCACGAAGAGAAAAAGGTAGAGCCCCCAATGGCTGCTGGAAACTTCGTCGTCCAGCAGGTAGCTGCTGCTCAGCTCGGGCTCATCGCTCAGGCCCAGAAATGAGGGGCCGTGGATGGTCTGGTCGGAGTCGGGCTCGGCTTCCACCGCAGCCGACAACGGGCGTTGAGAGCCATTAGCGTGCCCGGCAGCCACCGGCTGCTCCACCGGTTTGGGCTGCAGCAGGGGAATGCCACACTTGCCACAGAACTGATTATCGAACGGATTTTCGCTCCCACATCGAGGACAAAAGGTGGTTATCATAAACGAGCGACGGGTGGCACTCCTATTATCTCCGATTCACTTAGATGTGAGCTGAGGAAATTAAGTTCTCCGCCCAGCAGCTTGTCTTTACACCTCTCCCGACAGCGTGTTAGTCTCCTAACTGGTTACAAAAAGACGAGAAGATAGGAGTGCGGCAGGTTCAGTGCTAGCCCGAGAGCAGAAGAAAACCCTCATTGACCAGTATGGCACGCACGCTACGGACACGGGGAGCCCGGAAGTCCAGATAGCGTTGTTGAGCGAGCGCATTGGTCAGCTGACGGAACACTTTAAGACGCACAAGAAAGATCACGCCTCCAGGCGCGGTCTGCTCATGCTGGTCAGCAAGCGGCGGCGCTTGCTGGACTACCTGAAGAAATACGACTCCGAGCGATACCAGACCGTCATTCAGAAACTCGGCATTCGCAAGTAGTTGTGTCTACGGGATACCCGCAGGGCGGGTCCGCCGGGCGCCGGCCCCAGGTTCTTGGAGTGCCTGCGGCCCGGTGTTTGTCCGCAAGTTGCGTCGAAATCGGCCACATTGGAACTACCCTCCCCGGCCTTGATCTGTTCCGTACAGCCTCGTCTAAGAAACCCCTGGAAGGATAAAAATGAAACAAGAAGTCTCAGTTGAACTCAGCGGCGGAAAACAACTCACATTTGAAACCGGCAGGCTGGCCAAGCAGGCGCATGGCGCCGCCGTGGTGCGTTGCGGTGATAACGTGGTATTGGCCACCGCAGTGGCCAATCAGGAGCCACGGGAAGGTATTGATTTCTTTCCACTTACGGTGGATTACCGGGAGTATACCTATGCCGGCGGCCGTATTCCCGGCGGCTTTATCAAGCGCGAAGGACGGCCCAGCGAACGCGAAATTCTCACCAGCCGCCAGATTGACCGGCCCATCCGGCCTCTGTTCCCAGATGGTTTTCGCAACGAAACCCAGGTCATCTCCTTTGTTCTTTCGGCGGATACTGAAAACGACCCTGATGTGCTGGCCATTAACGGCGCCTCCTGCGCCCTGACGCTCTCCGATATCCCCTTCCAAGGCCCGGTAGGGGCGGTGCGGGTGGGCTTGGTCAACGGCCAGTTCGTCATCAACCCCAATTACGAGGAAATGCGCAGTGGCTTGCTCCGCCTGATGGTAGTGGGCACCTCGGAAGGCATCGTGATGATCGAAGCCGGGGGCAGCCAGGTGCAGGAGCAGACGATTGTGGACGCAATCGAGTTCGGCCACAATGAGATCAAGAAGATCTGCTCTGCCATCAATGAGCTACGGGAGCGTGTGGGCAGGCCGAAACGGGCCTTTAAGGCACCAGAGATTGACGAACCGTACTACAAGCAGCTGCGCTCCAAGATCGAGTCCAGGCTCGCGGACGCGCTCGATACCCATAAGCATCCCAAGGCGGAGAGCTATGACCTGGTAAAGGCTTACAGGAAAGAACTGGTGGAAGCCCTGCCGGAAGACGATGTGGAAGCCCGGGCGAAGCTGGCCAAGTACTACGAACTTATCCGCGAGCGGATTTTCCGCGACCAGGTTCTCGGCAAAAAGCGGCGTCCCGACGGGCGCGCCTTTGACCAGATCCGGCCTATCTCCATCGAGGTTGGGGTGCTGCCGCGAACTCACGGGTCGGCTATTTTCACCCGCGGCGAGACCCAGGCGCTGGTCACCACCACCCTGGGCACCGCCGAAGACATGCAGCGCCTGGAAGTGTTTGAAGGCGAGGCCAAAAAACGCTTCATGCTGCACTACAACTTCCCCCCGTTCTCAGTCGGCGAAGTGGCATTTCTGCGAGGCGCGGGCCGGCGCGAAATCGGCCACGGCGCCCTGGCGGAGCGCGCGGTAAGCGCGATGCTGCCTGCGGAAACTGACTGGCCTTACGCCATGCGCGTGGTCTCCGACATCCTGGAGTCCAATGGCTCTTCTTCCATGGCCACGGTTTGCGGGGCCTCGCTTTCGCTGATGGATGCGGGCGTTCCTTTAACCTCGCCGGTGGCCGGCATTGCCATGGGCCTGGTGAAGGAGGACAACGACTATGCCATCCTGACCGACATTGCCGGCGCCGAGGACCACTACGGCGACATGGACTTCAAGGTGGCGGGCACGCGCGAAGGCATTACCGCGCTGCAGATGGACATTAAAGTCAGCGGCATTACGCCGGCGATTATGGCCGAGGCCCTGGCGCAGGCGCAGCGGGGACGGTTGTTCATCCTCGACAAAATGAATGAGGCGCTGCCGGAAGCGCGCTCCAAGGTTTCCACCTATGCGCCGCGCTTCTACACCCTGCAGATTCCCGTGGACAAGATCCGCGACCTGATCGGGCCGGGCGGCAAGATGATCCGCAGCATCATCGAGCAGACCGGGGTCAAGATTGACGTGGAGGATTCGGGCCGCGTCAACGTGGCTTCCAATGACCAGGCCTCAGCGGCCAAGGCGTTGCAGATTATCGGCGACCTGACCGCCACCGCCGAAGTGGGCAAGACCTACCTGGGCAAGGTTTCACGACTGGCGGATTTCGGCGCCTTCGTGGAAATCCTGCCCGGTACCGACGGCTTGCTGCACATCAGCGAAGTGGCCGAGCACCGCATCAAGGACATTCGCGATGAATTGAAAGAAGGCGATCAGGTGCTGGTGAAAGTGCTGTCCATCGAGGGCAACCGCATCCGCTTGTCGCGCAAAGCCATCCTTAAGGAACAGCGGGCCAAGATGGGCGGCGGGGCAGCCGAGGCGACCGAGGAACAGGCCGCCGGCACCATGACCATCGAAGGCGGCGGCGAATATACGGAAACCGAAGAACATGAGCCCAACTTCAATCGGGTTGAGGCGCATCATGAAGGGGCACCCCGGGTGGAAGGCCGCCCCAGCGGCGGACGCGAAGGCGGCCGTCCCGGCGGCGATCGCGGGCGCGGAGGCCGGGGCCACAATGGCCGAGGCGGACGCGGCGGCGGGCGCCGGCGCCACTAGAAAGTTGTGTATTGGTTGGCAGTGCCGTCGTCCTGACGGCTGTCCTGCGGGCGTGCAAGGGCGAGATGCCCGCGCCACAAAATATAATTCGGAAGCCGCGCGAGCAGCGCGGCTTTTTTTTTTGGGGCTGAGCACAATGGGAGCGGAACCGGGATATCGCTGCCGTTAAATAGTTGTAAGGTCGGGAAAGATCAGGTCTTAGGGCCGGCCGCAGCTGGTGAGACAAGGCTGGATTGCTGGTGATATCAACTGATATGGCAGGCAACCCTTCTTTACAGACCCCCTGCATCGAACAGACGAAATGGCCAAGGCGAGAGTTCCCGGGCACACAGCTCGGAATCAGCCATTAACGATAAGGAGTCATGAGGCAGCCTGCAACCACCTGCCGCGAATTACGCAGTCTCCCCTCCAGCGTGGGGTTAGCGGTGGAATGCCTGGACGGCAGCTTCGCTTTTTATCGCATCCGCGGAGGCGCTCTGGAGAGGATTCAGGACCAGGAAAGAAGCTGGACGGAGGTGCCTTCAGAGGACATTCTGCAGCATCTCGTCCTGCAAACTCCGGTAGCGGTTTGGCTGGAGAGCCGCATGGTGCTGAAACCAGCGGATTGGGTAAAACCTTACTTTCATACTGAATAGGTGAAGACATGTACAACTATCTGCAGCCAGGAGTGGTGGTGAAAGACCGGGCCGGCATTCGTAAGGCGATTACCCGGATCGAAGGTGAGAAGGTTTACTGGGTGTATAGCGACCGCAGTGACCGGCGACAGCATTCTGCCGACTACGAACGCTTCATAGACACCCATTTCATAATCCCGGACGCAGGAATGCGCCTGCCGCAGGCGGCCTGACTCCGGCGCCGCAACGGAGCCTTCCATCATCATCATTCACCCCCGCACGCATCAATGCGGGCGTGGCGCTGTGCGCATTTTTCCCAGAAGTGGTTCGGAATGCGCGAAGGAGAGGCGTGCCCTCGCGACAGCCGGCGATGCCCCATCACGTTCATACGGACGTGGTGGGGCCGCCGACGATAGGGAGGGATCTCGGGCGGAAATGTTGGGCGGTGAAGGCTACAGCTAGACCGTCGCCACAGTGGCGGCGGCCCGCTTAGGGAACAACTGGCCGATCCTCCGCATCTGGGCTCCCACGCCCCGCAGTTTTTCCTCGATGCGCTCGTAGCCGCGGTCAATGTGGTACACGCGGTCAATGATGGTTTCGCCGTCGGCTACCAGCGCGGCCAGTACCAGTGAGGCGGAGGCGCGCAAGTCGGAGGCCTGCACCGCGGCCGCGCTCAGCGGCGTTTTGCCGCGGACGGTGGCGCGCCGCCCCTCGACCTTGATGTCGGCGCCCATGCGCACCAGTTCCTGCGTGTGCATGAAACGGTTTTCGAAAATGTTCTCGGTAATCAGCGAAGTCCCGTTGGCTTGCGTGGCCAGGGCCATGTACTGCGCCTGCATGTCGGTAGGGAAGCCGGGATACTCTTCGGTCACAATGTCAGAAGCCTTGAGCTCGCCGTTGCCGATCACGCGCACCGCGTCTACCGCGGGCACAATCTTGACCCCAACTTCCTCCAGCTTCTGCAGCAAAGCCTGGAAATGACGCGGCTCGCAGCCGGCCACATTCAGGTCGCCTCCGGTGAGCGCGGCGGCAATCACAAATGTTCCTGCCTCGATGCGGTCGGGAATGATGCGGTGCCGCGCGCCATGCAACTTCTCGACCCCCTGCACGCGGATGGTGGCGGTGCCGGCGCCCTCGATTTTCGCACCCATCTTGTTGAGCAGGGCGGCCAGGTCGGCAACCTCAGGCTCGCGGGCGCAATTCTGCAGAATGGTTTCGCCTTCCGCCAGGCAGGCGGCCATGAGCAGATCTTCGGTGCCGGTCACGGTGATTTTGTCGAAGAAAATCTCTCCGCCGCGCAGGCGCTCGGCGTGGGCCAGCACGTAACCGTGTTCGTGCTCGATGGTAGCGCCCAGTTTCTCCAGACCTTTGATGTGCAGGTCAATCGGGCGCGCGCCGATGGCGCAGCCGCCGGGCAGGGAGACGCGGGCGCGGCCCGTGCGCGCCACCAGCGGTCCCAGCACCAGGGTGGAAGCTCGCATGGTCTTGACCAGTTCATAGGAAGCTTCCGCCGCAATCAGGTCGCGGCAGCAGATGGTGGTGCGGTGATGGGCGCGGCCGTAGCCCAACTCCACTTCTGCTCCCATGGCGGCGAGCAACTTGCGGGTGGTCTCAATGTCCTGGACCTGGGGAATGTTCTCCAGGATGACGGGTTCCTCAGTCAGAAGAGCGGCGGCCATGGCAGGCAAGGCTGCGTTTTTCGCCCCGCTGACGCGGATGGTTCCGAGCAGCGGGTTGCCGCCGCGCACCACGAATTTGTCCACGGTTAGATAAGCCCCATGTCAATTTTCCGGGTAATGAATTTTCCGGGATTCCGACCCTCATTGTAGCCACAACCTGAGCCCTGACGATCAGTAAATTCACCTAGTTCTATGACCGTTAGTGCGATGACCAAGCGCGTTGGCGATGGCCTTCCGGACATGACCCTTGGCGGCGCGCAGACAACGTTCCGCCTCCCCGCGGCTGACCTCCGCCTGCACCATGATGAGAGCGACGGGCACCCGGTTGCCTGCCAGGCGCAGCGCACGGCGGGCGCGGGCTTGGTCCACTGCCGCCGCGCTCTCCAATATGGAAATGCCGCGTGCCATCAGCTTGCGATTCTTAAGATGCACATTGACCATCAGGTTGCCGTAGACATAGCCCAGGCGCGACATGGCGCCCGTCGAGAGCATATTCAGCACCATTTTCTGTGCAGTTCCCGCCTTCATACGGCTGGAGCCGGCCACTACCTCGGGCCCCACTTCCACCACGATCGAAACGTCAGCCGCTTTGGCCAGGGCAGAGTTGGGGTTACAGGTGAGGGCCACGGTGTTGGCTCCCTGGCGGCGGGCGTATTCAACGGCGGCAATGGTATAGGGAGTGCGCCCGCTAGCGGCGATGCCCACCACCACGTCATTCTTGCCCGGCTTCTTAGCGGCCATGTCGCGCCGGCCCAGGGCGCGGGAATCTTCGTTGGCTTCGACGGCGGCGCCCAAGGCTTTCTGTCCTCCAGCCATCACAAACTGCACCATGCGGGGGTCAGTATTGAAAGTGGGCGGGCATTCGGAGGCGTCGAGAGCGGCAATGCGTCCGCTGGTGCCCGCGGCCACGTAAATAAGGCGTCCTCCGCGCTCCAGCGCCGCGGCGATGAGGTCAATGGCGCGGGCGATTTGGGGCAGGACGCGGCGCACCGCCGGCGCCACCTTAGCGTCTTCCGCATTGATGAGCCGGGCGATTTTCAGGGATGAACTGGTATCCAGGCGGGCGGCAGCAGAATTGCGTGCTTCCGTGCGCAGGCGGGAAATCCTGGCGGCGGGCTTCATTCGTTCATTCCGCGCTCTTTTATTCCGCGGTCCGCGGAAGAACGCAATTGCTTGCCGGTCAGGACTTCACGCAACGCCCAGTCAATGCGGCCCAAAGATTGTTCGATGCGCTGAATGTGTTCCCGGTCTTTGGTCATGTAAGCCGAGTATTGAATGACCTGCAGGCCATTGCGCACGTGGTGGTTCATCTCCGCGATCACTTCCAGCCTCTCGGCCAGGTAGCGGTTTTGCCGGCGCTGGTAGGACCAGGCGATAGTGCCGCAAAGCGTACCCAGAACGATGGCATCCAGAATGGGAAAAACAGGCTGGGGGTGAAATGAAATCACTAACAGGTCAGACAGATAGCCGAGCACGGCGACAGTAACCGCCACCACCACTGCCACTCGCGCGGCGCTGTGGCGGATGCGGAGCCCGGGGCCGCTCAGGCCAGGGCTTCCACCACCAAGTTGTGAAACTTCGGGCGGATCTGCTTGATGGCCTGATTGCTGTGGTCCGGCCAGGTGCGATTGGTCAGCAGAGTAATCGCGAGCTGAAGCTCTGGATCGATCCATAGTGAAGTCCCAGTGTAGCCCAGGTGGCCGAAGGCCGCAGGCGACAAATAGCGTCCCGATTGCGAGGGTTGCGAGGGAGTATCCCAGCCCAACGCCCGTGAAGTTCCGGGCGGTGACTCTTCGCGGTGGGTAAACAGGGCCAGAGTTTCCGGCCGCAGAATGGGGCGGCCTCCGCGCAGCATGGCCTGTGCAAACAGCGCCACATCATAGGCCGGGCCGAAAACTCCGGCGTGGCCGGCGACGCCGCCCATCAGGCTGGCGTTTTCGTCGTGCACCTCGCCCTGGACTACGCGATGGCGAAAGGTGCGGTCGTCCAGGGTGGGAGGAATCTGCGCGCGCCAGGTTGGCGGGGGACGGTAGCTGGTGCGCGCCATACCCAGCGCACCGAATATCTCGCGGCGGCAGAAGCGGTCCAGTGGTTCGTCGGCCAGGCGAGAGAGCAGCTCGCCCAGAATGATGAATCCGATGTCGCTGTATTCGGCGCGCGCGCCGGGATCGGCGGCGAGGGGCGTGGCCAGGGCGGCGCGGACCAGTTCTTCGCGCGTGCGCGTCCGCTCAAACAGGCGCTCGTAGGCGGGCAGGCCCGAAGAGTGCGCCAGCAGCATGCGCACCGTGATTTCGTCGCGGCGGGGATCGTCAGCGGCAAATTCAGGCAGCAGCGAAGCGACCGGCGAGTCCAGATCAAGCTGTCCGCGCTCGTAAAGCAGCATGGCCATGGGCGTGGTGGCCACGACCTTGGAGACAGAAGCGAGGTCGAAGATGGTATCCACCTCGACTGCCGGCGCCGTGGTGTCGTAGGTGAATTGTCCCAGGCCCTTGAGCGCCACCAGCTTGCCCTTATGCAGAACCGACAGTGCGCAACCGGGGAAGGCGCGGTCGTTGATGGCTTGCCGGAGGACGGAGAAGGCGGCAGCAAAGCGCTCATCCTGTCCGGCGTAATCGGCTTGGGGCAGCAGCGGCGAGCTTGGGGCGGAGGGAGGCAAGCGGGTCAGCCACGCTTATAACAAACCGCGCTGGCGGAAGCAAAGAAGGGGAACTGCGCAACCGGCCAGGCAGGATTTCGTTGACGGGGGAAAACACCGCCCGTAAGATAAGCCGACCTCGAAAGGCTTACCCTCCTTGATGGATCAGATCATTTCGCACTACCGCATCGTGGAGAAGCTCGGCGGCGGCGGTATGGGCGTGGTGTACAAAGCGGAGGACAACAAGCTGGGCCGTTTTGTGGCCCTGAAGTTCCTGCCCGAGGGCCTGGCCCGGGATCGCCAGGCGCTGGAACGGTTGCAGCGCGAGGCGCGCGCCGCTTCGGCTCTCGATCACCCCAATATCTGCACCATTTACGAAATTGGCGAAAGCGATGAACAGCCGTTCATTGTCATGCAGTTTCTGGAGGGCGAGACCCTCAAGCATCGCATCGGCATCAAGGCGCTGAAGCTGGATACGGCGCTGGAGTTTGCCATTCAGATCACGGACGCGTTGGACGCGGCGCACGCCAAGGGCATCATCCATCGCGACATCAAGCCGGCGAACATTTTCATCACCCAGCGTGGCCAGGCCAAGGTGCTGGATTTCGGGCTGGCCAAGGTGGTGGCGGAGCGCCGTCCCATCGCCGAGGCGGTGGGGGTCTCGGCCACCGTGGGAGCTTCGGAAGAGCTTCTCACTTCGCCAGGAACAGCCGTCGGGACGGTCGCCTACATGTCTCCCGAGCAGGCGCGCGGCGAGGAATTGGATGCGCGCAGCGACCTGTTTTCCTTCGGGGTTGTGCTCTACGAGATGTCGACGGGGCGACAGGCCTTTGCCGGGGGTACATCGGCGGTGGTGTTCGACGCCATTCTGCACGGCACGCCCATCTCGCCCGTGCGCTTGAATCCCGAGCTGCCGGCGGAATTTGAACGCATCATCAACAAGGCTCTGGAGAAGGACCGCGAGCTTCGCTACCAGTCGGCGGCGGAATTCCGCAGCGACCTCAAGCGCTTAAAACGCGATACGGAATCGGGCCGCATCGCTGCCGCGGCCAGCAGCACCGCGCTGCCGGCCGCCCAGACTTCCACCGCGATGAGGGCAGCGGAGCCGCAGGCAAAACGTACGCCCAGGCTCTACCTGGGGGTGGCGGCGCTGGTTCTGGTCGCCGCCGCCGTGGCCGCTTATTACTGGCGAACTTCCTCGGCCGGGCCTGCCAAAATCAGCCGCGTGAGTCACTGGAACAGGCCCATGACGGATACGATCCTTTCGCCCGACGGCCGCACTGTGGCATTTACCTCTCCGGCAGGCGGCGTCAACCAGATCTTCGTCATGCTCTCTTCGGGAGGAGAGCCGCTGCAGCTGACCAACGATTCCACCGACAAGAACATGGACAGCTTCTCGCCCGATGGAACGCAAATCTATTATGAGTTGCAGACCGGCGGGGGGGAGATTTGGACGGTGCCGACACTGGGCGGCTCCGCCACCTGGGTAGTTTCCGGGAGAAACCTGATCACCTCGCCCGACGGCAATGCCTACTTCCTTTTCAGGCTGCAAGACGGTTCCATTTATCGCAAATCGAAGTCAGGAGTGGGCGAGGAACTGGTCTACAACCTGGGGAAGGATGGAGTGGTTCCCTGGGGCATACTGGCGTTTCCCGACGGCAAAGACTTGCTCATCCCCGCCGGTTCCACCAGCGATGTTCTGGCCCTGCCTACCACCATGACTCTCTACAAGATCGGGGTGGAAACCCACAACGCCGTGAAGCTCGGAGAGATCTCGGGCAGCCCCAAGGGATTTGTATGGGACGAGCCCGGCAAATCGCTGCTTTTCAGCCGCGCCGTCAACGACGTCATCAACATTTGGGAGTACAGCCTGGGAAACGGCAGCTTGCGCCAGATCACTTTCGGAGCGGGCCCGGATCTTTCCCCCATGCCCGATGCGGCCGAAAAAGGAATTTACTTCGTGACTGGAAGCGAATCGGGCGCGTTAACCGTCTACAACACCCGCAGCAAGCAGTCCTTCGATGTGGTGACCGACAATGCGACCCAGCCCAACCTTTCCTGGGATGGCCGCCATGTGGATTACATCACGCTCGCCGGCAGGGATCACCAGGAGCTGTGGGTTTCCGATGTGGACGGCAGCAACCGGGTGAAGCTGGCGTCGTCGCAGAGCCTGGTAACCCTGGCCTGGTCGCCGGACAGCTCAAGGGTCGCCTTCGCGGACGTGGCCGGCGGTCAGGCCAAAGTCTATACCGTGCGGACAGACGGCAGCGGCCTGCGCCAGGTACCCTGGTCGGGAGCCAATATCGGCTTTGCGATCTGGAGCCCAGACGGCAAAACCCTCTACTTCAGCGGCTACGAAAAAGATCCCTCCAAGGTAGAAACCTGGAGAACCACCCCCGATGGGAAGGTGGAGAGCTTCGCCCAAACCTGCGGCTACGTCGAGGATGTTTCCACCGATGGCCGCTACCTGCTGACCGGGTTTGGTCCGGGCGGCGGCACCGGTATTTATGAGCTTTCTGTTGCGGGTGCTAAGTGCACTCCCTTGTCGCCCGATCTCTCCACCCTCATGTATCACTTTTCGACGGACGGTAAGTCGTTCCTCTATCTCTCCTCGACCCGCGGAGAGACGGTCATCTATCGCCAGCCCTGGCGCGATGGGAAGCTGACCGGCCCCGCCCAGCCGGCCATGAAACTGCCGTTCGCCTTTCGCCAGGGCTACGCCGGCAATGCCTACGATTTCAGCAAGGACCTTTCCACCGTCGTCTACGCGCGCCCCGGCGGGCAGGCGGACCTGTATCGGCTTAGCTACAAATAGCAATCGCTCACGGCGCGCCTTGTCCCTTCGCCCCTGCCCGCCTGGTTACTTGAGAACCAGGCTCGGGTTGTGTAAAGTCGCGGGTACGCTTTTTCCACAATTGAACCATTGTGAAACCGAACCCCAGGCTGTTGCGCCCCTATCTCGCCGCTTTCCTCTGCCTCATTACTATTTCCTCTTTAGCCTCCGCCAAAGCCAGCAAGAAGGCCGGCGTGTCGCTGCCACAGGTGGACGCCATCGTGCGCGATGCCGTCGCCCAGCACCAGGTGCCGGGGGCGGTGGTGCTCATCGGGCACCACGGGCATGTGATCTACCGCAAAGCCTTCGGGATGCGCTCCCTGGAGCCGCGTCGGGAGCGCATGACCGTGGACACCATCTTCGACCTGGCGTCGCTGACCAAGGTAATCGCCACCACGCCTTGCGTAATGCAGTTGATGGAAGAGGGCAAAATCCGGCTCAACGATCCGGTGGTGCGCTACATTCCCGAGTTCGGCGTGAACGGCAAACAGGACATCACGGTGCGGCAGTTGCTGGTTCACTATTCCGGTTTGGCGCCCGACCTGGACCTGACCCACCCCTGGCAGGGCAAGGAAACGGCCTACCAGATGGCGTTCCAGGAGAAGCCGCTCAATCCGCCGGGGGCGCGCTTTGTTTACAGCGACATCAATTTCATCATGCTGGGCGCGCTGGTGGAACGGACCAGCGGCATGTCGCTCAACGATTATGCCGAGCAGCACGTTTTCAACCCCTTGAAGATGACGCACACCCAGTTCCTGCCGCCGCATTCCTGGATCGGCAAAATCGCGCCCACGCAATATGACGAGCACAACGTGATGCTGCGGGGCGTAGTGCACGATCCAACGGCGCGGCGCATGGGCGGAGTGGCG
>DATJEH010000193.1:0-30314 GCA_035496875.1 Terriglobales bacterium | reverse complement strand
GGCTGGTCGTTGATGGCTTTGCTGTAAGTGAAAGCGCTCAGGAAATAAAGGCCATGGCTGGTCCGCTTTTCGGCCTTGAGCTGAAACGCGTGATAGGTGGAACTCCCGCCATTCGTGATTGAGGTGAAGGTTCCAAACTGGGGATAGGGGGCCAAGGCCTGATCGAAAGTGGGCTGAGGCACAGGAATCTGATTAAGGTCGCGAAGAACCTGGAGGTGGGTGCCCTTCGTCCCTACATACGCCGGGCTGATGACAATCTGACCCGGCAGTTCATACTCGAGGTCAACATTCCACTGGTCGTAAACCGGAGTTTGCGGGTTGAAATCCTGGCTGGTCACGCCGGCCAAGGGTGCATTGAGGGGATTCAGAGGCGGGAATCCAGTGGCCAGTGTAAGCGACGGCGTTATCCCATCGCTGTTAAAGGTAGGCTCATAGAAAAATGGGAGATTGTAGTCAAGCTGCAGGGGATCGCCGGTGCGAATTTCGTAAAAGACAAAGAACCGGCCGTATCCGGCTCGAACCACTAATGGTTTGGACGGAAGCGGGCTATAGGCCAACCCGACGCGCGGCGCGAAGTTGTCTTTGTGGGGGGTTGCCAGTTTTTCGGGATACCCCGGGGTACCCGCGGGAACGATAATTCCCTTGGCATAGTCGAAATTGCTCATCTTGTTATGGGCTTCATAGAGCGGCGTGGCGTAGTCGTAGCGCAGGCCCAGGTCGAGCGTCAGCTGGGAGGTGGCTTTGTAGGTGTCCTGAACGAACGCCCCGTATGTGTGCTGGCGATTGCCGAAGTAGGTGATGGTTGAAATCACGGAAGTGACGGGCAGCCCCAATAACATGTCGGCCAAGCCGTTGCCGCTGCCGTCTCCCAGCGAACCGGCATCGGACGTAAACTGGCCGCTGAACGAGAGGTTGCCGCGCGGCTGGCCTATTTGCAGCAGGTTGAACTGGTCAAAGCGGAACTGCGGTCCCACCTTGATCAGGTGCTTCCCATGCACAAAGCTTAGCGTGTCATTGAGCTGAATAGCCTGGGTGGTGCTGCGGGTGGGCGTAAACGTCGGCTCGCCAAGTCCGGCGTACTGACCGGGGGCGAACCAGGTCAGCCCGTTGATCAAAGGGTCGTTTGGGGTTCCAGGTACCAGCAGAGGGGGAGGTGGGTAGTGCTGCCCGTAAGTAGGAGAGTTGGAGATGTAATGAACGCGGTTGAACCCGACGCGCAACGCGTTTACCACGTTGGGGCTTACCGTATCGGTCAAGCCGAGGACCAAACCCTCGGCGTTGAGCGGCCTATTGCCGGTGTTGTACTCACCTCCGTCGGCAATTCCGGAAAACACCGGCGCCTGGAAGCGAGTGTCTTTAGTCAGTGAGAATCTTTGAAACAGTTGGACTTTGCTGGTGAGGTTCTCATCGGCTCGCGCATCCATCTGATCAACCCGGTCATTGCCAGGCGCATTCACCAGGTAGTTGTTGGCCAGGGCTCCCGGCACGTTGGGGGAGGGATAAAGAGCGGCATAATTCAGGCCAATGCTGTTCATGGCGGCGGAGGGAATCACATTGGCCTGCCCGGGGATCGGCAGACCGGTAACCGGATTGAATCCAAAGCCGTCGCGGACCACCGCCCCGTTTACCACGCGGGTAGTGGCGGGATTGTAGATTTCGTTGTTGAACACCGGCCGGCCTAACGCATCCACGCAGGGGGAAGTCCCATCCGGCCCACAGCTCATGGACTGGGTTCCGAGAATGTCGCTGAAATTACCGGTCTGCTCCAGGGCAGTGGGAACAGTAGCGAAATCGGTTTGCGCGGAGTGGATGCGGGTGCCTTCGTAATCCACGAAGAAGAAGGCCTTGTCCTTCTTGATGGGACCGCCCAGCGCACCTCCAAACTGGTTTTGCTTGTAGGGCGCTTTGGGCTGATCGGGCGACTCAAAGAATCCGCGCGCGTCAAAAGCGTCATTGCGCAGGAACTCCCAGGCTTCGCCATGAAACTGGTTCGTGCCCGACTTGGTGCTGGCATTGATTACGGCGCCGCCGCTGCGCCCGAATTCCGGGGAGTAGTTTGAGGTCTGAATCTTAAATTCGGCGATTGCATCCACACTGCTGAGTATCGCAACATCACCATTGTCGTTGGAGTTGTTGTCAATACCGTCAAGAATGAAGTTGTTCTGGTCGCCACGGGTTCCGTTCACAGAGAAGCTTCCGCCGGTATTGCCGTTGGTTGGTGCGCTGCCGCCATTGACCGGGCCTTCGATAACTTTGGCGACGCCGGCGCTGAGCTCGGCCAGATCCGTATACCGCCGCCCATTCAGGGGCAACTGCTCCACTTGCTGGGCGGCGACCACATCACCCAGAGAAGCTGATTCCGTTTCCAATTGCGGAGGCTGACCGCTGACCTCGGTGGTTTGTGAAACCGACCCCACCTTCAAGCTGAAATCGAGGCGCAGCCTCTGCTGAACATTGAGGACGATGCCGGTGCGCGCCTCTGTCTGGAATCCGCTGGCGGTGACCGAAACGGAATACCTGCCGATTTTCAGGGGGGTGAGCACGTAATCGCCGTCCGGGCCACTTTTAGCCGTGGTCTTGATTCCAGTGTCTACTGCGGTGGCTATAACCGTGGCGCCAGGCACGACGGCGCCGGTAGCATCGCGAACCGTGCCGACAACGGTGGCGGTGTCAACTTGGGCAAACCCGGCCAAAGCCGCGGTGAGTACCCAAAGGAGACCAGCAACCAACATGACCCTTCTCATAGGCTCGTCCTCTCGCACTGGCGACAAATGCTGCGCCGGAACCGCCGCACAAGAGACGGCGGCGCCCTTCCCTGCCCAGGTAGTTGGGGACGGGGGTGGCCCGACGCCGCTCACGCTACTGCTCTTTCGAATGCTTGTCAATTGCTTTTTTATTTGGACTTTATGGTTTCATTTAATTACGTTTTTGGGGTGCGGCTGGCCGGGCGAAGTGCTGGTCACCGCGGAGTGCGCGCGTCTCGCATCTCCGCTCAACCGCGGGCAGGCCCAAGTCCGCACAGCGGTTGGCTCGATCTCCTCCGCGATTCGAGCGGTTTGTAATGTTTTGATGATTTACGCCGAGCAGACCCTGATCTCAGGTTGAGAGATGCAACAGCCGGGCTGCATTCTCGTAGTACACCTTCTTCAGCACGGGGTCGGGCAGTTCGAGTCCATAGATTTTCCATCGGCCCTGCGGCGGAATTTTTGCCGGAGCATAATCGAAGTACTCATCGTCGCTTTCAAGAAAGCGGTAATAGATTTCATAAAGAGGATCGCCAAACACCTGCTGAGGGAACTCGTCGCCGTGGGGAGTAGCGTCGGTGCCGAACAGGATGCGGTCCTGGTATTTGTCGAAAAATTTGCGGGCAGTACGGGGCTGGCGTCCGAGTTCGCCAATGCGGGCTGCGATGTCAACCGCCATATTCGGAAACCGATCCAGATTGTCCGACACGTTTTCCAGGTTTTCGGCGAAATTTCCCACGTGCAGCACCACGAACTGGGTCTTTGGATGCCGCGCCATCATGCGGTTCCGCGCTTCGAGCAGTTCGGCATTGCTGGGAAAATCATGATCATAAAAAGACCAATCAGGGTGGTTGTTCAACTCTTCATAGCGCTCGTTAAAGCGATCGGTGGGCAGGAAAAAAGCGACGGGATCGGAGACGTGAATGGCCACCGGAATCTTCAACTGCGCGCAGGCGTCCCACATGGGGTCAAACCTGCGGTCGTCAATCTTCACCAGCGTGCCTGAAGTGATGTTCTCCCGCAGATAGAGGCCCAGAGTCTTAAGAATTTTCAGACCTTTGGCGCCGTTGCGGTAAGCCTGCTCGATCGCTTCTGCCTGAATCTTCGGATAATCCGGTTCCTTAAAGCGGGAGTAGCACGGCTCGGTGAAAGTGTAGAAACGTGCGGGGAAAGCCCGGTCGTACTTGGCCACAGCATCCGCCAGGCCCGCATAATAACCGCCGGTGAGGTTGACCATGGCGCGCAGGTTCTTGCGGTCCATGACCGCGAGCAGTTCCTGGGGAGTGCCCAGGTACTGGCGTTGGGGCACAAGTTCTACGCCTTTTTCCGATTTCTTTGACACCGAGATGTGGGTGTGGAAATCAATAGCGGGATAGCGCGAGCGCGCGACTCTGGTCTCGTGGACGTGGAGCATGCTTTTGGGCTCGTACTCGACCAGCGGCAATGGCTTGCTTGCGGCAGATGCTGCGGATGACGGATTCTGGACTTTGTTATCGGAGGCATGGCCAATCTGCTCCGTAGCCGCCACGCCAAGCAGAATTCCCGTTCCCAACAGCCATTCTCTGCGGTTGATCACTCGCCCTCCTCACTCCCGGAATGTGAACCGTCACTATAGCAAGAAACAAGAGGGGACAAGATTCTGCTTGCCACGGCTCCCGGCACATTATTATTGCCGGGGAATGATGGGAAGGATGAGAGCCGAAGGATGCTTCGCATCGTGAAGTACTGTGTTGGTGGCCGGCTTCGGGCTTTGGTCTGATCCTGGCTCTGCTCCGGTGTTGAGGTTCCTGTCAAAACGAGGAAAGTTGCTGCTGCTGATCTCCAGCCGCAACCTGTGGCCTTTGCGAAACACATTGCCGGTTGCCCATAAATCCACTGTGAACTTATAAGCCTGGCCGGGCCTCATCAGTTCGTGCCTATCAGGCGCATTGCGGTAGCGCGCACGAATAATCCCCTCGGTCAGATTCCGGGCAAAGCCCTCCTGCGTCACATCTACCAGTTTGGCGGTGAAATCAGTATCCACAGCAGAGGAACTGGCATACAAGTCGAGGCTCACCGGGCCGGTCACTTCCATGTCCTGGGCGAGAATGGGCGTGGTGTAAACCAGCACATCGCTTCGTTCCTCCGCTGTGTGCTGGTCCCGGGGTCCAGGTTCGACGTGTGCTGAGTCACAACACAGTGGTCCACCGATGGTGGGCACGGGATGCGCCGGATCGTAGACATAACGGTCGGATGATTCCGAAGCCGGCGCGGTGGTGGATAGTGAACCATCGCCAGCGGACGAGTTTGCCCGACCCGCCGAATGCAGATAATAGCGCGTATAGCGCGCACGGGGCGGAGGCCAGTCATCCACATCCCTCCATTCGTCAGCACCCATCACAAACATCCGTACTGGTTTCGACTTGGAGAACTCGTTATTCGCATTCTTAAACAGGTGGTCGTACCAGCTTAGGATAACTTGCTGCTCGTCGAATGCCGCCGAGGGACCAAAATCCACATCCCCCACTTTGCGGCCGGAGCCGGCATGCCCGCCAAGGGCGATCAGCAGATGCTGGCCGGCGCGAGCGGCTTCCGTTCCGGCACGCAACTTGAGTCCAACGTAGTTACGCAGCGACCCGCCAAGAAAAATGTCGTACCAGGCGGCCACGGTTAAAGAGGGCACGTTGATGTCCGGGTAGTGCTCGTCCACGGCTATGCGCTTCCAATATTCGTCGTAGGAAGGATGACTAAGCCAGTCGAGGAAATAGGGCGCGAGGGTGCGGGTCAGGTCTTTATCAGACGACGCGGCCGGCAATGGAAAAAGAGGGTAGCGGTCAAGAGGAAGTTTCCAGATTCCGTTCAAGGCGTTGGTATGGTCGCGGACCGCGCGATCCAGCGTGTCCTGCGCCAGAATAGAGGTCCACGATTCATTGAACCACTGCTCGAAGGCTCCGCCCTGGTAGGTCCATCCTTCATGATAATTGCTGGCCGTTACCGCCGGGCATATGCCGGCGAGGTGGGGTGGGTGTGAGATGGCCGCGAGCATCTGGGTGGCGCCGACATAGGAGCCACCAAACATGCCGACCCTGCCATCCGACCAGGGCAGCGCGGCCGCCCATTCCACAGTGTCATAGCCATCGTTCGACTCATGGACAAATGGATACCACTCTCCCTCCGACTGGTAACGTCCGCGCGTATCCTGAATCACCACGACATAGCCGCGGGCAGCTGCCTCGAGCCCGAAGCCGACCTCGCCCATGGCTCCCTTGTTATATGGGGTGCGCTCCAGCAATACGGGAAACTTGCTCCCGCCCTTAGGGTGGTAAACGTCGGCACGCAGAATGATGCCATCCCTCATCCTTACTGAGACATCGGGCTCGAGCGCCACCTGGTAGGAGTCGAGCGCAAACAGGCCGGAAGCGGCCGACACAACCACCAATACCACGATGAAGGCGTGCGTGATTTTTTGTCGAAGGCTCAAGGCTCATCTCCGCAGGGGATTGTAGCTCACTCGTATTGTGTCCCGGCGGGCCACAAAAAAAGGGCACGCTCTTGCGTGCCCTTGGAATGCGCTTCTGCTGCTGGAGAACTAAGCCGCCCGCGAAACCAGCCCGCTCCCAGGTGTGCCGGGCTGAATCTTGTAGCGCTTTAGACCGGTAAGCTGGAGACAGATCTTTACCAGGAATTCAGGGTTGTTGATGAGATAACGCTTCCACAGTCTGGCCGGCTCCTGCGCCAGCCTGTGAAGCCACTGAAGACCAGCCTTTTTTACCCATGCCGGCGAGTCTTTCAGCAGTCCAGCATGGATATCGAATGCCGCGCCCACGCCCAGCATCAGCCTGGTGTCGAGCTTGTGAATGAAGTCGGCCATGAAGCGCTCCTGCTTGGGAGTGCTCAGTCCCACCCAGAACAGGTCCGGCTTGAGGTCCGCGACGCGCTGAATCAGTTCACTTTCTTCAGCATCGTTCAACTTACGAAACGGAGGACAGTGGGCGCCGAGAATACAGATGCCGGGAAATCCGCGCTGAAGCTCGCTTTGGAGCCGCTGCGCGACCCCCGGCTTGCCGCCATACAGGAAATGGGTGTAGCCCCTGGCCAGCGACAGGCGGCAGATTTCCAGCATAAGGTCCGGCCCGTAGACGCGCTCCATGCCACCAAAGCCTTGCCAACGCCCCACCCACACGGTGGGCATGCCATCCGGGGTAGTCAGAAAGGAATTGTTGAGAATGGCCTTCAGGCCTTCATCTCTTTGCGTCTCCATCACCCCGTGCACCCCAGTGACGCACACGTAGCCCTTCTGGCCGCTGGAGAGAGCGGCATCAATCGCCGACACAGCCGTCTGCATGTTGAGAGCGTTGATGCCGACTCCGAGCACATTAGCCCGGGAGCGGTCAGTCGGAGGCAACGGCATGTTCTGTCTCGGCGGTGTGCACGCGGTTGGCGGCACGCAATTCTTGCTCAATCCACCGGTAGGTGACGGCGAGCCCGTCTTCGAGTGTGATCGAAGGCTCCCATCCCAGCGCCTGCCGCAACCGTGTGTTGTCGCTATTGCGCCCGCGCACGCCTTGCGGTTTGGCCAGGTCATGACGTCTTCTGAGCCGCTTACCGGCAATGTTGGCGATGATGTCCACCAGCCCATCCACCGTCACCAGCCGCTCGGTGCCGAGGTTGAGGGCATCACGATGGTGGGAAGCCATCAGCCGGATCAGACCCTCAACGCAGTCGTCTATGTACATGAAGGAACGCGTCTGCTGGCCGTCGCCCCAGATTTCAATCTCCTCCCCATCCGCGAGCAGAGCGACCTTGCGGCAGATTGCCGCCGGAGCTTTTTCCTTGCCGCCTGCATAGGTTCCCTGCGGCCCATATACGTTGTGGAAACGGACAATTCGGGTTTCGAAGTTGTAGTCCTTCTGGTAGTAGCGGCACAATTCTTCGGTAAAGAGCTTTTCCCAGC
Source organism: Terriglobales bacterium (assembly GCA_035496875.1). GTDB lineage: Bacteria > Acidobacteriota > Terriglobia > Terriglobales > Acidobacteriaceae > JAICWP01. The sequence goes on along the minus strand of DATJEH010000193.1, from coordinate 22,637 downwards.
CATAGCCGGGCTCCGGGTCAGCAGGAAAAGCGTCTTCTTCTTTTAAAGGCGTTACCTCTGCCGCCCTCTGCTTCGATTGGGCGTAGATGCAAGCGGAAGAAGAAAACAAATATTTCCGGATGCCATTGATCCGGCTGGCTTCCAGCATATGGGCGTTGATCAGGATATTGTTTCTGGAAATATCAGCCAGATAAGCGGTGATATAGCCGATTCCTCCCATGTCGGCAGCCAGATTGTAAACCTGGTCTATTCCCCGGGTGGCCTGCAGACAATTGTGCCAGCGGCGCAGGTCGAGGATTTCAAACTCATCGGCAGCACTGGCCTCGAACTCAGGATGTTTCAGGTCCACGCCGCGAACCCAGCAGCCTTCGCGCTTCAGGCGGCGCACCAGATGGTGTCCGATGAAGCCTCCGGCTCCGGTAACCAATATGCGATCCTTATGAATCATAGCCAACTCCTTTCAGTATTCGGAATTTGCGAACAGCGCCGGGGGAGAGCGTCGGAATGCCGTGCCTAGCCGCGGAGTGCTCACGCGCGAATCCCTGCGGCGACGAACGAGGTTAGTAAGCGCCCTTCCGGGTGCAGAGAATGTGAATGGTGCGAATCAGAATGTAGAGATCCAGCCAGGGCGACCAGTTACGGATGTAGTAGCTGTCGAGCGCCGCCTGCATCTCGAGGTCGCCATCGCTGCGGGCCGTAACCTGCCACAGTCCTGTAACCCCGGGAGCAACATGCAGCCGCAGCCTGCGGAAGGTGGGGTCGAAACGCTGGTTGTGATAGCGGGGAAAAGGCCTCGGCCCCACCATGCTCATTTCGCCCCGCAACACATTCCACAACTGGGGCAGCTCGTCGAGGCTGGTCTGGCGCAGGAACGCGCCAACGCCAGGCAGCACCCGGGGGTCGCGGCGCAGCTTGCAGAAGCGCTCCCATTCCAGGCGCGCCTCGGCATGTTCCGCCAGATATGACTCCAGCATGCGTTCGGCATCCGGATACATGGTGCGCAGCTTGAGCACACGGATGAGCTGACCGCCTTCGCCTTCCCTTTCCTGACAATAGAAGGCGGGGCCGGGACTGACGCGCTTGATCCACAACGCCGCTATAAGGAGAAGGGGCATGGACACAAGCAATGCGATGGAGGAAAGAACCGCGTCCAACCCCCGCTTGAGCATCCGGTTCCAGGGGCTGAGCAGATTAAAGCGCAGGCGGAGGCCCAGAATGCCGCCCATGTCACGGGACTCCGTCCACAGGGTGGCGACGCCCAACAAATCGGGCACAACGATGATCTTAGGGAAGATTTGCGACCAGCGCTCCAGATTGGCCAGCAGCTTTTCCCGCGGAAGCTCGGGCATGGCCACGATGGCGCAGCGTGTGCGGCTGGTTTCCGCGAAATAGGCCACCTCCGCCAGCGTGCCCAGAACCGGAACTCCGGCACACAAACCATGCCGGCCAGGGTCGTCATCGAGGCAGATCACCGGCCGGTAGCCCAGCGAACCGTGACTGGCCAGACCGCGGATGATCTGATTGGCTGTTTTTCCAGCCCCCAAAATCATTACCGGCATGCCCCACCATGGCCGCGAATGCAGGAGCTGTCCTGCCAAGGAACGGGCCGCCGGGGCCAAGGTCACGGAAAACGTCCAGGAGAGCAGCAGGACAGCCTGGGAACCGAAGCTCCACTCTCGGGCCATAAAGGTCGCGGCAATAAGAAGCAGGTATCCCAGGGTGATGCTGCGTACTAGGCGGCGAATCTGGTCCGCCGCCGCCATTCCGATTCCGGGATAGAGCCCGTAAAATGCGCCGCTGACAATCGCGAAAAGTATGGCCAGCCCCATGCTCACGCCGGGCAACGGGATGGGGCGGAGCAGCGACCAGCAATGAAAACCGCCCAGCGCGGCCAGGCAAAGCATGCACAGATCCAGCAGCGCGACACTGGCCCCCATCAGGAGGGCGGGGCGAAGGATGGCGGGAGGACGCGCGCAGGCAAGAGGCAGGGTTCTGGGCACCGCAAACCGGGGCGACTGGAATTCCTCCACTCGCGCAACGCTGGTCTTGCTTGCGGGAGCCGCGAAAACAGGAGGTTCCGTGGCAGGGTCGAGCTTTGGCAACCCAGAATTCATATTCCTTCTGAGCCGGCTACAACCCAGCGTTCTATCGGCAGAGGGCGGCCCAAAGCACGCCGGTAGAGTTTCTGCAGCAGTTCGTAGTTCTGTTCGGCGCTATAGCGGCGTTCGAATTCGAGCCTTGCCCGGCGGCTCATGGCATCACGATTCTGTCCCTGAGCCAGGATTTCGATCGCGCCGCTCAGAGCTGAGGAATCGCCGGGCGAAACCACAACGCCGGTTTCGCCGTCCCGCACCAGTTCGCTGAGCGCCCCCGTCCCACTGGCGATTACGGGAACGGCCCGGGCAAAAGCCTCAATCACCACCAAGCCAAAGGTTTCCAGACATTCGGAAGGCACGATCAGGACTTCGGCGCGACCCAGCAGATCCATCACTTGCCGGCCGGTTTGGGCGCCCAGCCACTGAATGCGCGGATCGCCATGGGCAGCGGAGGCGATCTGGTTCGCCAGCGGTCCGTCGCCCGCAATTTTCAGCGACCACGGACAGCGGGTTTCTTTCCAGGCGCGCAGCAGCGTTCGCACTCCCTTTTCCGGCGCCAGCCTGCCGACGAACAGGCAGAATCGTCCCTGCCCCAGACCCGGGCCGGGATCCTGCAAAACAAAATGGGGCTTGGTGCATATCTGCCGGGAGGGCCATCCGGCTGCCAGAAACTGGTCGCGGGTAAAGTTGCTGGGAACAACAAAAAGTCGGACTGAGCGCTGCCACATCCGCAGGCGATCGTGGACATTCATAATGAGGCAGGCGGCGGCGGACCAGACCCGGGAATTCCGATAGCAGCCGCGGGCGACCGATTGCCAGCGGCCACTGGAGCGGCGGCAGGCCTGACAAATGTGACCTTTCCGATAAAGCGTGGCGGCGGGGCAGAGCAAACGATAATTGTGCAAGGTTGCCACCACCGGCACTTCCATCCTCCGGCAGACCGAAAGAATGGAAGGGGACAGTAAAGGAAAGGTGTTGTGAACATGAACCAGATCCGGACGGAACCGCTCCAACAACTGCCGAAACTGATGAGCAGCCTTCAGGTTGTATAGTCCGGCGCCTGCGGCAGCAACCGCCAGTTGTTTCCAGGGGGCAGGCGCCCGGCTGCTGCAAGTGAAAGCCGCCACGCGATGGCCGCGTGAGCGCAGCAACTCGGTTTCCCGTTCGAAGACAATATCTTCTCCGCCCCGCTCGCTGTAGTAGTTGTGGGCGAGTATGATGCTGAGCTTTTCAGGCACTATGTTTCTCAAGGGCTACAGGCACGGCGCCACGGCATTTCGAAATAACATCCCCCCCAGAGCTTTTTGCCCGTTCTCTTAGCCCGGGCCGCTCCCATCAGGCTCAGGCGGACCGCCGCCCGCAGCCGCGGCGGCAGGCGGCGAAGCCCGGGAGTGAGCGCCAGCAACGCCTTTTCCTGTTCCGCACGCTGGCGATGGGCGGCAAGCGTGGTCTTGCTGCCGGGATGAATGCGGAAATCGGCGAAATACCGGGGCACGTGTGCAAACTTGACCCCGCCCAGGGCCATGCGCAAGAACCATTCGTAGTCCATGGCAAAATGGTAGGAAGGATCGAGTAAAAATCCGTGAGAGATGACCCGCCGGCGCACGAAGGTGGCGGGGGTGGGCACATACAGCACATGCAGATATTTCAGAATAAAGAGGTCAAAATCAATTTCGCGCCGCCGGCGCAGCACCCGGCCCTGCGAATCCACCCAGCGAAAATCGCCGAACGCCACGTCTATTTCGGGCCGGTCGCGAAAAATGCCGGCCACCGTCTGGAAGCATTGCGACAAATACAGGTCATCAGCGTTCAACCAGCCGATGATGTCGCCGCTGGCGAGGCGTAATCCCTGGTTCAGGGCGTCGCTCTGACCGTGATCCGGCTGCGAACTCCAGCGCAGGTGAGTATAGGAACGCAATACGTCAAGAGTGCCGTCGGTCGAGCAGTTATCCACCACAATGTGCTCCACCTCGGGATAATGTTGGTCGAGAACACTCTGCACCGCGATTCCCAGGTATGCGGACTGGTTGAAAGAAGGCGTAACGATGGAGATCTTCATAAGTTCGGTAACGCTGGTGCGCGCCGTTGCCGCTCTGGCAGAACACTGATGAAGTGCACGACGATGAGAGTGATGATGGCGGGACCCGAAGCAAAGGTTCCGCCCACGAAGGAATGCAGCAGCAACCCCAGCCAGACTAAGGCAGCGGCGGCAAAGAGGGGGTCGTATGCCCTTTGTCGTGCCAGCCCGGCCAAGTGGCGCGCGAGCCGGCGAGAAATCCCCGCCACCAGCCAGGCAAAACAAAGTGTTCCCAGCAGGCCGAAATGGTAAATGACGCCGACGTAAGCGATGTGGGGTGTGGCCCCAAACCAGGCCTCGCTGGCGTAGGGTTTGGCGAACACGCCAAACAACCATTCTCGCGGACCTTCGACCATGCTTAAAGCGTTTCCGGCATCCAGCATTCGCCATCCCACGGTGTCGAATTGGGTGAGCGGGATCTCACGCAGGCCGGCCAGGGTGGCCAGACGCGCGCCGATGGCGTCCGCGATCTCCAGGAACAAGCCTCCGGCAATCCCGGCGCAAAACAGGGCCGCACCCGCCAGGCTGAACAAGCGACGGGTGCGCCGGGTGAAGCCCAGGATCAGGAACAGGGCTCCCAGGCACACTGCCAGAATGACGAAGTAGGTTCGGATGCCGGTCCAGGCCAGAGCAGAGAGCATTGCCAGGCAGGCAACAGCGCTGGCCAGCGAACGGTAGCCGTGGCTGGGCGGAATATAGGCCATCAGTCCCAGCAGGGCGAGGAAGACGTAATGCATGCCGGGAGTGAAGATCCGAATCACACCGTCGGGGGCCTCCCAGACGTCGCCCGTACCTACATCCCAGTTCACCAGTCCCGGGAAAAAATGGTACAGATTCAACAGGACAGCGGCGGCCAGCGCGATGCCGAGATAAATTTTCAGCACCAGCATGAGCCTTGCGCGCTGGGTGGCGACACAGACCAGGGGGACAAAGAAGAGGTAATGCAACACCTGGCGTCCGTTTTCCAGTATGTACTTCATTTCCCCGCCACCCGCCCAGCAGGAGAACACGGACAGCGCCACCGCGGCCATGCACAGGAAGCAAATGCCCTCGCTCTTACGAATCCGGGCGTGGGCTGGACTTATCCAGTACAGCAGGGCCGCGGCGTAGCTGATTACCGCCACCCAATCTCCCAGAGAGATGCCGCCCAGGCGCAGCCATTTGGTGGGCAGGACAGCGTTGAACAGAAGAATGGCAAAGATGAGGACGATCATGGGACGCGCTGCAACTCCTGCTGCCAGCGTTTCTGATTGCTCCAACGCCTGAGCGCGGTCCAGGCGCGCCGCGTCCGGGAATGCTCCGGCGCCGGCAGCGGCGCCCCAGCCGGGAATTTGGCGCACATGAAAAGCCACGCTGAACACCAACTGGGCGGCAGCTTCCCGGCCACGCGCACATTCCACTCCGCCACTTGCGGCCAGCGCTCCAGGTAGTAAAAGGGAAAGCCGCTGAGAAACATGCGATTCTTGTGCGCCCTCACCGCGTAGCCCGTACGCGACAACAGACGGTTGAGGGAAGCCCGGCTATAGAACTGAAGGTGCGGGTCCACTTCCAGGGTGTCTGTCACCGCCGTCCAAGCCCGGCGGTCCCCTGGCAGACCCGGCTGCATGGGGCGGCGCAGAAGCTTGCGCGCCGCCGGAGCCAGGCCGCTGATCCACAGCAGGTCGGCGACAAAAGTTCCTATTTCGAAAGGGCCAAAGCCGTTGGGCAGGCTCAAAATCAGACAGCCGCGAGGTGAGAGCAGGGTATGCATGTCTCGCAGGGCGGATTCCGGTTCCGGCAGGTGCTCCAGCACATCGGCGCAGATGATGGCGTCGAAAGGCGCGTGCCGGCTGATTTCCGCCCGGTCACTGCTGGCATGAATGTTGCCCAGGTTGCAGGCGGAAGCAGCCTGACGCAGGAAAGCGATGTTTCGCGGCGAAACGTCGAAGGCCGCCATGGCAAACCGGGGGCATAGCCGGGCCAGCGGGAGAGTGAGCAGCATACCCGTTCCCGATCCGTAATCCAGCACTCGGGGCGCGCGGCCCAGGAGATCGGAAAGCTGGCGCAACCATCCTGCGATGGCGGCCAGCCTGTGGTTTAACCCGTCCATGCGCTCGTGGGAAGTCTCAGTCCACATGGTTACGTCCCTGGAAATACAGGCTGCCGCCGGCGTGCACCAGTCTTTCCAACCCGGCCTCCATGGCCTGGGGCAACACTTGCGCCGCCAGCTTGGCCTGGCGCAATGCCTGAAATAGCCAATCCGGCATCATGGCGGATGGAGCCTCCGGCGCCCACCGCAGCGCCAATCGCTTGACCGGATTCCCCGCCAGACGCAGCATCTCGGGTGTGGCATAGCCGTACATCTGGCATTGCACTTCCACGCCATTTAAACCACCAGCGACGAGGGCGGAGCGCAAAGCTCCGGCGTTGAACCACAGAAAGTGGTGAGGCGGAAAGTCCCAAAAAGCTTCGCGGGCGCTGCGTCCGGTCTTGAGCAAGCGCCGCCGGTTGGGAACTGTCCCCGCAATCCAACCGCCGGGAACCAGCAGACGAGCCGCCGACTGCAGGAAGGGCAGCGGCTGGGGCTGATGTTCGAGCACGTCGAAAAACGTGATCACATCGAATCGCAGTCCCTGGCCGCTCGCCCACTCCGCAAACTCAGCCAGCGTGAGCAGCCACACCCGGGGTGTAATTCTGCGGGCGTGTTGCAGGGCCACACTGTCTATATCCACTCCATAGACTTCGAATCCGTTGCTCTGGGCCCAGCGCAGAAAGTTCCCATCCGAGCACCCGACATCGAGGAGACTTCCCCTCGGCCCACGATAGTTCCGGGCGAACCCCTTTTGGTGGGCCGAGAGTTCCTCATGCCCGCTGCCATGGGAAGTGTCGTAGTTGCCGAAATCCAGGCTGGCATAAGAGAACTCGGTTGGCAGCGACGGCGGGGTCCAGAACATCAGGTCACAGCCGGGACAATGCACCAGCTGATAGCGGCAGCCAGCGGAACTGAAGGGACGTGAGCGCCGATGACAGGCGGAACTACAGATTGGGCAGTATATCCGCATCACAAAGTCGGGCCGGCGGCAGAGCGCGACGGAACAAATCTGCGTACTGGCGCACCATGCGGCCAGGAGCGAACCTGACGGCCGCGGCGATACGCGCTTCCTGCCCCATTCGCGTCAGCACGGCAGGCTCTCGCCACAACCGCTCAAGATATCCGGCCACGGCTGCGACCTCCGCAACCGGCACCAGGCAACCGCTGCGGCCGTCATCCACAATCTCAGGGTTGCCGCCCGCCATATAGGCCACCACCGGCCGGGCAGCAGCGCAGCTTTCGATGATGGTGGAGCCCAGCCACTCCTGGCGAGAGAGCTGCACGGTTACATCTACGGCGCTGTAGATGCGCAGCGGATCCGGCTGATATCCCGCGAATCTCACCTGGTCAGCTGTGAAGCCGGCGCGGTGAAAAGCCTCGGCCAGAGGCTGGCGCTGCGACCCGCTGCCGAATATGGTGAGTGCAAAAGGCACGCGCCTCTCCCGCAACCGTCCCGCCAGTGCCGGCAGATCCCAGACTCCTTTAATCTTCTCCAGACGGCCCACAAATCCGATGCGCAATTGTTCTTTCGGCGAGGGTGGCGGCAGGGCCAGCAAACCATCCAGATCGGCGATGCCATTCACCACGGTGGTAATGCGCTCTGCCCCTGCCGCGGCAAACAGCAGGCGCAGATTCCGACTGACAAACTCGCTCACTCCCACCAGGCGCAGATTAGGATCGTTGCTCAAAAACGAAAACGCGCGTGCGGTCAGACGGAAACGCAGGCTGCTTTTGTAAGCGGGAGCATCGGCGCCGTGAAAAGTCCAGAACATGGGCACGCGCGACAGGCGCGCGGCCAGATAGACTCCGAACATCCTTCCGTGGCCGGAGACAATGTCAATTCCATGACGGTGGATGATCCTCCGGCTGCTGCGAAAGAGGGCGCTGTGGCTGGCCTCCTGCAAAAGCAATCCTTCCCAGGGTGTCTCCAGGCGGTGGACGTCCGCCCGCAGCCGGCACAGCAGTGCGGGAGAACGGCTGATGGGGCTGAGCAGGAAAACATCGCACCCGCTCTCCGCCAGGCCGTTGGCCAGGTCAAGCACGATCTTTTCCTGGCCGCCAGCGTGGAGGGCCACATACGTATTCACCAGCAGAATGCGCACAGTCTTCTCAGGTTGCGTGTCGCAGCGTCCGCAGCCGCAAAGGAAACACGGCCAATGCATAAAACAGGAAGCCGGCAACAGCCAGAGCCAGCAGTTCCGGCCAGGAATTTAATCTCCAGCTGCCGACAACCTGCCGCAGTCCCAGAAACAGAAGCGCGCTGCCGATGGCATCGGGGGCCCAAATGCGGGCCGCAAATTCCACCGGTCTCAGGTGAAAGTAGCGCCAGGTTATAACCAAGCCGCAGAGAGGCCACAACCCCGAGGCGCACAGCACACCCACAACAGCGCCCGCCAGCCCGCCTGCGCTTCCACCCACCGCCGCGGCCAGCAAGGAGGCGCCGCCCGTGGCCACCGACATGATGGCCACCCCCCGGGCGTGGCCCAACGCGCAGGCAAAATGGATCGGGACGGTGCTCAAGGAGGCGAGCAGAGCGGAAAAGCATAGCCACTGCATCAACCGCCAGTTCTGGGCGGCAAACCGGGGTCCAATCCAGACATTGAGAATCTCTCCCGCAAGCGCTGCCAGCGCCATCAGGCCAGGAAAAGCAAGGGCGCTGAAAACGGCCGAGGTCCTGCGGTACAGATTCTCCAGTTCTTCCCGGGTGCACTCCTTGGATTTGCGGCTGGCATGAGGAAACAGAACCGACGCCCCGGAACTGAGCAACCCTCCGAGGCCCTGGATGATTCTCTGCGGAATCACATATTGGGCCACTGCGGCAGGTCCAAACATGGCGGCAAGCAGCACCCGAACCGAGGTGGCGCTGACCGTCTGGGTAATCCTTCCCAGCGAGATATACCAGCCAAAGCCAACCAAATCCCGCAGCGCCCGCGGCTGGATGAGAACGCGAAAGCGCCACCACGGCAGCAGAAAGCAGGCCAGCCCGGCGCAGGCCAGCAGCAAAGCGGCGGCGACCACCGCGGAAGCAATACTGATGGCCAGCAAACGACCGCCGGCCAGCAGAACCAATACCGCCGCCACCGTCGTCGCTAGCCCCCCCAGGCTGTCAATCAGGGCAAGAAAGCCATAGCGTTCGAGCCCGGCAAGGATGGACCGAAATATGTTGCACACGGTGGACAGCAGGAACGCCAACCCGGTGACGCGGATGGCGGCCACGCTTTCCGCCCGCATGGACGGCGGAATTCTCAACAGGCTCGAAATATGGGGAGCGAGCCCGGCCAGAGCCAAACCAGCGACCACCCCGGCGATCGCCTGCAGCACGAGTGCGGTATTTATGGCATCAGCCAGCGGTTGCCGGGCTTCGCCCTCGAGATGCCGCGCTACGGTGCGGGCCAGCGCCTGTCCGACACCCAGATCAAGCAGCCCGTAGTATCCCACCAGGGTGGCCAGCAGGACATAGACGCCATATCCGTCGGAGTTCAGTCTGGCCAGCATGAAAGGCGTGGCCAGAACCGCCAGCAGCACAGCCAGGGCGGCGGCGCCGGCGGTCAGGGCCGCGTTACCAGCCACTCGCAGACCCGGCGAACGCGCCGGAGCGCCAGGTTTCACACCTGTGGAAGCTGTTTGGGAGCGGTCACAAGCGGAAGCAGCCTGGGTGTAGAAGTGGGCGATGGCTTCCGCCTTGCGCTCCCAAAGATAATTCTGCCGGGCATGGGCGGCGGCTTCCCGACCAAGCTGCGCGCGATATTCCGGCTCGCGAGCCAGGCGCAACAAAGCGGCTGCCATGCCTTCAGCTATCTGTTCGGGCTCAGCGGCTTTAATCTTTATGCCTGCCCCGGGCGCCACCTGGACCGCCGGCCCTCCGTTATCGAGGCACACCACCGGCAGGCCTGCGGCCATCGCTTCCAACACCGCAAATACCGGCGGATCGCGCCAGCTGGAGTGCAGCACAACATCGCATTGCTCGAGACGCTTTAGAACTTCCGCCCTGGGCAACTGGCCAGCGAAATACACCTGCCCGGCAATTCCCAGCTCGGCCGCCACAGCCATCAGTCGGCTTCGTTCCGGGCCATCGCCGAGCACCCAATAGGAAGCTTGTCCGCGCCACCCAGCGGCGAATTTCGCGAAAGCTCGCAATCCCAGCTCCACGCCTTTGAAGTAGTACAGGTTGCCCACGGAGGCGACGCGAAAGTTATCTCGGGCAGAGGCGGGATACCGGGAACTTTGCTCCACCTGCTCAATGCCGATGGCGGGATAAACCTCAGTTCGGGGCAGGGCGGCGGGTGGCAGAACGCGCAGCGTGGCCGGTGTTTGGGCAAGAATCAGGCTGGAGTGTCGTAGGCACCTGCGCCCTGCGGGATCGAGCACCGGCCAGAAGCGCCGCAAACCGGCGGTTTGTTCGCGGAAGCGCTGAGCGAAGGACAGCGTGCCGTACAGTGGCTGAGGAATGCGTTCCGCTCCCCCAATCGGGCCCCACATGAAGGGTATCGCCAAGCGGGGCAGAAAACTGGGCAGCCAGTAAGCGCTCAGGGTCAGGTGATGGACCACATCCATGGGGACGGAGGAACAGAGCCGGCGCGCGCAGCCATAGGATCCAAGCTGCCACAGGTAGTAGTAGGAGCGCACCCGGCGGCCATGATTTTTCCAGCGCAGGGCCCAGGCCGGACAGTCATAGTAGAGCCATCGCACCTGCGGGATGGGTTCCACTTCCAGAGCGGCCTCAATGGCTTTCCGGTTGTTGGCCCGCGTGATGACCCACAAGTTGTGAAAACGGGAGGCAGCCTTGATCCAGTTCCATCCCACCCCGGCTTCCGAACCTTTTCCCGGCTCGCAAGCATAAGCTGACACCAGAACGTTAAGCCTTTTCATGGCTTACTTTTTGAGCACCACGTGAACCGCGGCGGCAAGGTCGCGCAGCATGGGCGAATCCCGGCCATCGGTGTGATAGAGGAAGGCAATCTGGTCCGCCAGGTAGAGCAGGACCAAAGCCCGCGGGTCGAGATCGGCGCAACCCGCGGCATCCAGATACCCTGTCAGTTCGCGCCAGGTTGCACGGTCTACTACCGCCGGAGCATAAATGCGGCCAGCGCTCTTGAGCGCCCGCACCCGAAAAAAGAAGTGAATCAGGTCGTAGCCGGGAGTTCCCTGCCCGCTGGCATACTCCCAGTCAAACGCCAGAAGCCGGCCCGCAACCAGCCGCAGATTCCAGGGCGTGAAATCGCCGTGACGCGTATACCCGGGCAGCGGATTGGGTCCCAGCCACTGTCTCGCCCGGGCGGTGGCCTGCTCCACCAAGCCGCAATAGTAACTGCTTGCCACCCGGCGGCATCCAGGTGCAGCGGCAGGCCCACAAGCGGCAACATTCACGCTCTCTCGCAACTCCCGGAGCGCTTCCAGGTGCAAAGAGGTTATCGCCGCCGGAGCGCGCGACACGGGCGGGCTTGCCTGGCGGGTCACGGCCACGAACCGATCCCGGAGCCAGCCGGCATACAACAACTCAGGGATGACCAGGCAGGAGAACTTCTGTTCGCTCAGCCGGCGCAGAAAGCGAACTTCATTCTCCACCAGGGCCACCGTCTGCTGGTTGCAGCCGACTTTGGCATAGCCGAGGATGCTGCCGTCAGGCCGCATCAATTGCAGAACGCATTTCTGGTGCGGTCCTGCCGGCCCCATAGAAAGCGAGCAGTGCAAGGGCTTTTCGCCGGTCACCTGCTGCAGCCAGTGCAGAAACGGACCCTGAGGAGGAGAAATTCTGATCTGCCGAACAAAAGGCTGCGCCAGGCCCGCCCGCAAGGCGGTTCCCAGCAGCGCCGCCAGCAGGCGGGAAGATTTCTTCTGGGCATTGCAAACTTTGAGACCTTGCGCCGACACGCGCGGGGAAGCCAGGCTGGTCAGCAACTGACGCCCATCCGGACCCACCCACCGCGCATAACTTCCGCTCCGGTCTCCGCCAATGTCCCAAGCCTGGGGCCGCCAGTCTCCCAGTATCTCCAGCTTCGCGGCACCATTCTCTTCCGTCTGGACAGCCGCAAGACAAGTACGCTGCTCGAGGACATTGTTGATGATTTCGCGGGCTTGATCATAAACCCGCGCCGGCTCCGCATCGCTGTCCAGCAGTACCGCGCTGCCTGTCCGGGCGGCCCACTCACGATAGCCGGCGAGCTGGGCCTCGAGTTCCGCGGGCGGAACCTCCTGTTTGCGGGCGGCGATTGAGCCGGCTGAGGCCAGCAGCACCAGCGACAAGTCCGGCCGGGGAAGGAAGCGCCGCATGCGGCGCATCACACTGCCGGGTCCATGCATGCGATAGCGCTGCGGATCGAGAAAGATATCGTCATAGCACCGGTCAGCGATCACCAGGGTGGAGCGAACCAGGGCGGGGCGCACCTGCGCCAGGTAGCCAATCCACTCCCGAGCGGAGTAATAGACTGCTTTGATCGCGCTGGCCAAGCGGCAACGGGGAACCTGGGCGTGGGGTTCGCTGACCGGGCCGCTCCCCTGGCCTGCCGGCCAAAGCTGCGGCCGCAAGTGAAACCGCAGCGTCCGGCGGAAGGCGGGGGGCGGGCTCTGCTCGAGTCGTTGCGCCAGCGTGGTCTTGCCGCTGCCGTCAGGGCCCAGCAAAGTCACCCACAATCCGGTGGGCCGCCGCCAGCGCCCCCCCAGACGCCGGATCTCCGGAACCAAGTAACGGAGCAACATCCCGGGGTCTTCCGCCAGACGGCGGACCAGAAGAGCGCGTCGCAGCGCGGGCATAGAACGCGCCAGCAGGTCCCAGTCCTCGCGACGGATGGCCTGGCATACAATCCTCCCCCAACCCTCTCCCATCAGGCGGAAGCTGATGGCATCGGCCTCGGCACCAAGCTCAGCCAGCAATTGCCGGATACGGTGCCGCTGGGGTTCAGGGAAGAAGCGCTTTTCGAAAATCTTTTTGGCCAGCAGGTAGGCAAACTCATGGCCGGGCGCCACCAGCCAGTGCTGGTGGACGCGGCGGCGTTCCGCCAGCAGTTCCGGAGCATGGAAAAGCACCAGGCCACGCCAGCGAAAGTCGCTGCTACAATCCACGATCAGAGAGTGCTGCCGCGGGCCTGCTCTGGGGCGGATGACAAAACCGATACCGCTGGATTGATAGTGCAGCATCTGAACCAGCGAAAAGGTGCGCTGCAGCGCGCGTGTAATCCGCGGCAGGGACGCGGCTTCGACCACCAGGTCGAGATCACCATTCTCGCCGGGAAATTCACCCTCCCAGCCATGCAGCACGGCGTAGGCAATGTGCTCCGCCTCCAGCGCGTCCACCGCGCGCTGGCGCAGGCTGAATAAGGGTGGTGTGAGAGCGGGCAACATGCTCTAGCGAAACGTCGCCCCCGCCTGAAACCCCATCTCCAGCGCCTGGGCCAGCCCCTGCTGAAGCAGGCCGGTCGCCCATCGCCCATAACGGCCGATGGAATAGATTCCCTGCTGCTCCAGGGCCTCTAGCGCCAGCTTCGGCCAGCACGATTGGGGCGCGCGCCAGGTATAGGCCACTTCAATCCAGGTGGGGTCGGCCACATCCACGGCATCCAGCCAGCCCCACGCCTGCAGCTCACTTATGATTTGCGCCGCATGCCTGTCCATTTGCCGGGGCGAAGGCTTGGCCCCTCCGGGGAAGGCTTTTTCGACATAAAGGCTGACCGCCTGAGGAGAGTGGCGCAGCGATTGCGGCAGAAAACCGCGGTCAATGTTGCTGTAGAAGCCCACGCGGTGGAATCCGCTGTGCGCGCCCCCGATATAGAGCCAGTGCTCTTCCGGGCAATTTGTTCCCCGGCGTCCTCCGACATTCAGCACCAGGACGGAAACATAAGGATCAGGCGGCGCCGCCACCCCAACGCCGGCCATTTCCAGAATGCGGAACAGCGGCAGGGTGGAGATCAGGACGCCGTAGTTGCGCGAACTGCCGTCGGCGAAGCGCAAGATGTGATCTGCAACCTCGATGCCCACCACCTGTTTATTGCAGCTGACACGGCAGCGCTGCGCCATCTGCTCCGCCAGAGCGCCCAGCCCTTCCTGAGGGTAGACGAAGCCCGCGTTATAGCCGGCCGAGGGCGAGAAACCCAGAGCGCCGCCGATTACCCGCGGCAAATCGAGCGGCGACTTGTCGCCATCCTCGGGGGCAATCGTTTCCCACAAGCCGGCGGTGTAGAGAGACTGAAAGGAAGCAAAGAAAAGCTCGTCCAGGGTGGGGCCGAAACGGCAGCGGAACCAGGCGCGCATGCTGCCGCTTTGGCTCGGTCGCGCCGCTCCCTCTGCTATCTCCGCCAGCGCTCTGCCCGCCACCTCGCTTCCCAGCGCGCTCAAGTGATACTGAATGGGAAAGGGCACAATCTGCTCGGTCCCGGCCAGATAGACTCCGGCTTTGCGAGTGTAGGACTGCAGGCTTACCAGCGAGGAAACAAAGCGCCCAATCAGCCCTTCGCATCCCCAGATCCAGTGTCCGCCGCCAATTTCGAAACGGTAGGCGTTGCCGCCGGGAGGAGGCTGGACCTGGCGCCGAAGTTCTCCAGGCGCCAGATAGTAGGAGGCGCACAGTCCGCCCGCCCGCGGTCCCGCCTCGTAAATCTGCGCCCCCGAAGCCAGGCCGGCGGCCAGACCGGTGATGCCCCCGCCCAGGATTACGATGTCATCCCTGTTCATTTTCGCTAAGTCTGGCTTTGCGCTCCCATATTCCGTAGCAGAGTGCGGGCCAGCGAATTGCGCACCCGGGCATAAGCGGGCGTCAGCCAGCGGATAGCGTTTTTGGCGGCGAACAGCGAGCGCAGCAGCGCCTCGTGCTCCCCCTGCAGCAGGGCCGCGAAAGCACCAGGGCCCATCAGGGGAAGCACCGGAACCGCTTGCAGCAAGCCCTTATCCAGTTTTCGGTTGTACCCCCAGGCCAGAGTGCGGATCACGCGGTAGCCCGCTGCGCCACAGGCGCTCGCTACCCGGGGGGTGAGAAACCCTCCCGCGGGAGCTACGTACTCTGGCGGACAGCCGGTAATGCTGGTCAGGACCTGGCGCGAGCGCGCAAGTTCCTCGGCCAGACGTGAGCCACCCATCCTGTCCAGGCGGTCATGGGTGTGTCCGTGGGAGCCGATCACATGTCCGGCCTGATGCATACGCTCGAGTTCGCGCCGGCTCACATATCCCGGCTTCCCGATGCGGGCGGTGGGCACCAGGAAAAGGCCGCGCATGCCATGGTCTTCAAGCATCCGGGCCAGGAATTGGGAGTGCTCCGCGGTTCCGTCATCAAATGAGAGCAGCACGCCAGAAACGCTCCCCCGCGGCAGATCTCCGGGGGCCACCACAGCTATCCCGCTTTGCCCGAGCAGCCGCAACTGATCCGCAAACTGTGCGCGCGAGAGCGTGTAAAAACCTTCTCCTTCATCGCTCACCCGGTGATAGACGAGAACCAGCAGCATATTGCCAGCCTCCTAAGGCTTCGCCCGCCCCGACGCGGGAGAGCCGCTGGCCACCGCGAGAAACTCCTTGGCCGCGAGTTCTTCCCGGGGCACATGTTGAAAGCTGGCGTGAATGCGCAGGCCGCGCAGGCCTTCCAGTTCGGCGGGAGTGGGCCCGGTTTGCTCGAAAAAAAGCAGCTGAAATCCGCACTCCAGCAGCAGCCGTTGATAATCAGCCGCGGTCAGGCGGTTAAAGCTCATCAGCCGGGAGTTGATGAAGCTTTCCCAGACCAAGGGAGAATAGGTCCACTTGTTATATGGCGACAGGCCGGGATCGCAGTCGGAATAAAGGTCGTAGCATTTGACCCCCACGATGAACAGGTCGCCGGCAGTCAGAGTCCCGGCCAGGGCGAGCAGAAGCTCTCGCACCGCCGAGGGGGCGAGATACATGAGGACCTGGGTACAAGTCACCAGCAGCGGAGAGGGGCGGACGAGGTCCTCGAGGCGATAAGGGGCCACATAGCTCATTCCCAGGCTGGCCAGGTAGTCTTCCGCCTCGCCGCCCGGCGGAAACGGGGGCGGCAACCGCCGCGGCGGCAGGCCGGCGTATGGGAGGGGGCCGCTGAGCAGCCGGCGCACAATCTCCACGGTCCCGCGCACGGTAACGGCGGTGAAGTTGCGGCGAACGTCGCACAGAAGCTGGTGATCGCACCCCAGCGCATAAAACAGCAGGGGAATCGTCGGCATCCACCCGCATCCGATGTCAATGTGAGTGGCGTGCGCCAGCAACTCCTGGCGGTCGAATTTCTCCAATAGGTTGAGGTAAGCCCTGCCCACCTCCAGCTTCTGCTGCACCGTCGGCGGCGTGGGCACGGTGCTGCGGGTCAGGTGTTGCTGCACTGCTTGGTAGAGCAACTCACCCGCCGGCAAAAGGCTCATCAGCTTAAAGCCGGCAACTTTGATCTGCCATGGCAAGAGCATAGAAAGCAAACTCCACTCTGAGATAACCGCGGTGACTGCTGGCTGGTGGTTCAGGGGTGGTATGGAGGTCAAGCGGACAGCTTATGTTGCGGACGGATTCTGCCGCGCGAGCTTCCCGGGGGCCAGCGCGAGCGCGGCGCAAAAAGCCAGCCAAGCCGCGTTGGCAGGAATGTGCAGGTTGAAGTCCACCAAACTGTGCACCAAAATGCCGCAGACTCCCACCGCCGCCCCGATCTGCAGCCACCCGGCGGGCTGGCGCAGCCGCCGGCGCAAGCCGCGGAAGGCGATCCACACGAAGCCGGGCACGCCCAGCAGCATCAAAATCCAGGCCGCCACCCCGCCTTCCGCCGCCAGCTGGAGATAGTCGTTATGGGCATAGTCTATGAAGTCATCGGTAATGACGGTCTGGTAGGCGGGGTAAGCGGTGGCGAATGCGCCCAGCCCAACGCCATGACGGGCGTGGTCGCGGGCTATGCGCCAGCTATCCGCGCTCATCCGCACCCGGTCGCCGGCGGTCAACTCGCGGGTCTCGGCCAGCTGCTGCCAGCGATTCCACACGCCTCCCGGATCCAGCCAGAAGAAGGATGCGCCCGCCAGCACGGCCAGGGCAAAACCGACCATCAGCGCCCGCCTGCGCGGCTGGCTGGCGGGCCCTGCCAGCAACATCACGGTTATAAAAATCGCGAATTCGGCCAGCAGCGACATCACCCCGCCGCGGGAGCCCGAAAGCAGCACCGAGACCATGCAGAGCAGGACCGCGAAAACTGCAAAAGGCTTGGCCGGATGCTGCCGTCGCAAGGCAAGCACCAGCCCCGCGGCAATCGCGGCCAGCATCTCCATCAGCCCGGCATAATTGTTATGGCTGACGTAGGGGCCAAAAACGTAGCCTCCCCAGCGCGGCCGGATGGAGAAATAGAGCAGGTCGGGGCTGGCTAAGAACTGGATCACAGCAAACAATGCCAGCGCGAAAGCGTAGAGGCTGATGGCCAGCGCCAAGCCCCGCCAGAGCCGGAACGATGCGCCGGAGAGGAACTGCAAGCCCAGAAAAAACACCAGCCAAGCGGACAGCAGCTTGATGATGGCCTCGCGGGTGGCCGCCGCATCCAGCGTCCAACCCGCCCGCAATTGCAGCATCGCCAGCGCCAGCAAAGCCAGGGGCAGCACCATCAGCGGAGACCACACGACCTGGAGCCGGCCGCTCCGCCAGCAGTGGACCGCCCAGGCAAATGACAGCAGCAGCACAGCGATGCTGAAGCTCGCCCAGGCCCATGCTTCCACCGCGCCGAAGGCCAGCGGCGCCGCCATCAGCAAGGCCAGGAGACAGCAGACGGCAATTGCCGGAAACCTCTCCGGGCCGCCCTCGGCCGCCCCAGCCAGCGGCATGGGATTCAGCCGCGATGAGCTGACGGTCATTGCTCCCCGCCTTTAGCGGCGCTCCGGGAGGCATTCAGGGGACGCAGGGAAACATCGTCCACCCAGACGCGGCCGCTGATGGTCATGGGAAAGGAACGGCTGCGGGGCCGCCAAAGGGAGACGCGGATAACTTCGGCCGCGGCCGGCGCGGTAAACTCCAGCTCCACCGCATGCCAGGCTTGCGTCCCCACCGTGCCCGCGCTGGCCAGGCTGAGGCAGGCCGGACACTGCGGATCTTGCACGCGCAGCCGGGGACCGCTGTCCGAAGTGATGTCTTCGGAACGCACCTGGGCGGAAAGGACGTAGGTTTGACCCGGGGTTACGGGAACGAATTGGAAGGCGAGCTCGTAGTCGGAATTGTCCGGCACGGTAAACTCCAGCCGCAAAGCGCGCGCGCCGCTGTGGGCGCCCGGGTCGGCAAAATCCACGGTGAGATAGGTCTGCTGCTGAAAATGCCAGTCGAAGCCGGCCTGCAATGGCGTCCGCTCAAAGCCACCGTTGTACAGCAGGCTGGGCGCAGAACTCCCGCCCACTGCTCCCCTGTCCCGCAGACGCGCCCAAACCTCGGCCGCGGCGCGGTAGTGTCCTCCGCGCAACAACTGCTCGACATAGTCGCTGGCGGAAGCCATGGGCAAGCCAGGGCTGGCGGAGGAAAGTTCCTCCCAGAATTTTTCCGCGGCCGCCAAGCGGGAATGAGCCACCAGAAAACTCAGATAGGACAAACTCACGTCCGCGTCGGCCACACTCGCCACCTGCCGCCAGACGGGCTCGGGATCAGTTCCCGTGCGCAGCAGTAAATCCCAGACCTGGGAAGCCCGCTCCGGCTGCAGTCGCAGCAGCCGGCGCAGATGCGTCCAGGCGGCCTGCGGCCGATGGGTAACCGTGTAGTGCAGCGCCGCCTCCCAGGCAAAGCGTGGCTTGGCCGGGCTGAGCCCGGTGGCGCGCTCAAAAGCCTGGTCGCTGCAGCCCTCCTGCCCGGCGGCATAGCAGGCCTTGCCCAGAGCTGACCAGTATTCGGCCACATTGGGATTGAGGCGGGTGGCTTCCAGCAATTCCCCAGCCGCAGCCGGGGGATTGCCTCCTTCGGCCCAAAGATAAGCTGTTCCCAGTTTGAAATGCAGTTCCGGGTTGGAGCGATCGAGAGCCACGGCCCGCCGCAGCGCCGACAACCGCAATGACTCTCCCCAGGCTGCCGCCAGGCCTATTCTCGCCACCAGCATGAGCGTCCATATGCCTGGAAGCAAGATGGCGAGGAGGAAGAGCAAGCCGCGGAAACGCCCGCGCAAGGAACATTCGCAGATGCCTGACAGAGCTTGCCCGCGCGCGAGATTGCTCCGCCGTACCGAAGCCGGCGGCCGGCCAGGGCTAGCGCTGTTCGCCGCCGTTGCCATAGCCGTAGCCGTATTCGCCGTAATGGTGATAGCCATAGCGGTAGTAGCCGTAATCGTAATAACCGCCGTGGCGCTGGTTGAGCTTGTTCAACACCACCCCCAGAATGCGGGCACCGGCATCGTCCAGAATCCGGCGCGTGCGCACCAGGGCGGCGCGCGGCGTTTTGCCGCTCTCGGCCACCAGAATGACTCCATCCGCCAGACTCGAAAGAATGGTGGCGTCGGTGACCAGCAGCACGGGGGGGGAATCAATGACGATGTGTTCATAACGGCCGCTCAGTTCTTTCCACAGTTCGGCCATGCGATCGGAGCCGAGCAGTTCCGCGGGGTTGGGAGGCACCGGCCCGCAGGGCAGCACCCACAGGCTGGGCTGGAGAGCGTATTGCTGCAGGGCCTCTTCCAGGTTGTGAACTCCGGTGAGTACGGAACTGACTCCCTTCTCCGCGCTGAGCGCAAGGCCGCGGGCCACGCTGCCTTTGCGCAGGTCGCAATCCATGATCAGCACCGGGCCCTTGCGCTGGGCCATGGCCTGCGCCAGGTTCAGCGCGGTTACCGATTTGCCTTCTCCCATATGGGCGCTGGTAATCAACACCGTCTTGGGGGCGGCGGGGGTGGAAGACAGCAGGACCGCGGTGCGCAAGGCGCGGTAGGATTCGGCCAGCACCGATTTGGGCCGCTTCACCACCGTCAAAGCAACTTCACTGCCCTGCCTCCCGCGCCTTGGCCGCGTCGGCAGCTTGCCCCTGAATCCGCGGGCCGCCGGCTGGCTGGAGTGATCGAGGGGAATCACCGCCAGGGCGGGCGTGAAGAGCAGGCCCTCGATCTGGTCGGCGGAGTTGACCGAGCGGTCCAGCCCTTCCTGGACAAAGGCGCCCATCACGCCCAGCACCAGGCCGGCCGCAAGGCCGAGCACGATGTTCAAAGCCTTGCGCGGCCGGATGGGTTCAGCCGGCGACAAGGCGGTGTCCACCACGTGGATATTGGTGGAACGCAGGCCAGCCGATACCGTGGCATCTTTGAGCTTCTGCAGCAGGCTCTGGTAGAGCTGCTGGTTGCTCTCAAACTCCCGCTGCAGGATGTTGTGCTGCACCAGGAGCTGGTTCAACCTGCCCAGTTCCTCTTTCTGGCGGGCGAAGGCCTGGGCGGCCAGGCTCTTGCGGCTGAGGGCGGCATTATAGTCGTTGCCGATGCGGGCAATCACCCGGTCCTGCTCGCGGGTGATTTGCCCCTGATATTCCGCCAGTTGCTGCTGCAGACGGAGGGCGCGGGGAAATTTGGGACCGTACTGGGCGCTCATTTCGGTGTATTGTCCGCTCAGGTCCGAGGCTTTCTCCTCCAGCTTCTGCAGCAGTTCGCTGTGGGCCAGGGAGGCAACTTGCGCCCGGTTGGCCAGCACCTGGCGGTAAAGTGACTCCTTCTGGATGCATTGGCTCTCCGCGTTGGTCAAATCGCGGCTCACCTCGGAGAGCATCTGCTCGAGCACATTCTGCTTCTCCCCAGTGTTGACGATCTGGTTCTGCCGTTCGTACTCGACCAGCGACTGCTGCGATTTCTCCACCTTAGCCTTCAGTTCGTCCAACTGCTGCTCCATCCAGCCGGAGGCCTGGCGGGTGGCGTCATATTTCTCGCGGAAGTTGTAATCCACATAGTTATTCACCAGAGTGGAGGCGACCTGGGCAGCCAGACGCGGGTCGGAGCTGTCGAAGCCCACCAGCAGCATGCGGGTGCGGGGAACCAATTGCACGTTGAGGCGGTCGCGGAAAAGGTTAATCAGGCCCAGCTTGCGCCGGTCCTGGTCAGCTGCCGCTTGCGGCGGGCGAGCGAATGCCGGGTTTTGCGCCAGCTTCACCTCTTCGATCGTGCGCCAGGCCAGTTTGTCGCTCCTGAGCACTTGGATCTGGGTCTGCAGGAAGGCGTCATCGGTCTGTGTCTTCTGATAAACCTCATTCAGTGGTTGCAGTAGCGGCGTTTCAGCTTCAACTTCCACCCTGGCGGTCGCCCGGTAGACAGGCGTGGAGCGGAAGGAGGCGATGGCGGCAACCGTGGTCAGCAACAGCACCGCCGTCAGTACCGTCCAGCGCCGCTTCAGCAGCACGCTCCAGTAAGCCGGCAGCGAAAGATAATCGGGCGCGGCCAGCGCCTCCGGCTCCGATGGCGGCAAGACCCTTGCCGGCGTGTTTACCGGCAGGGGGCCGATCATCGCCCCGCGCTCGGCGGAAACCAGTTCCGCTCTTCCCACTCCATTACCATTCATACTGGGTTGCTCTTTTTTTAGAAACGATAGATTGCCAGTCCGGTGGCCACCTGAAGCACTGCTTCGGCACTGCGCTTCAAGGCGCGCCGGCTGGAACTGTCGGGCACAAAAAGAATGTCTTCCGCGCGCAGCGAGGGGTCGGCCATCTTGCCGGCCAGAAGCTTTTTCAGGTTGACCGGAACCTGCCGGTGCCCGCCGGGGGCTTTGGCATCGCCGTGGATGATGACCGCTTTGTCGCGCACCGCGCTGGTTTTGAGGTCCTCAGAGAGGGCCAGCGCCTGCAGCACACTGATGCTCTGCTTTCCTGTGCGCAGGGGGAATCCTCCCGGGCGGTTGACTGCGCCTACCACATAGACAATTCCCGCCCGGGGCACGGTGATGCGATCCCCGGGGTAGACATCAATATTCGCTGCCGAGTCACCGCTTTCGATCAGAAGCTGCAGGTCCACGGTCAGGGTGCGAAGCTCCTCGCCTTTGGTTTTCTGAGGCCGCAGCTGCAATGCAGCCATGGCGATGTCGCCCCGGCGGATGATGGCGAGCGTGCCCGCGTCGTCGGCCAGCCCCTCGGCCTGGGAGAGCACGTCCAACAATGTGGTCCGGCCCAACACGCGATACATCTGCGGCTTCTTCACCGCGCCGGCAATGGAAACCGCGTGGGCGCGGGAATCACGCACCGCTGTGCTCACCCGCGGGTCACTCACGAAACCTTCTTTTTGCAGCGCTTTTCTCACCCCGTCGGAAAACTGGTTCAAGGTCAGCCCGGCGGCGGGCAAAGGAGCAGACAGCAGCGGCAGCGTGACCTTGCCGGTGGAGCTTACCTCGTAAGACCGCGAGAGTTCAGGCACGTCAAGCACATAGACATCCAGCACGTCGTCGGGGCTGATAAGGTATTCCGGCTCCGCCGCCGCGCGAACAGCGGCTGAATCCGGAGCCGGCGCGGGTGCGGC
>DATJEH010000192.1:0-8394 GCA_035496875.1 Terriglobales bacterium | reverse complement strand
CGAAATCGCTGCCCTGGACCTCTACCGTGGGTGTTTGCCGTATGTGCTGGCGAATCAGGTTGTCCGCCTGCGTGATGGCTTTCCGGTCAATGATCAAAGAGTTCATTTTGTGTTTTAGAGTCAAGCTCTTCGGCTGCTCCTCATGTTAGATGTGCAAATCTGCCGCCGGTTCCGGTGAAGAGAAGAGAATGCCGGCGCAGCTCGGAGCTTCAGAACGTCCACTGTACTCCCAGCTGGGCGGGGAAATGCCTATTGCTTGTCGCTCAGGTGCATGAGCGGGGAGTGAACGGGATCAACGGCAATCTCGATGCGCGTGTTTTGCGGAAACGAAACGTCGGTTCCATGGTCAATAAAGCGTTCATAAAGGGAGCGGCTCGCGGCCATCGCTCCCATGCCAACCCCAATGTAGCGGGCGCCGGGGGCCATGGCGATAAAGCGCCCGAAGAGGGCGAAGCCGTTGCTGGCCGCCACGCCGGCGGCCGCTTCGTCGTCCTGAGCGGCATGGGCGGCGAGCAAGGAGAGGGCAATGGGAGCCAGCGTGCTCTTGCGGTCGGGCTGGGCGCCGCCCTCGGCATCAATGTGCAGGTTTTGCTTTTGCTCGGCCATTACCGCCTGGGCGGTGCCATGCACTTCCTGCTTATAGCCGGCGGGGAACTGCATCTGGCGGAAGGAAAAACGCAGCGTGCCATCCTTGCCCCACTTTCCCGCCGGCTTGGACTGGGTCACTTCGCCCAGCAGCAACGTATTCTGTGGTACCTCGACCTGGTTCTTCTCGTTGAGCAACGGCTGGGTGACGATGGCTTTCACCTGCGTGCCACGCGAAGAATTCTTGGAATTGATGGCAGTCAGCAGCTTGGCGCTCACGATCGCAGGATGTTGGAGGCGGTCGCCTATTTTGGCCCCGGCCGGCGCAGGGGGAGCCGGGGGCTCTTCCGCAAATGGAACGTTGAGCGGCTGCGACAGGTGCAAAGTGTACTGCAGTCCCTGGTCCACGTACTCAGGATGCAGCGGAAGCTGGGCGAAGATAAAGCGCTTGGCGCGGTCCCATTTGCGCAACCCGGCAAAGCTGGAAATCGTGGCCTTCTCCCGGGCCATGGCATCGGACAGCATGCGGCGGGGCAGAGAAGGAGGATGCAAGCCGGCGGGAGTGGTATCAAAGCGGACCACGCGAATGCCGCCCAGGCTGGTCGCGGCGTGGAACGGCACCCTGGTGCCGTCCGGCAGCAGGAAGGAAGTGAATTGTAATCTGGCCCGGTGGGGTGGCGTAAAATCCGCGTGCTCCAACGCTTGCAAATGGACCTTGCGGGGCGCGCGGCGGACCTGAACGATATGTCCTTCCACGGCCGTGCCCGGCGGCAGAACCAGCCGGTTATTAAGGTAAAGAGGATAAACGGTGCGCGCTTCAACGCCCATGCCCCTACGCATGCGCACGTCATGGCTAATCTGGATTTCGATCAGGGAGCCGCGTTTCAAGGTGGCCGGGCCGGGGGGATGGGTATGCGGCCAGGCGGGGACTTGGAACAAAAGACAGGCTGCTGACGCAACTATCAGAACCTGGGACCTTCGCATGGCTGGGTACTCCACCGGAACCGCTTTGTGGCGGCAATTTTACTCCCAACCACTACACAAAACGCAAGTACCTGGGCAGCAAGTAAGCGCCTGGAAGCGGCCCAGCCACTAAGGCCGCGCGATGAGAGCGCGTGGGCGGGGGCAGTGCGCGGCGGCGGTTGCGCACCGTATAATCGAGCCCATCCTATGCCAGCCACCCTGGATTCCATTCTGGCTGCCACCCGCAGACGTGTAGCCCGCGCCAAGGCGGAGGCCGATGTGCGCCAGTTCGAGCGGGAAGCGGAAGGGCACGCTCCGCGAGGGTTTGGAAAACAATTGCGGCAGGCAGCAGGCCGCGGGGTGGCAGTGATCGCGGAGCTAAAGAAGGCCTCGCCTTCGCGCGGGATCATTCGCGCGGACTTTGACGCGGCGCAGTTAGCCCGCGAACTCCAGGCGGCGGGAGCGAGCGCGCTCTCGGTCCTTACCGATGAGGAGTTTTTCCAGGGCTCGCTGCAGAATTTGCGGCTGGCGTTCTCCCACTCCTCTTTGCCTTGCCTGCGCAAGGATTTCATCGTGGATGAGTTTCAGCTGCTGGAATCGCGGGCCAATCGTGCCGATGCCGTGCTGCTGATCGTGGCGGCGCTCCAGGATTCGGATCTTCGCCGGCTTTGCGAGGGGGCGCGGCGGCTCGGTCTTGATGTTCTGTGCGAAGTACATGACGAAGGCGAACTGGAACGGGCGGTGGCGGTGGGCTGCGACATCATTGGCGTGAACAGCCGGAACCTGCGCACATTTGAGGTGGACTTGCAGACGCCGCTGCGTTTGGCTGGGCGGCTTCCGGCAAACGTGCTGGCGGTTGCCGAGAGCGGCATTCATTCCGCCGAGGAGGTGCGGGAGCTGCGCGCCGCCGGTTTCCGGGCCATTCTGGTGGGTGAATCGCTGATGAGAGCGCCGCATCCCGGAGAAGCCCTGCGCGAATTGCTGGCAGCGAGCGGCGAGGCCGCGGCTGGAGCGACTCAGCGACGGACGTCGTTCTGAGGGCTTGAGGCCGGAATCGTCCCTCAGGGCTAAAGCCCACATTTCTTCCGCGGGCTTTTCGTCACGGCTGAAGCCGTGACCTTAGGAAAAACGATTTGCTGGCAGCGAAGAACGGACAGCGGTGACAACTAGTTTTCATGGCCTGGATTAAGATTTGCGGCACTACGAACCTGGAGGACGCGCTGGCTGCGGCGGAGGCCGGGGCCGATGCGCTGGGGTTCGTCTTCGCGCCCAGCCCGCGCCGCATCAGCCCACGTGACGCCGTCAGGATCATCGCCGCGCTTCCGGCGCCGGTAGAGAAAATTGGGGTGTTTGTGAACCAGTCGGTGGAGTTGGTGCTCGATACGGTGCACCGGTCCGGACTGACCGGAGTGCAGTTGCATGGAGAAGAAGACGGGCGGTTTGCGCGCCGGCTACGCGACAAGTACGGCTCCGGGCAGCTCCGGGTTATCAAGGTGGTGTCGATGCGCGAGGTGGGCCAGGGCACAGGCAAAGGGCTGGCGATTTCCGCCCAGGAAGATGCCGCGAAAATGTTCAACGCGCTCCTGCTCGATTCCGGGGGCAACGGCAAGCGCGGCGGGACTGGCGCTACCTTCGACTGGCAGGACGCCGCGCCCATGGTGCGCTTGCTGGCGAAAAGGATTGCGCTGATTGTGGCCGGCGGGCTCAATCCTGATAATGTAGCCAAGGCGCTGCGAACCTTCCATCCTTGGGGCGTGGACGTGGTTTCCGGCGTGGAGCAGGCGCCAGGCAAGAAGGACGCCAGCAAACTGCGGGCCTTCATCGCTGCTGTGCGGCAGTTCGAAGGCGAGCCGCTGCGGCCGCCAGAAAAAGCTGCAACCCGCCAGTGAGTTTCGGGTCTGAATAACTTGGCCACCACCACCATTTCGCGCAGGAAGGCTTCAACCGCGGCTCCGAAAGGCGCTGTTCCCGGCCGCTTTGGGCCGTTTGGTGGACGCTATGTTCCGGAAACGCTGATGGCTGCGCTGGAGGAGCTGGAGCAGGTTTACCGCACGGCGCGGCGGGACAAAAAATTCCAGGAAGAACTGGACGATTTGCTGCGCAACTATGCCGGACGTCCCACGCCTTTATTCTTTGCCCGCCGGCTGACAGAAAAGCTCGGGGGCGCGCGAATCTACCTGAAACGCGAAGACCTGCTGCACACCGGCGCGCACAAAATCAACAACTGCCTGGGGCAGGCGCTGCTTACGCGGCGCATGGGCAAGCAGCGGGTGATCGCGGAAACCGGGGCCGGCCAGCACGGTGTGGCCACGGCCACGGTGTGCGCCCTGTTCGGCTTGCAGTGCGTGGTTTACATGGGCGCGGAAGATATGCGGCGGCAGGAACTCAACGTCTTTCGCATGCGCCTGCTGGGCGCCGAAGTGCGAGCGGTGGAGGCAGGTTCGCGCACGCTCAAAGACGCCATCAATGAAGCTATGCGCGACTGGGTGACCAATGTTCGCACTACGCATTATCTGCTGGGTAGCGTGCTGGGCGCGCATCCTTATCCGGAGATGGTGCGCGACTTCCATTCCGTGATGGGGCGGGAAGCCCGGGCCCAGGTGCGTAAGCAGGCGGGCAAGCTACCGGCGGCGGTGATTGCCTGCGTGGGCGGCGGCTCGAATGCCATCGGCATTTTCAGCGGGTTCATTTCCGATCGCAGCGTGCGCTTGGTCGGCGTGGAGGCCGGTGGCCGTGGCGTCAAACTGGGAGAGCATGCCGCACGCTTTCACGGCGGCGCGCCCGGAGTCCTGCAGGGCACTTATTCTTACGTGCTGCAGGACGCGGCCGGGCAGATTGCGGCCACGCACTCGGTTTCCGCCGGGCTCGATTACCCGGGAGTCGGTCCGGAACACGCCTGGCTGAAGGAGAGCGGGCGGGCCGAATATGTTTCCGCCTCGGATGCCGAGGCGCTGCAGGCCTGCTCACTGCTGGCCCGCACCGAGGGCATTATTCCGGCGTTGGAATCGGCACACGCGGTGGCGGAGTGCATCAAGCGCGCGCCTAGAATGAAGCGTTCCGAGGTGGTCATCGTCAATATTTCCGGGCGCGGCGACAAGGACATGGGAATTCTGCGGGAGAACCTGAAGAATTTGTAGCGGTAGTTCGATAGGCGCGTGAATGTTTCTTTTCGACGCGTTGGAAAGCCAGTTCTCAAAAATTACAGATTACTCAATTACCAATCACAAATGCCCCTTACCTTCACAACTCGCCCGACGCTCGTAGCCTACCTGACCTGCGGCGACCCCGACCTCGCTACCACGCGGGAGGTCGCGCTGGCGGCGGTTGACGCGGGAGCGGCGGTGCTGGAGTTGGGGGTGCCATTCAGCGACCCGGTGGCGGACGGGCCCGTGATCCAGCGTGCCAGCGAGCGGGCGCTGCGCCGGGGGACGAGGCTTAGGGATGTGCTGACGCTGGCGGGCGAACTGCGAAGCCGGACTTCGGCCGGCCTGATCGTTTTTTCCTATTTGAACCCGATCCTGCAGCTCGGCCTGGAGCACTTTTGCGATGCCGCCGCCCAAGCCGGACTCGACGGCGCCCTGGTCACCGACCTGCCGGTGGAAGAAGCCGGCGACTACCTGCGAGCCATGCGGGCGCGAGAGCTGTCCACGGTTTTTCTGGCGGCGCCGACCAGCACCGACTCCCGCCTGCAGCGGATTGCAGAGGCCTCCACCGGCTTCGTATATGCGGTGGCGCGCACCGGAGTGACCGGCGAACGCGACCAGTCGCCCCAGGATGCCCGTGAGCTGGTGCGGCGCTTGCGGCGACACACCAAACTTCCCATTGCCGTAGGCTTTGGCATTTCCACGCCGCAACAATTTGCCGCGGTGGGCGAGTACGCGGATGCTTCCGTAGTGGGCAGCGCCATCGTGCACACCATTGAGCGCAACCCGGGTCGCGAGGTGGCGGCGGTGCGGGAATTTGTGGCCGGGCTGGTGAGTGCAAGCCGTGCCGGGCGGGCGCGCACCTCGGCAATTCGCGCCTGATTACAAACTGACGGCATTCGCTTAGTATTTTAAGTTCCCCCGACCGCTATGGACATCGCCGATTGGCGCAAGAAGATTGACGAGATTGACCGCAAGCTGGTGGAACTGATCAACCAACGGGCGGAGGCGGCGCGAGCCATAGGCCGCCTCAAGCGCAATACCAATATGCCCATTTACGAGCCCGACCGGGAGAAGATCATTTTTGATAATGTGCGCAAACTGAATCGCGGCCCGCTGGAGCATCAGGACCTGATACGGGTTTACGAGCGCCTGATTGACATAATGCGCAAGATTCAAAAAGAGGAGATCGTGCCGGAGGGAACCACCACGCCCGGCGGAACCGAGTTGGAATCGGAGGTAAATGACTGAAGACAGCAGTTGGCAATTAGCACTTAGCGTTTGGCGAGTCAACCTTGTTGCTGTTGGCCCTGGAGCCCAGAGCCGAAGTCCGAAACCTTAAGAGCAGAGAGTCAGAGCTAGAAGTTAGTCAGCTACACATATGATCGTTGCCATGCAGGAGTCGGCCAGCGAAGAGCAGATTCAGCAGGTAATCGAGCACCTGGTGAAGATGGGCTTCGAAGTGCACCGCAGTACCGGCGTGCGCCAAACGGTGCTGGGGGCGGTGGGCGCGCGTGTGGACTTCGATATCCGGGAACTGGAACTGCTCAACGGCGTGGACCAGGTGCACCGCATCAGCGCGCCTTATAAACTGGCGGGACGCAGCTTCCGCCCAGAAGGCACCATCGTCAAATTGCCCAATGGCCTGGAGATTGGCGGCAACAAGGTGGTGCTCATGGCGGGTCCATGCTCGGTGGAATCGCGCAAGCAGCTTTTCGCGGTTGCGGAGCAGGTGGCAGCGGCGGGTGCACGCGTGCTGCGCGGCGGTGCCTTCAAGCCCCGCTCTTCTCCATATTCCTTCCAGGGACTGGGCGAAGAGGCGCTCAAGCTGCTGCGCGAGGCCGGCGAGAAGTACGGGCTGTTGGTGATCAGCGAGGTGATGGAAATCTCGCAGATCGCGGTGATGAAGCCCTACGTGGACATTCTGCAGGTGGGAGCGCGCAATATGCAGAATTTTAACCTGCTGCGCGAACTAGGCAAGGCCCGCAAGCCGGTGCTGCTCAAACGGGGCATTGCCGCGACTCTGGAAGAGCTGCTGCTTTCCGCGGAGTACATCATGGCGGGCGGGAACTACGATGTCATTTTGTGCGAGCGCGGCATCCGCACTTTTGAAACCTACACCCGAAACACCATGGATATATCCGCCATTCCCATCATCCATAAGCTGTCGCACCTGCCCATGACCGCCGACCCTTCGCACGGCACGGGCCGGAGAGACAAGGTTGCGCCTATGGCGCGGGCGTCCCTGGCAGCGGGTTGCGACGCCCTGCTCATCGAAGTGCATAACGATGCCGACCACGCCCTTTCCGACGGCGCCCAGTCGCTTTACCCCGAGCAGTTCCGCCAGCTCATGAGCGAGTTGCGCCTCATTGCACCGGCTGTGGGCCGCAGCATCGCGTGAACACGATTCGCCAAATCACGATTGTGGGCACCGGGCTGATTGGCGGGTCTTTCGCGCTGGCAGCGCGCCAAGCCGGCTTCAGCGGCCGCCTGATCGGCTGCGACCGCGAGGTGGTGCTGGAGCAGGCCCGTAAACGGGGTGCCGTTGACGCCGGCTTCAGTGATCCCGCGGAGGCCGCGCGCGGCGCTGACGTCGTCCTGCTGGCCACGCCGGTGGGCGCCATTATTGACCTGATAGAGCGCATCGGGCCGACAGCGCCGCCGCATGCGCTGCTCACCGACGTGGGCAGCACCAAAGCGGAAATCGCGGCGCGGGCGCGGGCCGTCTTTGGACAGCAAGCCGGAGGGCGCTTTCTTCCCGGCCACCCCATGGCGGGCCGGGAGCAGGGCGGCATCGAGAACGCCGATGCCGGGCTATTTCGCGGCGCCGTGTGGGTGACCACTCCCCTGGGAGAACCTTCCAAACTGGGGACGGAATTTCTGGAACTGCTGACCGCGACGGGGACGCGCGTGCTGAGCATGGATGCGGAACGGCACGACCGGCTATGCGCCTGGCTGAGCCACCTGCCGCAAATGGTGGCCACGGCGCTAGCGGCAGGTTTGGCGGAAGAATTCCGCGTCGATCCGCAGGCATTGGAAATAGCCGGCCCAGCTTTGCGTGAGATGACCCGCACCGCCGCCAGCCCCTACAGCATGTGGCGTGACATAGCCCTCACCAATCGCGGCAACCTGCAGGAGGCCTTGCTGCAACTGGAGCAGCGCCTGGCTCACCTGCGGGAAAACCTCAGCACCCGCGAACTGGCGGCGGAATTCGACCTGGCCAACAACTTTCACAAGAAACTCACCACAAAGGACACGAAGGTCAGAAAGAATTGACGATCAAAGACTGTCGATTCGACGATTTAGGTCGCAAAGCATCGGGACGATTTTCAAGTGACGACTGCATCCGCAAGGCCTTGAGAATGACAATCGTCACTCTGCAATCGAAATCTTCAAAATACTTCGTGTTCCTTCTTGCCCTTTGTGGTGAAGGGGTTTGCCTTCTGGCGAGCCGCGAAAGTAGAATCGCCCTCTTATGAACAAAGTGGTGGGCAGCGCTGAGGAGGCGGTGCGCGATATCCCTGACGGCGCCAGCATCATGATCGGCGGTTTTGGCCTGTGCGGCAACCCGGAGAACCTGATTCGCGCCCTGGCCAAGAAGGGGACAAGAAATCTGACCACCATGAGCAACAACGCCGGCGTGGACGGCTTGGGTGTGGGCGTACTGCTGGCCGCCGGGCAGATCCGCCGCCACATCGGCACC
>DATJEH010000191.1:0-14920 GCA_035496875.1 Terriglobales bacterium | reverse complement strand
CGGGTTTCATACTTGGCCTTGCGCCCTTTGCCAATACGGATGCGGCGAGTGCGCAATTTCAGCAGCTTGGCGTCCACTACCTTCAGCCCCTCGGCCACCGCCTGGGCGGCGCCGCGCTGCAAATCGGGATCAAGGGTGCTGTAGACGTGGTAATTGCC
The DNA here is from genome assembly GCA_035496875.1 of Terriglobales bacterium. Classification (GTDB taxonomy): domain Bacteria; phylum Acidobacteriota; class Terriglobia; order Terriglobales; family Acidobacteriaceae; genus JAICWP01. The sequence continues at coordinate 14,762 of DATJEH010000191.1, read as the reverse complement.
ATCCGTCAGTTCCGGCTCGCTGAAGTGATTGGTGAGGTTATCCTTCACTAAATCAACAAAATAGGGCGCGTCACTAGCTTCCACATTCATGGGGGCGAGCTTGAGAGGGGCGGCCTTGGCGCGCTCGGCATCGTCGCGTGTAACGGCGTGGTTTTCCACCATCGCGTCCAGAACCAGGTTGCGGCGGTCCAGGGCACGCTCGGGATGGCGATAGGGCGAGAGATAGCTGGGGCGCTGAATGAGCCCCGCGAGCAACGCCGCCTCCGGCAGGGTTATGGCCTGCAAATCCTTGTTGAAGAAGGCGTGGGAGGCTTCGGCAAAGCCGTGAATGGCGAAGGAGCCGCGCTGCCCCAGGTCAACCTGGTTGGCGTAAAACTCAAAGATCTGTTCCTTGCTGAAACGGTTTTCCAGTTCGATGGAGATCAGCATCTCCACCAGTTTGCGATGGAAGGTTTTCTGCGGTGTCAGGAAGAACATGCGCGCCACCTGCATGGTAATGGTAGAACCGCCCTGTTCGTGGCGTCCTTCGCGTAAATCCACCAATGCGGCTTCCACCAGGCGGAAGTAGTTGACTCCACCATGCTGGAAAAAACGGCGGTCTTCAACGGAAAGCACCGCCTCGCGCATGACCCTGGGAATGTCCTGATACTTAATCACCTGGCGCTTGGCACGCTGCTGGGTGGAGAGTGCGGTGATCAGCTGCGGCTCCAGATCATAGCCGCCAAGTTGCTTGCCGCCGGCCAGAATGCCGGAGACTTTGCCTTTTTCGATGTTGATTTCAGCCTCGCCAGGCCCCTCATACGATTCCGGTCCGGGCGCAATGGCGATGCCGTCGCGTCGCAACTGGTAAACACCGATGCGGGAAACCGTCTTAGCGCCTTCCTGGCTGTAGCCGGCGCGCTGCAGTTCAGCGGCAATGTCGCTGCTGGTAATGCGCTCGCCCACCCGCACCGGTTCCGGTGTGCCGTAGATCTTGGCGGTGTTATCGAAGATGGGGCCGCTCAGGCGGCGATCCACCACCCGGGCATACTTTACCCAATAAAAAGTGAACACCCCGGCAACCGCAACGGCCATGAATAGAAAAATTGCCAGGCCGGCGCGGAGCACGGCATCCTGGGGGAGAAATTTACCAATCCCCGAATCGCTGCCTCTCGGAATCCTGATCTTGATGCTCACGGAGATGGGCGAAGAACCTGCAAAATTAAGACGATGGCGGGGCACGTTGGCGTTATCCAGAGCCTTGCTGGACGGGCTCCGCCGGTAGGCCAGTACCGGACATCCTCACACCAGCACACCATGGCCTTATTTTAAATCATGTTCCCCCTCAGCCAGTGGTAGCAACTGAGATGCCAAGAGGGCATGGCCGAAGGGGCTGGCCTTCGGCCATGGCATGGACAACCCACACTGACGAGTGGCTAATCCTCGAAGCTCCTGGCGCCGGCGCCAAAGCCATTCCGCGCCTGTTTCCACATCCACTTCAGGACCCGGGCATCGTTGTAGCAATATGCCAAATTGTGGTTGAGGGTGGAGAAACAATGACGCTGGCAGGTCTTCTTCATCTCCCGCAGCTCACCGGCTTCAAACTTGGGCGTGTCAATATTTCCCCAGTCGTAACTGGCGGCATACATGGGGAAGCAGGGAGCTACGGTGCCATCGGTGCGGATAATGACGTTGTTCTGTCCGGCGCGGCAGTTCCATTCGGAAAAGTGCACCTCGCCGTCGGGCTCTTGCACGATGCCGTCCATAGAAACCAGCAACTGGGTGACGTCGTCATTACCATGGGCGCCGTCGCCGTACCAGCCCAGCTCTTTCAGGTTCGCACCCGAGGACATGCGCAGGAAGGCCTTCATCTCCCGCAGGCGCTGCACCGAATTCACCATCTGGTAACCGGAGCGGTTCTTCTCGATCAGCCAGTCAATGAGTTCATCCACCTCCCGCCAGTCCTGGGGACGAATGTAGGTGGGATTCTCCTCCAGATGTTTGAAATGCTCATCCTGCTCCAGCATGGGGGTTTCATTGATGTGGTAGTCGGTGGCCACGCGGTGGGCGCGCGCGTAATCGGTGAGCTGACGCACATCTTCCAGGTTGTTGCGGCAGATGTTGATGTTGAAAAAGACCATGTAGCCGTAGACATACTGCTTGCGCAGCACATGCTCCAGGTTCTGTCGCGCCGGCACCAGGGCCTTGGGCAGTCCGGGCTTGAGGTTCCAGGCATCCATGGCAAAGTTAAATACCGCCACCCCGGCATCGCCCAGCCGGTCGGCCACATCCGGCCGCAGCAGGCGGCCGTTGGTGCCGATGTAAACCCAAAAACCCTTCTTGGCGGCGTAGTACACCACTTTGTGGGCAAATTGCGGGCGCAACAGCGGCTCGCCGCCCATCAGGGCTAGCACCCGGCAGCCATGGTCGTGGAGCCAGTCAATGGAGCGGCGGGCCACATCCTCTGTCATCCCCTTCACACGGTTGTCGAAGGCCCAGCAGTACCAGCAATCCAGGTTGCACTTGTATTCCACAAACAGGTAAGAGGTGATGGGATGAAAGTTCCCGGGCAGCGCACGCGAACGTAGGTAAGGAAAGAGCCATCCCCGCATCTTGCGATAGATGTCGCCGCGGCTCCATTGCCGCTTCTCCGGCGGGGCCTCTGGGCCTTCCTGCGCTAGCAATTCCGGATGCTGGGGAAAAACCGGTTCTGGGAGAGTCAAACCTTTGGGTTGAAGTGTTCGCGGCATCTGGTTGCCGCCGTTCATGAGCAGATCGTGGATAGCAACGTCAATGCGAAACTTGGGAGCGGTGGCCATGAGTTTTCCTCCTGGTTGGTTAAACACACCGTGGACAAGACCGAGGGCAACGCAACAGGGTATGCGTGCCTCAGGATTACCAACTATCACGCACAGATGATGGAGGGAGTGCTCCGTCGCTATTTTTTTACCGGCAACCGGATTGCTCTCACTCGCCCCATGCCGTAGGGGGGACCAGAGTTATCCGTGGTCGCGACTGAGCAGAGCAGGCGGACGCGGGCGCCTGCTGCGCCCGCCAGGGAGAGGCTTTACGCTGCCGCGGAGTGGTATTCAGTATGCTTCTTTACGTGGGCCACCGGCTTTTCATTCAGCAGCAACTCTGTAGCTTGCACGTAGGGATTATTGTGGAACCAGCGCCGCACTATGCCGGCATGAAGAAAATTAGCGATAGCCAGAAGACTCATGCCCTGGTGGTGCGCCATCCAGCAACGCACGAGTTCGTGGCTGTGTCGCCGGGGATGCTGCACTGACGGCGTGTAGTCCCCCGCTTCATAGAAACCGTAGGCTCCCAGCCAGCCCTGGCCGGCCATTTTGTGCAAGTTCTGCAGCGCCGAACAGGGGTCCACGCTCAAGGCCAGCACCGTCGAGTAAGGCGAAACAACCAGGGCCTCCAGTTCGTCCTTGTGCAAAGCCAGGCGCGGCAGGCCGAAGGCGTGGTACTGGTAGTTGCCGGCCTCATCGGTCTGGAAATAAGCGGATTCGGAAATACCCCAGGGAATATGCCGGCGCGCCGCGTAGTCCTGCTGCGAGCGCACCGCCGCGAGGCGGGAGCGTTCCAGCAGGGTGTTGGGATAGGTGCGCATCCACAGCCCGGGCATGAGGTACTCGAACATGGTTCCGGTCCAGGAGATCAGCACCGGACGCCCGTAGGCAAGGGTGTGCGCGCGCCCGAGCAGGAACCAGGCTTCCTGGGCGATATCTTCCTTGGCGATGGCGGCGAACACGGCCACACGCGCCTCGGTAGCCAGCAGGTCGTAGCAGGCGGAGTGCAGTTCCTGTGATTCCACATCGAAGCCAACGGAGAGCAGCTTGCGGCGCTTGTTGAGCAGCAGGCTGAAATCCATTTCTTCGGCCAGGCGGGCCGCCTGGTTGGCCAGGCTCTCCAACTCGCGAATCAGTTGCAGAGCGTGGGCCCGAGCTTCCGGCAACATCGCCAGCAGCGCCTGGTAAAGCGCCCTGCGTTCGGGAGCGGCGGAGCTGTCTTCCATGGCCAGTTGCAGGCGGTCCGCCAGTTGCTCGATGAACTGTGGCGTGCGCTCCAGTACCAGCTGTTTTCCCGCGAGCGCCAGCTGCAGAGCGGGATCGGTGCGCAGGCAGGCGAACTCCGGGAGCATCCAGGGAGCGTAAAAGCGCGCCGTTTCCTTCAGATTCTTCAGGCGGCGGCTTAGTTCGCGGGCAAACCACTGAGCGTCCGGGGAGCTCTCAGCCTCCTCCTGGGAGAGGTGATCGAAGACGGTCTCGGGCAGAGCCAGCATGCGCTCCAGCCAATCCTCCTGATGAGCAACTGAAGCCAGCCCGGCGGCGATGCGGCGCGGCACTCCACCCGCGTCGCCTAACACCAGCAGGTGGTCGAGGAAGCCCTGGGCCAGATTGCGCTCCAATACCGGCCGTTGCAGCCGCTCCAGGCAACCCTGCTGCAGAGTCCAGAACGAAGCCATCAGGTTGCCGCTATCCACGCAGGACACAAACATCGGCGGCAGCGGCACCAAGGTGCGCGTGTCATACCAGTTGAGCAGGTGACCGCGGTAGCGCGGCAGCCGGCGTACCGTGTCCAGCGTCCGCTGGGTAAGCAGCGCGAATTCAGGCACGGTGAGATAACCGAACTCGCACGCCACCTGGCGCGCATTGAGCAGGAATCCCAGGTTGGTGGGGGAAATGCGGGCCGCCACCCGGGCGGGCGTTTCCTGCACGTTGTCAGGAATCAGCCAGTTGTGCTCCTCGTTGCTGAACTCGGCAAAATAGCGCCAGGTGCGCAAGGCGGCGCGGCGCAGCAGCAGTTGATCCTGGGGCGTGACTTGGCAGCGGCAGGTGCGCGGCGGCCGGTTCAGCCACTTTGACAGTTGCTTGCCGGAAGCCCACAAGCACAGAATCGGAGCCGCCGCCAGCAGGGCGTGCGGACGCAGGAAGACGACGCCCACGGCCACGGCGAAAGCCAGGCCGGAGGTCCAATCCAAATAAACATCCACGGGAGTGCGGCGTCGCCCGCCCAACTCAGCTTCAGCGGCGGTCTCCCATTCCAGCAGGCGCTTGCCCGTGACCATGCGCCGCACCAGCGCGCGAACTATGGCATCCAGCGAGAGCAACGTCTGGTGGGCAAGAAAAGTGAGATTCAGGAACAGGCTGACGTTTTGCGTCACGAACCCGCTGAACGCGTTACGCGCCATTTCCACGCTGCGGTTCTTGAGGGCGCGCGCCAAATTGAGCGCGCACTCCAGCCAGGCGGGGAAAAAGAGGACGGCGATGGCGGCCACCGTCCAATGCGCCGCGCGCCCGGGCAGCAGGAGCCAGCCCAGCAGCAGAAGCAGGAAGGTGGCCGGCTCCACCAGACTGCGGCGGAGATTGTCCAGAATTTTCCAGCGCGAGAGCAGGGAAATGGGATTGAGCACGCGGGCGCCGGTCTGGTCGGGTACGCGCGAGAACAGCCATCCCGCCACCTGCCAGTCGCCGCGCAACCAGCGATGCTTGCGCCGGTTGTAGGCGCTGTAGTGCGAAGGATAATCGTCAATCAGTTCAATGTCGCTGGCCAGTCCGGCGCGAGCGTAGGCGCCTTCGACCAGGTCATGGCTGAGCAGGGCGTTGCAGGGGAAGCGGCCGTCCAGCACCTGGTGGAGGGTATCCACTTCGTAGATCCCTTTGCCGGCGAAGATGCCCTCGCCGCACAGGTCCTGGTACACGTCGGAGACAGCGTGGGTGTAAATGTCGAGGCCGGTCTGGCCGGAGTAAATATGGGCCAGGCGCGAGCGGGCGGCGCTGTGCACGCTAACGCCCACGCGCGGCTGCAGGATTCCATATCCGGAAACCACCACGTTGCGCCGGTTGTCCACGATAGCCCGGTTCAGAGGATGGGCGAGAGCTCCCACCATGCGCTGCGCGGTGCCCCGCGGAAGTTCCGTATCCGAATCCAGAGTGATGACGAACCGCACCTGGGGCAGAACCGCGATGTTGCCGACCTTTACCGGGAAGCTGTCATACTGCTGCCGCAGCAGCTTGTTGAGGTCCTGCAGCTTGCCACGCTTGCGCTCCCAGCCCATCCACACGCCTTCGCGCTGGTCATAAACCCGGTGGCGATGGAGGAGCAGGAACGAGCCAGTGCTCTGCCCGGAATATTTTTCGTTGAGTTTGGCAATCAGGTCGGAGCAGAGCGTGACCAGCGGGTCATCTTCAGGCGCCGGTTCCGTCGAATCGCGCAAATCGGTCAACAGGGCGAAATGCAGGTTGGAATCGCGGTTGCCCAAGTAGCGGATTTCCAGGTCTTCCACCAGTTTGCGTACTTGGCGTTGGTTCAGCAGGAGCGCGGGAACGGCGACCAGGGTAACGCAGTCGGCGGGAATGCCGCCCTCGGAAAAGTCCAGCTTGGGCAGAATTTGTGCCGGCAGCAGCACGGTGGTGATGTAATTCATCACCTCGACCGCCGCTTGCGAACTGGGCAAGAACAGGGCCAGCATGGCCAGCAGCACCATGGCGGGTGAGCCCACCGTGCCGATTACACCCAGCAGAACCGCAACCATGATCCCGAACGTGATCAGTTGTATGCCGGTGAGATAGTAGGCGTCAGGATGGTGGCGCAGGAATGCCCGCGCTTTTTCCAGCAGCGGCGGTTGGAAATTGCTGCGCTGCTTGAGCAGGCTGCTCCCCCGGCCCACCAGGTAGTAGCCGACATGGGAGCGGCGGGCTGCGATTCGCGGATCGTGGTATTGGCGATGCCACGCTTCCCGCGCTAGGGATAAGGCCTCAATCGCCACATCCATTTCCGTTTGCCGGCTGTGGAGCGCGATCTTGGCTACCGCCTTGCGGTACAGATCGCGGCTCTCATAGTCCATGCCGGAGTAGGCGTGCTGCGGGTCTTCGCGCAGCACCCGATCGAACAGAATCAGAGGCTCCAGCACTTCCTTCCAGGAAATCTGCCCTACATCGTGCAGGCTGTGGACGCAGGCGCCCACACCGCAGGAGGCTTGCCGGTCGAGCAATACGCGCGGGGCACGCTCAGCGACCCGCTCCAGCAGGACCAGCTTGAGGCAGAAGGCCAGAGCGGACAGTTCTTCCAGGTCCAGCGCCGTGGTTTCCTGAAAGGAGTCCACGTAAGTCGCGAGCGAGCGTTCATCGAAACGGTAATCAGCGACAGCCAGAAAGCCCTCAGCCACCGCCAGAACACGCGGCACCTGCTCGCCATTGCGGCGGCGCGCCTGCGGCAGGGGCTTGAGGGTGCGGCTGGCATCGCTCAGTTCCTGCAGCGTGCTGTAAAGCAGGCGGGCATTGTCGTGCAGCCAGCGGAAATCGTCGCCGATAGCTTCTTTGGGAAGGGAAGTGTCGAGCACGCTCCACAGCGGTTTCAGGCTCTTGCGTAACCTCCGGCAACGTTGCGCGAAGAAACGGCGCGAACGGGACCGGGGCAGGGAAGCCAGCCCAGCGGCGAATTGCGCGGCCTGGGCCCGCAAAGCGGAGAGGTCGGTGGCGGTCTCCGGCCAGTGTTCCGGCCAGCGTTCGGCCTCGGCACAAATAATCTCCAGGTGAGTGTTCTGCGGCATTTAAGGATCCCTAGCGGTAACTGGCGGCCTGCATTTCGAACATCTCGGCGTAGCGGCCGCCCAAGCTCGCCAGCTCGTTATGACTGCCTTCTTCGGCAATTCTGCCGTTTTCCAGGACCACAATGCGGTCGGCCATGCGCACGGTGGAGAACCGGTGAGAGATAAACAAAGCCATCTTGCCCGCGGTCAGTTCGGCGAAGCGCTGAAACACTTCACATTCGCTGCGCGCGTCCAGCGAGGCGGTGGGTTCATCGAGAATGAGCAGTTGGGCATCGCGCAGGTACGCGCGCGCCAGCGCCAGCTTCTGCCACTCGCCGCCGGAAAGGTCCACGCCGCCTTCAAAGCGCCGGCCCAGCATCTGCTCGTAGCGGGAAGGCAGCTTCTCCACCACTTCGTGGGCCAGGCTCTTGAAAGCCGCGTTCTGCAGCAGGTGAAGGTTCCCGACCTGCTCGATTTTGCCCACCGCGATGTTTTCCCGCGCGGTGAGTTCGTAGCGCATGAAGTCCTGGAAGATGACGCCGATTTCGCGGTACAGGTCTTCCAGGTCGTATTCGCGCAGGTCCACGCCATCGAGAAGAATCTGGCCCTCGGTGGGGTCGTAGAGCCGCGTGATCAGCTTGACGATGGTGGTTTTGCCCTGCCCGTTCTCGCCGATCAGGGCGACCCGCTCTCCCGGATGAAGCTGGAAGTTCAGCCGGTCCAGCACCAGACGCGAAGTGCCAGGATAGGAGAATGAAACATTGCGGAATTCAAAGCCGCGGGTAATGGGCCGGGGCGCGGGCAGCGCATTCGGCTTCGACCGGATCGTGGGCTGCATTTCAAAGAAGGCCAGCAGGTCGGTCAGGAACAGCGCCTGGTCGGCAATGCCGGACAAGGTGGAGAAAATCTGCTGGATGTTGCCGCTGACCTGCACGATGGCGCCGGTCAGCGCGGTTAAGGTGCCGATGCTGATGGAGCCGATGAGGGCGCGCCAGATTACGTAGACGTAGGCCGAGTAGTAGCCCACCGTGCCCAGCAGCGAGAGCAGCGCTCCGGCGATGAGGCGGCGGCGGGAGAGGGCGACATTCTCTTCATAGATCTGGTCCCATAGGCGAGTAAAGCGGTCGCCTAGAAAGCCCTTCAGACCGAATAGCTTCAGTTCTTTTGCCGCCTCCCGGCTGCCGCCCAGCAAGCGCAGATAGTCCAACTGCCGCCGGATCGGAGTCTGGCGGAAGTTCTTGGCATAACCCAGAAAGGCGAAATGACTTTCTCCCAGGAACGCGGGAAGAATTCCGGCCACCAGCAACAGCAGCAGCCAGGGAGAGTAGGCGATGATGTAAACGGAGAGAGATACCGCCGTCACCATCTGCTGGATCAGGCTGCCGATCTGCTGAATCATGCCCAGGCGGTCGGTGGCTTGCACCCGTGCCCGCTCCAGGCGGTCATAGAAGATGGGGTCTTCGTAGGCGATCAGGTCCAGCTCAGCCGCGTGCTTCATCACTCGGATGCTGACGTGGCGGGTGTACTTGTCGGCCAGCAGGGCGTCCATGAAGTCAATGGTCCGGCTCAGTAAGCTGCCCAACACTGCGAGCAAGAATTCCGCTGCCACCAGCCACCAGAAGTGGGGCTGCACCGGGTGAGTGGGGGTCTGCACCGTCCTCACAATGGCATCAATGATCAGCCGGGTGACGGCCAGCAAGGCCAGGGGAAGCAGTGCGACCAGAAGGCGCAGCCCAACGCCGGCGGCCACTACGGCCGGACCCGACTCCCACACGATGTGCAGGACAGGGGGGATGTTGCGCATCGCCGTAAGGCGTTCTCCCCACCCGCCCCAGAAACTGTGGTTTTGCTTCATCTGCACTTCGACCAAAATCTACTGTGTTTTGTTTAAGTTGGATTTCGAGGTTGACGAAGGACGCAAAGTGGTTCGTGCCAAGCTGTGCCTTGAGTTGGCTGGCCCATGAAGGGACAGAGCTGGGAGCCACCCGCCAGCTTTTGCACAGTTAAAAATCGTTACAACCCTCATAATTTTCCACAACGAAGTAATTTTTACTTGCTTTTGCCCCGCATCTGTCTCAATCCCCGGGTTTCGCCTTAGTTAATTGCATTCAAAGGACCATCACGGCCAAAAAATCTCCGCAGGTTTTCCGTGTAGCTGCTGGATTTTTAGGGGCTTAATTCTGTGCTGCTGTTGCCTTGTTCCTGATAGCCAGACTCTCTAGCCGGGGGAACAAAACTGGTAACTCCTTAGGCTAATTGACTGATAAGGAAGGTGAGTAGCTTCAGGCATACTGAGCCGGCGAGAGCGATATTGCACCGAAGCAGAGGCACTCCCCCAGCCCGCGCTTAGGGTCGCTCCCGATGCGAACTGGCCGGATTGCGCTGAGGCTGGTCCGCAACAAAGCCGCCACTTCAAATGGACTGGACCCGGCGCGGATTTTTGCGGACGCTTGTCGCGGGGAGTATGGTTCTGCCCTTGGCCGGCGGCAGGGGTGTTTCCGATCTCTTGCTGGCCGAGGTAGAGGAACCGGACAACCAGAGCTTTCTCAATGAGTTGGAGCACGCATGCTTCGAATTCTTCTGGCATGAGGCTGACCCGCTCACCGGGCTGGTACGCGACCGGGCTTCAGCCGATGGCGGCGACAAGCGTCGGACCGCCAGTATTGCCGCTACCGGCTTCGGGCTGACGGCGCTGTGCATTGGCCATGAGCGGGGGTACCGCCCCCGAGCCGAGATTGGCGAGCGCGTGCAAGCTACTCTGGATTTTCTGCTCAACCATGCCTCTCATCACGAAGGGTTCTTCTACCATTTTCTCGACGTCCACGATGGACGCCGGGTAAGGTTCTCGGAAGTTTCCCCGGTGGATACTGCCATCCTGCTGTGCGGGGTTCTGACCTGCCGAGAGTATTTCGAGAGTGACAGCCTGCGGTCAGTGGCGAGCCAGATTTATGACCGGGTTCGCTGGCCTTGGGCGCTGAACGGCAGCAGCACCTTCGCGCTTTCCTGGAGACCGGAATACGGCTTCAGCCCTCTGCGTTGGGACACTTACTGCGAGTCCATGATGCTGTATCTGCTGGCCATGGGCTCGGGCCACCACGCCATTCCAGCGGAATGCTGGCGCAGCATTCGCCGGCCCTGGATGGAATACGACAAGTACCGGTTCATTTCTGGAGCCAGCCCTTTATTCATTCACCAGTTCTCCCACGCCTGGTTCGACTTCCGCGGACAGCACGATGATTACGCCGACTACTTCGCCAATTCGGTGCTGGCCTGCGAAGCGCACCAGAGTTTCTGCCAGGAACTGAGCCGCCGATTTCCCAGCTACGGTGGTGGCGTGTGGGGCATTACCGCCTCCGATTCGCAGCGGGGTTACGTGGCCTGGGGTGGCCCGCCATTGCAGGGCCCGATTGACGGTACCATCGTTCCCGCCGCAGCCGCAGGCTCGCTGCCCTTTGTGTTCTCGGATGCGCTGGGTGTGCTGCGCTTATTGCGCAGCCGTTATGGCAGCCAGATCTGGCGGCGTTACGGCTTTGTGGACGCGTTTAATCCCCTGGTGGGCTGGTCCAGCCGTGATGTTCTGGGAATAGATGTGGGCATCAGCCTGTTGATGGCGGAAAACGCCCGCAGCGAGTTCGTCTGGCAGACTTTCATGCGCAACCCGGAGGCACGCCTGGGGATGGAAAAGGCCGGGTTTTCACTTCTGAGGCAGGCGCCTGGGCTCTACGCCATCAGCCAGCCTGCCGCCCTGGCTCCAGGCGGGTCCGGCAAACTGGTTTCCACGGCTGCGGGGCGAGCGGCAGGGAAATCGTAACCCATTGTTTTGCTGACACTTGCCAATACCTCCCAAGCTGATTTTCGGTCCAGTCAGAGCTCTGTAGTGGGACCGCCGGCAGGGTTCATGACCTTGGTTATGTGGACTAAGCAGGTGCGGTGTCCAATACTGGCGCGGTGTCCCAAAACAGGACGTAGTCCCGATCCTGGACGAAGAGGGCCCAAACCCTGGGGACAGAGATGCCGTACCAAACCTAAGGAGAGACCATGAAGGCTCGTTTTCATCTGTTTGCCAGCCTGCTGGCGATAGCTGTAGCCGTCACCCTGCTGACCAGTCCGGCGGCAGCGGCAGGCCCTGCGAATTCCAACATCGGCAACGTGCAGTTGAACGCCACTCTGAACGAATCCTTAACTGTGACGGTGAGTGCCGGCACCACGGTGAATTTCACGCTCGCGCCCAACACCGCTTCTAATGCCGGCAGCACCACTTCCACTGTCAGCACCGCCTGGGTATTAAAGCCGGGCCGGAATAACATTGCGGTTTGGGCGTACTTCACCAGCGCCACCGGCGCCCTGACCTCAACCACCGGCGGCACCGCCACCATACCGTCCTCAGCGGTGGGGGTGCAGGTAAATGGTGCGGGAGGGTTCACGGCTTGCTCCACAGTGAGCCCGTTCAATGCGGCTGCTTCCGGAATGCTGATCGGCAACACCACGATCACCGGCAACACCAACACCAACAGCAGCCGAACCGATACGCTGGCCTACAACATTGACACCACGGTGGTGCCGCAGCTTCCTGCGGACAGCTACGCGGGCGTGCTCAACATCCAGGCACAAGCCACGCCGTAGTCGCTGAAGGCGAGCAGCGGTCTCCCCGAGTTTTCTGACTGCGGAAGAATGGCCCGGAGCTGACCAGCTGCGGGCTTTTTTATTTTCCATTTCCGGTTCAGCGGTTATAGGCCTGCGCGCCCGCAGACCGTCTGTTTTCAGGCATATACTCAAAAAGCCGGTGAACCTGATGTTCTGAGGCCAGAACGATGGCAGTAATCCAGTTGACAAATTTTAAACTGGCAGTAAGCTACGGCGGTCGGAGCTGCCTGCGCGGTGGCGAACACGGCCGCAGTTACTCCCCTCGGCCGCCCCGGCAGACCTGACGAAGCCATGCCGGCAGCGACGATTTCCGCGCGCCAGCCGCGGACCTTTACTGGGAGATCAAAAACATGCAACAAGGAAAGGCGCTTTGCCTGTGGTTGGGGATAGGTGTCTTTTTGCCGCTGCTGAGCGCATCGCCGTCCCAAGCGGCGGAAAAATGGGTGGAGATTCGCTCTCCTCATTTTGTGGTGGCCACCGACGCGGGGGAAAAGCGCGGCCGCGAGGTGGCCCAGCGCTTCGAGCAGATGCGGGCCATCTTCGGGCAGTTGATGCTGAAGGATAAAGTCAACATCCCGGTTCCGCTGCAGATCATCGCCTTCCGCAACAATAAAGAACTCAAGCAGCACGGGCCGCTTTACAACGGGAAGGCCGTGGAAGTGGCGGGATTTTTTCAGCAGGCGACCGACCGCGATTACATCCTGCTGGACACCTCGGGCGAGGACAACTGGGCCACGGTGTTCCACGAGTATGCACACCTGCTGCTGAATGGGAACTTTCCACCTTCGGACGCATGGTTTGACGAGGGATTTGCCGAGTATTTCTCGACCATTGACGTTATGGGCGACAGCGTAGAGATCGGGAAGCCGCCGATGGGCAGCATGGAACTGCTCACCAGCAGCGGCTGGATACCGATGGCAGGCCTGCTGCGGGTGCAGCACGATTCCAAGATCTATAACGAAGGCAGCGGACGCGCGCTGTTCTACGCCGAGTCGTGGGTGCTGGTGCATTACTTGTACGACATGAACAAACTGCACCAGGCCGGCGTGTACTTCAACCTGGAACTCGACCAGCACGTGCCGGTGGAAGCGGCACTGCAGCAGGCTTTTGGCCTGACCCCGAAAGAACTGCAAAAGGCGGTGGACAACTACTATCGCTCGCCCAAGGCGGTGTACCGGCGCTACAAGCTGCCGCTGAACCTGGCGAAAATGAGCACGTATGCGGCAGCGCCCTTGAGCCCGCTGGAGGCAGAAGCCATGCTGGGCGACTCGGACTTTCATTTGCAGGACCGGCAGGAGCAGGGTGTCGCTCTGCTGCAGGGGGTGCTGAAGCAGGACGCGAACAACGCCACCGCGCAGCGCGGGCTGGGATACGCCTGCCTGTACAAGAAGCAATACGACCAGGCGGCACAATACTTCAGCCGCGCCGCAGCACTCAATTCCAATGACCCCTGGGTTCACTATTACGTGGCTTTGCTGCGGGAACGCAGCGGCGGGGTGGCGGGAGGGGACGCTCAAAATGTGGAAAAGGAGCTAAAAACCGCCATCGCGCTCGATCCGCAGTTCGCGGACGCGTACAACCTGCTGGGCGTGGCTGAAATGCAGAACCACCAGCTGACGGAGTCCATGCAGCACCTGAGCACGGCCATTCGCATGAGCCCACGCAACGAGATGTACATCTCCAATCTGGCGCTTGCCTGTCTGAATGCCCACGACTGGGACCAGGCGTCCACGCTGCTGGAGCGGCTCAAGGACAGCAGTGACGCGGGAATCGCCTCCGCGGCACGGTACAACCTGGCGCGGCTGGCGGAAATAAGAAGCGTGCAACAGGGTGGCACAGTGCGGGCCCCCAGGGTGGCCATGGCCCCGGCAGGGCAGTCGCTGGTGGGCGCGAGCACGCCGGCCTCACCGCCGACAGCGACAGCAGCGTCGCCTCCTTCCGCGGACGAGAGCGGGCCGATCCAGTTTCTGAAAGGAACGCTGACGGCGGTGGATTGCTCCTCTGCTCCCGCCGCCACCCTAACCATTCAGGAAGGGGCGAAGAACTGGAAGATGCTTACTTCCGACTACCAGCACCTGGTCGTGATTGGAGCGGACCAGTTCTCCTGCTCGTGGAGCAGCCGCAAAGTGGCGGTGAACTACCGGCAGACGCAGCCGGGGCAGGGTAAGCTGGTGTCACTGGAATTGGAGTGAAAGCAAGGTTTCAAAGTTACACAGGTTTCAAGGTTTCAGGTCGCCTGATTCAGTGCTAAGACTTCCGCAGCGGAAACCTTCCTGCGAAAGAGCGAAAGCGTCTATACGCGGATGATCATGACCTCGGTGGCCTTGATGAGGGCGGCGGCGGTCTGGCCGGGTCTGAGGCGCATTTCGCGGGCGGAGCTGGCGGTGATGATGGAGGTGATGCGCTGCCCCCCGATGGAGATTTTTACCTCCGCCATAAGGCCGCTGATGCGCACTTCCTCAATACGTCCCACAAGTTGATTGCGGCCGCTGATGCGCCGCAACACCTCCTGGCGAACCGCTTCGTTGTGTCCGCGAGTGCGAAACAGCAGGCGGTCCACTTCCGTCCGTGGAATGCGATGGTGGCCGCCCGGAGT